>NZ_JBEOTZ010000004.1:0-340111 GCF_040303825.1 Streptomyces sp. NPDC094143
CTGCTGCCGTTCTTCTCCTTCATGACCTTCCTCATCGCGGTCCCGACCGGTGTGAAGTTCTTCAACTGGATCGGCACCATGTGGAAGGGCTCGCTCTCCTTCGAGACACCCATGCTCTGGGCCACCGGCTTCCTGATCACGTTCGTGTTCGGCGGGCTGACGGGGGTGCTGCTGGCCTCGCCGCCCCTCGACTTCCATGTCTCCGACTCGTACTTCGTGGTGGCCCACTTCCACTACGTGATCTTCGGGACGGTGGTGTTCGCGATGTTCTCCGGCTTCCACTTCTGGTGGCCGAAGTTCACCGGCAGGATGCTGGACGAGCGCCTGGGCAAGATCACCTTCTGGACGCTGTTCATCGGCTTCCACGGCACGTTCCTGGTCCAGCACTGGCTGGGCGCCGAGGGCATGCAGCGGCGGATCCCCGACTATCTGGCGGTGGAGGGTCTGACGACCCTCAACACGGTGTCGAGCGTCTTCTCGTTCCTGCTGGGGATGTCGATGCTGCCGTTCTTCTACAACGTGTGGAAGACGGCCAGGTACGGCGAGCGGGTCACGGCCGACGACCCGTGGGGCTACGGCCGTTCCCTGGAGTGGGCGACCTCCTGCCCGCCGCCGCGGCACAACTTCGCCGCCCTGCCCAGGATCCGCAGCGAGTCCCCGGCGTTCGACCTGCACCACGCGCGGGTCGCGGCGGCGGAGCGGGAGCTGACGCTCCGATGACCGCGACGGGCGAACCGCCCGTGGACCTGCGGGCGTTCCACAACGAGGTCGAGGGTCATCTGCTCGTCGCAGCGGCACGTGCGGAGGCCCGCGCCGCCGCCGCCCGCTTCGCCGCCGGTCTCGACTGGCTGCCGGCGGCGCAACGGGCGGAGGTGGAGCGGCGGTTCGCGCAGGAGTACCTCACCCTCGCCCGGGCCTCCTGGGAACGCACGGCGCACCGCGGGGAGGAACTGCGGAGCGAGTACGAGGCGCTCTACCGGGGACTGAGGGCGCGGTTGCTGGCCGGCCTGCTGCTGGGGCTCGCACTGGTCGTGGGGGTGGACTTCGTCGTGCTCGCGGCGGGCTAGCGGATCAGCCCTTCGGCGCGGGGCGCGGCACCTCGATGAGGCCGGCGTAGCTGTCCCGTCCGTGGCCCACGGCGCTCGCCTTCTCCATCGCGGTCCTGAGCAGTCCGGGGAGGGCGTCGTCGACGCTACGGGCCTGTGCCGCGTGGATCAGATGGCCGGTGGCCGCGATCCGCACGTCGACGGTGGCGTCGTCGCCCGGGGCCGGGGTCTGACTCAGCCGCGCGGGCTCCACCCCGGTGGCCGCAGGATGCCCAGCAGTTGGCGGACCAGTTCGTCGACGACCTCGTCCAGGGTGGCGTCCACCCAGCCGGCGCTCCAGTCGTGCAGCAGGCCGTTGACGCTGCCGATGAAGCCGGTCGCCGCGAGCCGGTAGTCGCGCGGGGCGGCCTCCCCGCGCGCGGCGGCCGTCCCGGCCTCGGCACAGATGAGGTCGACCCAGTTGGCGCGGCGGGCGAGCCGCTGCTCCTCCAGGCGCGGGCTGACGCCGATGATCTCGACGAAGGTGATGCGGATCCGGCGCGGATCGGCGGCCAGGTTCCCGGCGTAGGCGCGGAAGATGGCCGTGGCGCGCTCGGCCAGCGGCAGGTCCGCCGCCGCGGCGGCCGCCTCCAGCACCGCCGCCTCGGCCCAGCCGTTGACCTCCAGGTGCAGCGCGGCGAGCACGTCCTCCAGGGTGCGGAACTCCTCGTAGAACTGACGGGTCGACAGGCCGGCCGCCTCGCTGAGCGCCGCGACGGTGGTGGCGCGGAAGCCGGGGGCGGCGCCGAACAGGTCGAGCGCGGCGTCGAGGAACCGCCGGCGCCGCTCGGCCTGCCGCTCCTCGGCGGTCCTGCCGCCGTAGCGGCCGGTCGGCGCTCTGAGTCTGCCCGCCACCGGCTCTCCCCTCTTCGGGCACGCATTCCTCGTTCGTGCACCGATTTTGTCGTGTACGCAGTCTTGTGGAGAAGCCGCTCCTTCCTTACTTTGCAGTAAGTTCACTCTAAAAGCACGTGTGTTCAGATTCCTCACCCCCACCGCAGAGGAGGGATCAGCCATGTCCGTCTTCCGACGACGGCACCTGTGCTCCCTGACCGCCGCCCTCGCCCTCGCCCTGACCACCGCCCTCCCCGCGACCGCCACCGCGTCGGCCCCGGGCTCCTCCGCAGCGCTGCGCGAGGTGCTGTTCGTGGGCAACAACTGGGAGGGCACCGCCGACGTCCTGAAGTCCACCGGCGACTTCGCGAGGATCGGCCGGATCGACGTCATCCCCGACAAGGACGAGCGGATGGCGGAGATCAACGCCGATCCGATCAGATGGATCGCCTTCATGACGATCCGCAACAGCGTCGGCGAGGGACACGACCAGTTCGTGGACGACATGTACTCCACGCCGGACGGCAGGTCGGTGGTCGTGTCCCGCCCCAGCTTCGCCGACGTCGTCTCGATCGACCTCGCCACCGGGCGAATCAACTGGCGCTTCCCGGTGTCCGGTTTCCGCGCCGACCACATGGCCGTCTCCCCCGACGGCAAGCGGGTCGCGGTGTCGGCCTCCACCGGCAACGCCGTGCACGTGCTGGACATCGAGACCGGCAGGCAGCTCGGCAGAGCCGCCACCGGCGACAAGCCGCACGAGAACATCTTCACCAAGGACGGCCGGTACATCTACAACATGTCGATCGGGGAGGTGAACACGCAGACCGACGCGCCCTGGCTGGATTGGACGAAGGGCGACCGCCGCATCACCGTCATCGACGCGACCACGTACCAGCAGGTCAAGGTCATCGACATGCGGTCACGCCTGGACGCGATCGGGCTGAAGGACTTCTCGGACGCGGTGCGCCCGGCCGTGTTCTCACCGGACGAGTCGAAGCTGTACTTCCAGGTGTCGTTCTTCAACGGCTTCTTCGAGTACGACCTGGCCGCCGACAAGATCACCCGCACGAAGACCCTGCCGAAGAACCCGGCTACCAGCGACGACCGCACCACCTTCGTCAACGACTCGCGCCACCACGGCCTGTCCATGAGCCCGGACGGCAGGAAGCTGTGCGTGGCCGGGACCATGGACGACTACGCCACGGTCGTCGACCGCGCGACCCTCCAGGAGGGCCCGCTCGTCACCGCCTCCAAGCCCTACTGGGCCACGGTCAGCGGTGACGGCAAGGCCTGTGTGGTCTCCGAGAGCGGCACCGACCAGGTCACGGCCATCGACTTCGCCACCGGCAGGAAGGCCGTGTCCGTACCGGTCGGCGACCACCCGCAACGTGTCCGGCTCGGTCAGGTGGTCGCCGGCTGGACGAGCCCGTCCGCTAGCTGACCTCCTTCGCCGCCCAGGCCGCCAGCTCCGAGCGGGCCGCGGCGAGCAGGTCCGCCGGGGGAGCCGTCGCCCCGTTGGTCACCAGCGCGTAGTGCAGGACCCCGGAGTCCCGCGCGGTGAGCAGCAGGCGGCGGCTTCCCGTGCCGCCCGGCTCCTCGGCCACCCCGACCGGGGCCGTCGCGGTGTACGCCGGCGGGGCGTGGACGGTGCCCAGGTCGGAGACGACCGTGGTGGACGCCACCGGGAAACTCGCCGGCAGATGCAGCTCGGTCGGCGCCGGACCGCCGTCCGACCGCCACAGCAGCAGCCCGTACTGGCCCTGCCCCACCAGCCGTTGCACGCTCGGCAGGTAGTTCGGCACCGGGTTCCAGGTGAGGGTCGTCGAACCAGAGGGAGCCGGACCGGGGCGCGGCGGTGGCGGGCGGGACGCCCGCCACCGCCGTCGAGCCGAAGAGGACGGCCAGGACGACCAGGGGACGCGCTCGGATAGTCGGCATGTCCACTACAGTCCGGTGATATCCGGACACCGTCAACACCCCTGACTCCGGAGTAAGTTACCGCTCGCCGGACGCGCCCACCTCAGCCGCTCAGCCGTCGCGTCACGTTCAGCAGGTACTCCTTCCTGTTCAGCGGGTTGTGGTCGGTGCGCGGACGCTCGGGAACGGTGCCGTGCGTGACCGGGGCGTAGTGCGCGAACGCACTTTCCAGTTCGCCCTCGCCCCGGGTGAGCCCCGGCAGCCGCTGTTCCAGGGCGTGCACCCGGGCCGCCGGCACGGTGCCCTGCAGGACGCAGAGGCCGTCCCGGTGGTGCGTCGCCTCCGGCACCGCCCCGAGGCCGGCGAGGGCCGGGAGCAGGGCGCCCAGGGTGTCGGCCGGCGCCTCGACGCGGAAGCGGTGCAGGGGCTCGTGCACCCGTGTCCCGGCCCGCCGCAGCGCCTCGACCAGCACCAGCGGGGTCACGCCGCGGAAGTCGGCGCCGGTGCTCGACATGCTCTTGTCGAACCCCTGGTGGGCGTGGCTCTGCCGGGGCGAGTAGCCGCTGTGCGTCATGGTGACCACGCAGTCGGGGACCTGCCAGCCGTGCAGCCCCTGGTCGAGGGTCTCGCGCACGGTGTCCTCGACGGCCTTGAAGAAGGCGTACGGCATGGAGCCCAGCTCCACCTCCAGCCGGAAGGAGACGCCCGAGCCCGGCGGTGCGGGCTCGACACGCAGCCCGACCGTCGCCAGGAACGGGTTCGGGTCCTTCTTGTTGAACTCGACGGCGTGCCCGGTGCCGACGAGTCGTTCGACGCACAGCGGCGTGGTCTCGCGGAAGGTGACGTCGAGGCCGTACTCGTCGGCGAGGGTGGCCTGGATGACCTCCTTCTGCACCTCGCCGTAGAGGGAGACGGAGGTCTCCTGGCGCCGTTCGTCGTGGCGCAGGCCGATCAGCGGGTCCTGCTCGGCGAGTTGGCCGAGGGCCAGGTGGAGCGCTCCCCGGTGGGTGTGCGGGCCGGGGACGACGACCGTCTCCAGGGTGGGCGGGGCGAAGACAGGCTCGTAGGCCTTGCGGGGTTCGCCGAGGGCGTCGCCGATCCTGATGTCGCCGAGCCCTCGAAGCCGGGCGATCCGGCCGGCGGCGACGGCGTCCGCGCGGGTGTCGGTGCCGTGGCCGAAGACGCTGATCGCGGTGACCCGGCCCTCGGCGCCGGCCGCGCCGAAGGGGATCCGGTCGCGCACGCGCAGGGTGCCGGAGAACATCCGGGCGTAGGCGATCTTCTCCCCCGCCGGGCCCCGCTCGACCTTGAACACGGTGCCGGAGACCGGCCCGTCCGGGTCCCCGTCGGCCGCCGGCAGCAGTTCCTCGATCCCGGACAGCAGCGCCTTCACACCGGCGCCCGTGGCGGCGGAGCCGAAATAGACCGGGTGGACCAGCGTCTCCCGGGTCAGAGCGACGAGGGAGCAGCGCAGGAGCGTGTCGGTGACCCGGTCGTCGAGGTACGCGGCCAGCAGGGCGTCGTCGTGCTCGGTCAGCACGTCGAGGGCGCCGGCCGAGCCGGGTCCGGGCCCGGGGACGAAGCGTGCCCGGCGGGTTCCGAGGCCGGTGACGGTCCCCATGGGGACGATTCCGGGCGTCAGCCGGGACGAGATCTCCCGCAGGACCTCCTCGTGGCGTGCGCCGCCGCGGTCGATCTTGTTGACGAACAACAGCGTCGGGATGCGCAGCCGCCGCAGCGTCCGCATCAGCACCCGCGTCTGCGCCTGTACGCCCTCGACGGCGGAGATCACGAGGACGGCGCCGTCCAGCACGCCGAGGACGCGTTCCACCTCGGCGATGAAGTCCGGATGGCCGGGGGTGTCGATGAGGTTGACGGTCACGCCGTCGAGCGGGAAGGAGACCACGGCGGACTTGATGGTGATGCCGCGCTGCCGCTCCAGCGCGAGGGTGTCGGTGCGGGTGTTCCCGTCGTCGACGCTGCCGATCTCGTCGATCACCCCGGCCGAATGGAGCAGCCGCTCGGTCAGGCTGGTCTTACCGGCGTCGACATGGGCGAGAATCCCGAGGTTGAGCAGGTGCACGAAGCGTCATGTCCTTCGAGGAGTGAGCCGTTGCTGACTGGGGGGACATGCACGCAGTGCGGCGCATCGGGATCTCCTCGGGACTCGGTGACATGGCTGTCCCGTGCAGTGCAGCAGAACGGCGCCACTGGCCACAACGGAATTACCCCCGCCGGGGTACCCGGCGGGGGTGCGCGAAGGAGAGGAGCGGCTGGTGCGTGACGTCCTGCCGGTGCTCGGCGGCTGGTACGCGGCCGGGGTTCCGTTCGGCCTCGCGACCGTGGTGGGGGTCAGCCGCAGCGCGCCGCGCGACCCGGGCGCGGCGATGGCGGTGGGCCCGGACGAGGAGGTCGTGGGCAGTGTGTCGGGGGGCTGTGTCGAGGGTGCGGTGTTCGAGCTGGCGCGGGAGGTGGTGGCGAGCGGCGCGGCCCGGCTGGAGACCTTCGGCTACAGCGACGAGGACGCCTTCTCCGTCGGTCTGACCTGCGGTGGCGAGATCACGGTGCTGGTGCGTGCCGTGTCGCCCGAGCTGGATCCCGCGTTCGGCGCGGTCGCGCGGTCCGTGGCGGCGGGCGAGCCGGTGATCGTGGCCGCCGTCACCGACGGACCCGCGCGGCGCGGTGCGGCGCTCGCCGTCTGGCCGGACCGGGTGCTCGGCACGCTCGGCGCGAGCGGCCTGGACGCGGCTGTCACGGCGGACGCGCGCGGGGGACTCGCCCTCGGCGCGACCGGCCTGCGGCACTACGGCCCCGAGGGGCAGCGCCGGGAGGACGCCGTCGCCGTGTTCCTGCAGTCGTTCGCTCCGCCGCCGCGGATGCTGGTCTTCGGGGCGATCGACTACGCGGCGGCCGTGGCCCGGGTCGGTGGTTTCCTCGGCTACCGGGTCACCGTCTGCGACGCCCGGCCGGTCTTCGCCACGCCCCGGCGCTTCCCCGAGGACGTGGAGGTGGTCGCGCGGTGGCCGCACCGCTATCTGCGCGAGACGGACACCGACGACCGCACGGTCATCTGCGTCCTCACCCACGACCCCAAGTTCGACGTGCCGCTGCTGACGGAGGCGCTGCGCCGGCCGGCCGCGTACATCGGGGCGATGGGCAGCCGCCGCACGCACGACGACCGGGCGGCACGGCTGGCCGCGGCGGGACTGACCGAGCGGGAGCTGGCGCGGCTGCGCTCACCGGTGGGGCTCGACCTGGGGGCCCGTACGCCCGAGGAGGTGGCGGTGTCCGTCGCCGCGGAGATCGTGGCACTGCGCTGGGGCGGCACCGGCGTGCCGCTGTCCGCGACGAAGGGGGCAGTGCATCCGCACCGGTCCTCCTGATCATCAGCCACGGCGGCACATCAGTACGGGTCCGTTCAGCGCGGGGTGCGGGGTGGCAGCCGGTGCAGTTCGACGTCCGTGAGGCGCCCGTCGGCGACCGTGGCGGTCATGTACGTGCAGTGCGGCTGGCGGCGGCGGTCCGTCGGGGAACCCGGGTTGAGCAGGCGCAGGCCGGTGGGGGCCGTGGTGTCCCAGGGGATGTGGCTGTGGCCGAAGACCAGCACGTCCAGGTCGGGGAAGCGGGCGGCGCACCGCTGTTCCCTGCCCTGTCTGGCGCCCGTCTCGTGGATCGTGCCGAACCGCACTCCTTCCAGTTCCGCGTACGCCACCTCCGGCAGCCGGGCGCGCAGCTCCGGCCCGTCGTTGTTGCCGTACACCCCGACGAGCCGGCGGCAGCGGGCCTCCAGCAGATCGAGGGTGTCCGTGTCGACCCAGTCCCCGGCGTGGAAGACGACATCGGCGTACGGGAGTTCGGCGAGCAGGGGGGCGGGCAGGCTCTTGGCGCGCTTGGGCAGGTGGGTGTCGGACATCAGGAGCAGTCGCACGTCCTCACTCTAGAGGGTGCCCTTCGATATCCACTTATACGGATGAATCGACCGGTCGCCCGCCAGGACCGGGTGCGTGTCCCCTTTCGACGCTCCTCGACCCCGGCTGCGCTTCCGGGGCCGACTACGACTTCCCCGCCCGCGACTTCCCCCGGACCGGAACCGCGCTGCCGGTGACGCGTCGCCTGTGCACGCTCGCACTGAACCGGCGGGTCGATCCGCCGACCGAGGATCTCCGGCTGGGCACGCTCGCCGCCCACCACGGCGTCCACCAGGTCAGGGCGCAGGCCGTCGAGGCCGGGCTGAACGTCATGGCGTCCGTCAGCCGGCACACCAGCACGCTGGTCACCGTGGATCTCGCCGGCCGAACCATTTTGACCGCGAACAGACAGACAGCGCAGCTCAGTTGCCCGCGGGCCGGATGATCACGGCGAGGTCTCGAAAGGTGAGGGGGCCTCGTCGAGCGGGTTAGCATCGGGCAACGCGCAGTACAACAGGACGTCTACGGCAAGCGACCCGAAGGGGCCCGGAAACCCGATGCCGGTCAAGGTCAGCGTCATCGTCCCCGTCTACAACCCGGGGATCTACATCGAGGACTGCATCTCCTCGCTGCAGCGGCAGTCGCTGCCTCCCGACGAGTACGAGGTGATCTTCGTCGACGACGGCTCGACCGACCAGACTCCGGCCCGGCTCGACGCGCTCGCCGCCGAGGACCCCCGGATGAAGGTCATCCACCAGGAGAACTCCGGCTGGTCGGGCAAGCCCCGCAACGTCGGCATCGAGGCCTCCCGGGGCGAGTTCGTGATGTTCGTCGACAACGACGACTACCTGGGCGACGAGGCCCTGGAGCGGATGTACGACTACGGCGTCGCCAACGGCGCCGACGTGATCGTGGGCAAGATGGCCGGCAAGGGCCGCGGGGTGCCGGTGGAGCTGTTCCGCCGCAACCACCCGCGCGCCACCGTCGAGAACGCCCCGCTCATCGACAGCCTCACCCCGCACAAGATGATCCGGCGGGCCTTCCTCGACCGCATCGGCCTGCGCTTCCCCGAGGGCAGGCGGCGCCTGGAGGACCACGTCTTCATCGCGGAGGCGTATCTGCGCGCGGAGAACGTCTCCGTGCTCAGCGACTACGTCTGCTACTACCACCTGCGGCGCGACGACGGCTCCAACGCCGGCTTCGAACGCTTCGACCCCGTCGGCTACTTCAAGAACCTGCGCGAGGCCCTCGACGTCGTCGAGCGGTACACCGAGCCGGGTCCGGTGCGTGACCGGCTGTTCCGCCGCTGGCTGCGCGTGGAGATGGTGGAGCGGCTGCGGGCCCGGCGGTTCGTGAAGCTGCCGGACGACTACCGCAGGGAGCTGTTCGCCGAGATCCACCAGGTCGTGGTCGAGCGGTTCGGGCCCGGGGTGGCGGCCGGCCTGCAGCCGACGCAGCAGGTCGTCGCCGCGCTGACGGCCGCCGACCGGTACGACGACGTGGTGGCGTTCGCCGAGTGGGAGGCGGGTGTCGCGCCCAAGGCGGCGCCCGGGGACGTCGAGTGGCGGGACGGCTCCCTCCGGATCGGTTTCACGGCCGAGTACGTGTCCGCGGGCGAGCCGATGGTGTTCCCCGCCGACGCCGAGGCGGCGCCGCTGACCGACGTGCCGAAGGACGTGACCGAGGCGGTGCGCTGGGTGGCCTCGGAGACCGCCGCGCGCTTCGGGCAGGCCACGGCCGACCTGCTGCTGCGGGAGCGTTCCAGCGCCGCGCAGTACTTCCAGCCGGTCGAGTTCACCCGCGAGACCGTGCCCGCCGGGGACGGCGAGCAGGTGCGGCTGGTGCTGCGGGCGACCGCCACGGTCGACCCCGCCGCCCTGCCGGCCGGCGGCGTCTGGGACGCGCTGGTCCGGGTCAAGCTGGGCGGCTGGACCAAGGAGTGCCGGCTGGGCCCGGCGCCCCGTGAGGACCGGCCCGCGCCGGGTGCCGGCGTCGTCGGCGACCGCACGGCCCTGCCGTACTGGACGCAGCCGCACGGCAACCTCTCCCTGGAGTTCAACACCCGCGGCAAGCGGCTCGGGCTGGGCGGAGTGCGGCGGACGGACGTCACCGCCTCCGGCAGTCGCTTCCAGGTCCCTGTTCCGCTGCACGTCCCGGCAGAGACGGAGGTGCGGCTGCGGCTCGTCTCCCGCAGCCGGTTCTTCGACGCGGCCGGCCTCCTCTCCCCCGCCCCGGACGGGTCGGTGCTGGAGGCGGACCTGCCCGCCGAGGACCTCTCGAACGGGGTCTGGCGCGTCGCGCTGTGCCCCACCCCGGGGGGCGAGCAGCCGCGCTTCACCGGCCTGCCGTTCGCGCTGCGCGCCGCCGACGGCAGGGCGCAGGTCGTGGAGGTGCCGCGGCCCGGAGTGGCGCTGCGGCTGGCACGGCGGGCGCGGCGCGTGCTCGGCAGGACGCGCCGCACGGTGTTGTCCCGGATCAGGACCGGAGGAAAGTGACGGAATGCGACCACTGGGGATAGAAGGCGCCTGGGTTCTGGAGCCCAAGGTCTTCCCGGACGACCGGGGCAGCTTCCACGAGTGGTTGCGGGGCGAGGAGTTCCGCGAGGCGACGGGCCGCGACCTGTCCCTGGCCCAGGCCAACTGCTCGGTCTCCCGGCGGGGTGTGCTGCGGGGCGTGCACTTCGCCGACGTGCCGCCCAGCCAGGCCAAGTACGTCACGTGCGTGCGCGGTGCCGTCCTGGACGTGGTGGTCGACATCCGCGTGGGCTCCCCCACCTACGGGCGGTGGGAGGCCGTACGGCTGGACGACGACACCCGTGCGGCGGTCTTCCTCGCCGAGGGCCTGGGCCATGCCTTCATGGCGCTGACCGACGACGCGACGGTGGTGTACCTGTGCTCGGCGGGGTACGCCCCGGAGCGCGAGCACGGCATCCACCCGCTCGACGCGGCGCTCGGCATCGAGTGGCCCGAGGGCATCACGCCGGTGCTGTCCCCCAAGGACGAGCAGGCCCTGACGCTGGCCGAGGCGGAACGGCAGGGGCTGCTGCCGTCGTACGAGGCGTGCCTCGCGTACTACGAGGAGCTGCGCGGCGGACGGCGATCCGGCTGACGCTGCGCGAGCACCGACGGCGCCGGCCGCCCTCCGGGGCGGCCGGCGCCGGTGTCTCAGCGACTGACGCCGACCTGTTCCAGGGCCCTGCGCAGGGGCTCCCAGCCCACGGATCGCGGCAGACCGCGGTTGCGGGCCTGGACCAGCGGGCGCCAGAAGCCGGCTTCGAGGAGCGTCTCGGGGCGTACGGCCCCGGCCCGCTCCAGGACCGCCTCGGGCACCTTCTGCGGGTCCGGGACCTTGTACTCGGCCATGATCTCGTCGTACTTGTCGTGCAGGACCCGGTTCTTCGGATCGGCGCCGAAGACGACCAGCTGGCCGGTGGGCGCGGTGTCCACCTGGATGGTGACCAGGTCGGGGCGGTAGCGGGCCAGCACCTCGGTGATCTTGAAGACGTCACCGGTCCAGGCGTTGGTGTGCCGGTCGCGGGCCGCCTCGTCGATGCTGCGCGGCAGCATGTCGTCGAGGACGATCACACTGCCCCAGTCCGAGTACTTCTCGACGTTCATGAAGTCGCGCAGCGCGAACTCGAACAGGTGCATGCCGTCGATGAAGGAGAGGTCGAGCGTGGTGCGGCGCCAGTAGCCGATCGGGCTGCGGCCCCGGCGCAGGTTGCGCAGCGGGTGCCGGCCGCCCTTGAGGTGCTGCAGCGGGTTGTCGCGGGCGAAGAAGTCGTCACTGGTGGCCTTCACCAGGTGGACGTCGCACTTCAGCTCCGAGACCACCTTGAAGGCGGGGTCGATCGCGATGCTGGGGACGCGGGACAGCGTCAAACTGCGCCCGTCGTTGACGCCGATCTCCAGGTAGTTGCGGTTGGCGCTGACCTTGTGCAGTTCCCGGAGGAACTCATGGCGTTTCACGAGGAAGACCTTCCTTGCGGATGCGGGGCAGTGCTTCATGCAGGGCGGAGCGCCACTCGCGCGGCAGCGGCAGGCCGATCTCCTGCCACCGGCGGTGTGCGAGGGCGCTGTAGGCCGGGCGGGGCGCGGGCCGCGGGAAGGCCGCGCTGCTGGTGGGGCGCACCCGGTCGGGGTCGGCGCCGATGAGGGCGAACACCTCGCGGGCCAGCTCGTACCAGCTGGCCTCGCCGGAGTTCGTGGCGTGGAAGACGCCGGACGTGTCCGGGCCGAGCCGGGGGCCGAGGTCGGCGATCCGCTCGGCGACGTCCGCGCTCCAGGTGGGCTGGCCGCGCTGGTCGTCGACGACGTCGAGGGTGTCGCGGCGCGCTTCGAGATCGATCATGGTTCGTACGAAGTTGCCGCCGTGGGCGCCGTACAGCCACGCCGTGCGCACGATCGCGCTCGCCCCGGGCAGTTCCTCCCGTACGGCCCGCTCCCCCGCCAGCTTGGTGCGGCCGTAGGCGGTGCGCGGGCCTGTCGGGTGATCCTCCGGGTAGGGGGTGGTGCGGGACTCGCCGGAGAAGACGTAGTCCGTGGAGACGTGGATCAGCCGGGCGTCGTGGGCGGCGCAGGCCCGGGCGAGCAGGCGCGGGCCCTCGCCGTTGATCCGCAGGGCGCGGGCCTCGTCGGTCTCGGCGTCGTCGACGGCCGTGTAGGCGGCGCAGTTCACGACGAGGTCGGGGGCGTGTTCCCGGACGGCCGTGCCGACGGCCTCGGGGTTCGTGATGTCCAGGGCGGCGCGGTCGAGGGCCACGACCGTCTCACCGCGCCGGGTGAGCTCCTCGGTGACGTCGTGCCCGAGCATGCCGCCCGCGCCGGTGATCAGCCACTTCATGCCCGCTCCTGGGCGACGCGCCGCTTCAGGGGTTCCCACCAGGCGCGGTTGTCGCGGTACCAGGCGACGGTCTCGGCGAGGCCGGTGGTGAAGTCGTGGCGGGGACGGTAGCCGAGTTCGTCGCGGGCCTTGGACCAGTCGACGGAGTAGCGCAGGTCGTGACCCTTGCGGTCCTCGACGTACTCGACCCGGTCCCAGTCCGCGCCGCAGGCCTTCAGGAGCAGGCCGGTGAGCTCCTTGTTGCTGAGCTCGGTGCCGCCGCCGATGTTGTAGACCTCGCCGGGCCGGCCCTTGGTGCGGACCAGGTCGACGCCCTGGCAGTGGTCGTCGACGTGCAGCCAGTCGCGGACGTTGCGGCCCTCGCCGTACAGCGGCACCGTCAGCCCGTCGAGGAGGTTGGTCACGAACAGCGGGATGACCTTCTCGGGGAACTGGTGCGGGCCGTAGTTGTTGGAGCACCGGGTGACGCGCACGTCCAGGCCGTGGGTGCGGTGGTAGGCCAGGGCGAGCAGGTCGGAGGAGGCCTTGGAGGCCGAGTACGGGGAGTTCGGCTGCAGCGGGTGGGTCTCCGGCCAGGAGCCGGTCTCGATGGAGCCGTAGACCTCGTCGGTGGAGACGTGCACGAACGGGCCCGTGCCGTGGCGCAGGGCGGCGTCGAGCAGGGTCTGGGTGCCGAGCACGTTGGTGCGGACGAAGTCGGCGGCGCCGGTGATGGAGCGGTCCACGTGGGACTCGGCGGCGAAGTGCACGACCTGGTCGGCGTCGGCCACCAGCTTGTCGACCAGTTCGGCGTCGCAGATGTCGCCTTGGACGAACTCCAGCCTGGGGTGTGTCAGTTCGAGGTTGTCGAGGGTGCCGGCGTAGGTGAGCTTGTCCAGCACAGTGACGCGCGGCGCGTCGGGCGCGTCCGAGGCGAGCAGTGCGCGCACGTAACGGGAGCCGATGAAGCCGGCGGCACCGGTGACGAGGAGGTTCATGACGTGATCCGCACCTTGCTCATGAAGTGATCTGCACCTTGCTGTGGTCTCCGAGGACGAAACGGTAGGCGCTGGGGACGCTGGGCGCCGGCGTCACCTCGACGTGCCGGCCGATCAGCGAGGCCTCGATCCGGCCGACGCCCAGGATCGAGGAGTCCCGCAGCACGATGGAGAACTCCAGTTCGCTGTCGGTGATCCGGCAGTTCTCCGCGACGGAGGTGAAGGGGCCCACGTAGGAGTTGCTGACGAGCGTGCCCGAGCCTATGACGACGGGTCCGACGACACGGGAGTTGACGATCCGGGCGCCCTCCTCCACCACGACCCGTCCGATGGTCTCCGATGCCTCGTCCACGTCGCCGTCGATGCGGCGCTCCACGCCTTCGAGGACGGTGCGGTTCACCTCGAGCATGTCGCCGACGTTGCCGGTGTCCTTCCAGTAGCCCTTGATGACCGTGGAGCGCACGTCGGCGCGGGCGTCGATGAGGTGCTGGATGGCGTGGGTGATCTCCAGTTCGCCGCGCCAGGACGGTTCGATGGCGCGGACGGCCTCGTGGATGAGGGGCGTGAACATGTAGACGCCGACGAGGGCGAAGTCGCTCTTGGGCTCCTCGGGCTTCTCCTCCAGCCCGATCACCTGGCCGGACGGGTCGAGTTCGGCGACGCCGAAGGCGCGCGGGTCGGCCACGCGTGTGAGGAGGATCTGCGCGTCGGGCCGGTGGGTGCGGAACTCGTCGACGAGGCCGGTGATGCCGCCGACGATGAAGTTGTCGCCGAGGTACATCACGAAGTCGTCGTCGCCGAGGAAGTCCCGGGCGATCAGGACCGCGTGGGCCAGCCCGAGGGGCCGTTCCTGGGGGATGTAGGTGACGTTCAGGCCGAACTTCGACCCGTCCCCCACCGCTTCCTCGATCTCCGCGGCCGTGTCCCCGACGATCATGCCCACGTCCGTGATGCCGGCGTCGGCGATCGACTCCAAACCGTAGAAAAGCACGGCCTTGTTGGCCACGGGCACCAGTTGCTTGGCCGACGTGTGAGTGATCGGCCTCAGCCGCGTTCCTGCACCACCGGACAGCACGAGAGCCTTCATTCAGCTCACCTTAGCCGCCATCCGGCGGATGTGAACATCACTTCTTTCGGTCGTCGACGCGTGCGGTTCTCCGGCACGTCACCGAGCGGCTTCCCGCGGAGCGGTCAGTCCTCACCCCGGACGATGTTCCACTCCGGGCCGGAGTGCGCGGGGGCGGCCCGGTCCTCCACGGCGGGGAGGCAGGTGCGCGGCGCGGCCTTGCCGCGCAGGCGGCGCGCCTTCGACCAGCCGGTCTCGGGCCGGCGGAGGAGCATCTTGTCAGGGCTGTCCATGGGCGTCACGACTCATCATCTTCCTTCTGCGTCCGCGGGTGTTCGAGTCCCCAGGGAGAAGGCGAACAAACACGGGCGCGGACGCCGGCACGCCCTCCCCCAACCCCTCGTGACGGTCCCGCCGTTCACCGGAACGTGCGACGGCCCCGCACACGGGGCGGGTGTGCGGGGCCGTCGGCCGGGTCGCCTCGGTCAGGTGTCGGGACGCGCGGCGCTGATGTCGCCGAGCGCGACTCCGGGTCGCGTTCCATGGCCAGGTCGCCCAGGGAGACGATGCCGACGGGGTGCCCGTGGCCGACGACCGGGATCCGGCGCACGGAGTGCTCACGCATCGGCTCCACGGCCTGCCCGAGGTCCTCCTCCGGGCGACGGTGACCAGCTCGTCGCTGCAGGCGCCGGCCACGGTGGTCTGCTCGGGGTCGCCGCCCCGGCTGAGGCACCGCACCACCAGGTCCCGGTCGGTGACCACCCCGCGCAGATCGTCGCCGTCCGTCACCGGGACGACCCCGAGGTCCTCGTCGCGCATGAGGCGCGCCACCTCGGCGACGGAGGTCTGCGGCTCGACGGTGACCGGGTCGGCGGTCATGATGTCGCGGACATGCCGAGCCATGACGTTCCTCTTCCTTCGGCTCGTGCGGTTCTCTCCGTCCTGTGCGGTCCGGGTGCCCGGACCGCACCCGCCGTCACCAGCCGCGTCCGGCCTCCAGCAGGCGGTCGCGGACGAGGGCGACGTGCGGGTTGCCGGAGGTGCCGGGTCGCTGGACGAGGTAACCGGTGTTGATCGGCGCGTCCTCGGGGGCGGCGAGGGGGACGAGGGCCCCGGAGGCCAGTTCACCGGCGCACAGGTAGCGGGGCAGGACGCTGAAGCCGGCGCCGGCCGAGACCAGCGCCAGGACGGCCCTGAGATCCGGTACCGAGACGGCCGCGCGGCAGTTCAGGCGCCGGCCGAAGACGTGCCGCCAGTAGCGGCGCACAATGGGCAGGTCCTCGGCGTACGTGATCAGCGGCACGCCGTGCAGTGCGGCGGGCCCCTCGGCGGCCAGCCGCTCGGTGATCCGGACGGCCCAGGCGGGGGCGGCGACCAGGACGAACTCCTCGTCCGTGAGCGGCACGGCCGACAGGGTGCGGCCGCGGGGCCGGGTCGTGGCGATCACCAGGTCGTGGCGGCCGGCCCGCAGTTCGTCGAGCAGGGGCTCGGTCAGCCCCATGGTGACGCGCAGCCGTACGCCCTCGGTGACGAGCGGGGCCAGGGCGGGCAGGGCGCGGGTGGACAGCAGCTCGGCGGGCCCGGCCAGGTGGACCGGCTCGGCGTGCGTCTCCTCGCGGGGGCCGTGGCCGGTGGCCTCGGCGAGCGCGTCGAGGGGGGCCGCGACCCGGGCGGCGAGTTCGTCGGCGACGGCCGTCGGCGCGACGCCGCGCGGCAGCCGTTCGAACAGCTCCCTGCGGGTCTGGCGCTCCAGTGAGCGGATCTGCGTGGTGACCGTCGGCTGGGACAGCCCCAGGATCTGCGCGGCGGCCGTGAAGGAGCCGGAGCGGTAGACGGCCAGGAAGGTGCGCAGCAGGTTGAGGTCGGGCTGGGCGGGCGTCCCGGCCGCGCCGAGGGGGTCCGGAGGTCTCACGCGTCCGAGCCTACCGGCCCGAGCCATGCGGATTCCTATGGCAGCCATCGATTACGCCATTGGAAAACGGGTGGTCCGGGCGCCTACGGTCGTCCGTGTCCCAGTCATCGCCGCGCTGTCCCACCGCGGCCGTCCCCACGGAGATGCACCACCATGTCGAAGATCCTCTTCGTCGTCACCGGCGCCGACAGCTGGACGCTGGCCGACGGCACCCAGCACCCCACCGGCTTCTGGGCCGAGGAGGCCGTCGCCCCCTACGAGGCGTTCCGGGCCGCCGGGCACGAGGTCGTCGTGGCCACGCCCGGCGGTGTCGTGCCCACCGTCGACCGGGCTTCGCTGGCTCCCGAGGTGAACGGGGGCGAGGAGAACGCCGGCCGGATCGCGAAGGCGCTGGAGTCCTTCACCGAACTGCGGAGTCCTCTCCGCCTGGAGGACGTCCGGCTGGACGACTACGCGGCCGTCTTCTACCCGGGCGGCCACGGCCCGATGGAGGACCTCGCGGTGAACGCGGACTCGGGCCGGCTGCTGGCCCGGGCCCTGGAGTCGGGCCGGCCGCTCGGTGTGGTCTGCCACGGCCCGGCCGCGCTGCTGGCGGCGGTGGACGCCGACGGCAGCAACGTCTTCGCCGGGTACGAGGTCGCCGCGTTCACCAACGCCGAGGAGATCCAGGGCGGCCTCGCCGACCGCGCGAAGTGGCTGCTCCAGGACCGGCTCACCGAGGCGGGCGTGACCGTACGGGCCGGTGAGCCGTGGGCCCCGCACGTGGTCACCGACCGCAACCTGGTCACGGGCCAGAACCCGGCCTCGTCGGCACCGCTGGCCGAGGAGCTCCTGAAGCGGCTGGGCTGAACCGCGGAAACCGCCGGGTCCGGCCGACCGCGGGGGATACGAAGTGGCCGAGCCCGGGAAACCGCCGGGCCGGTCGCGACGGGACCCCGTCCCGGGGCGTGCGCCACCGTCCGGCCGGGCGCGGCGGACACCAGTCGGCCGAACCCGGGGAACCGCCGAGCCGGCCGCGGCAGGAGCGCCCCGGGGAGCGCCCGCCAGGCTCCGGCCGGCCGCCGCGGATGCCAGGCGGCCGAACCCCCGGGAAACCGCCGGGACGGTCGCGGCGGGCCCCCGGCCCCGGGCGGGTGCGCCGCTCAGCGGTCCAGGTCCAGGTCCAGTACCAGTTCCGCCCACACCTGCTTGCCGCCGCTGACCGGCAGGGTGCCCCAGGTCGCCGAGAGGGCCTCGACGAGCAGGATGCCGCGGCCGCCGGTGGCCTCCCAGCCGATGCTGGTGGGTCGGACCGGGGTGCGCGGCGATGCGTCGGCGACTGCGACCCGCAGGCGGTTGTTGATGAGCGTCAGGTCCATGCGGACACGGCCGTCGGTGTGGACCAGGGCGTTGGTGACGAGTTCGGAGACCACGACGAGCACGGCGTCGTGGTCTTCGGTGACGCCCCAGGAGCGCAGCGTGCGCCGGACGAAACGGCGGGCCTGCCCGACCGCCTGCGGGACCCGCCACACCGTCCAGCTCTCCCGCAGCGGGCGCAGGTCCATGCCGTCGTAGCGCAGCAGGAGCAGGGCGACGTCGTCGCTGCGCCGGGCCTCGTCGAGGAGGGCGTCGGCGACGAGCCCAAGGTCGACCGGGACGGCTTCGGCCAGCCGGCCGGCCAGCCGGTCCATACCCTGGTCGATGTCGGCCTCGGGCGTCTCGACGAGGCCGTCCGTGGCCAGGGCGATCAGCGTGCCGGGCGGCAGCCGCAGCGGGCTCATGGGGAAGTCGGCCCGGGTGATCACCCCGAGGGGCGGGCCGCCCTCGGCCTCCGCGACCTCCGTCCGGCCGTCCGGGTAGCGCAGCACCGGCGGCAGGTGCCCGGCCCGCACGCACCAGGCGGAGCCCTCCTCCAGGTCGAGGTCGACGTAGCAGCAGGTGGCGAAGAGCTCGCTGTCCATGTCCATGAGCAGCCGGTTGGTGTGCGCGACCACCACGTCCGGCGGGTGCCCCTCGACGGCGTAGGCGCGCAGGGCGGTGCGCATCTGGCCCATGAGCGTGGCGGCGCCGGCGCTGTGGCCCTGGACGTCGCCGATGACGAGGCCGACGTGGTGGTCGGGCAGCGGGATGACGTCGTACCAGTCGCCGCCCAGTTCGAGCCCCGCGGTGCTGGGCAGGTAGCGGGCGACGGCCACCGCGCCCGGCAGCTGGGGCAGGCGGCGCGGCAGCAGCTGGCGCTGGAGCATGCCGACGAGTTCGTGTTCGGCGTCGAAGGCCCGGGCCCGCACGAGGGCCTGTCCGGCGAGGCCGGCGCACGCGGTGAGCAGGGCCCGCTCGTCGGCGCCGAAGTCGTGCGGGGCGTCCCAGCCGATCAGGCAGGCCCCGGCCATGCGGTTGCCTGCGGGCAGCGGCAGGACGGCGAGACCGCCGGGCCCGACCTCGCCGAGTGCGCGTTCCAGGGGGCTGCCGGCGGGCCAGATCCGGGCCCGGCCCTCGCGCAGCGCGGCGGCGAGGGTGGGCATGGCACGCACGGGCGCGTCGGGCCACTCGCCGCGCCACTCGGCACGCCACAGCTCGGGCCAGGCCTCGGGTTCGGGCGGGTCGAGGACGGTGACGACGAGCCGGTCGCTCTCCAGCTCGGCGAGCGCGATCCGGTCGGCCCTGAGCGGCCGGCGCAGCGCCGCGACCACGGCCTTGCCGACGTCGCGCACGGTGACGGCGGTGGCCAGCGCGGCGGCCAGGCGCTGCACGCGGGCCACGTCGGTGACGTCGGAGCGCAGGGTGGAGGCGTCGGCGACGGTCCCCACGAGCCGGGCGGGCCGGCCCTCGCCGCCGGGCACCAGGCGCCCGCGCAGCCGGAGCCACTTCGGTGGCCCGGCGGGCTGGAGCACGCGGAACTCCAGCTCCCGGTCGCCGATGGACATGTGGTCGGCCTCCACCACCGACATCAGGGACGGCAGGTCCTCCGGCACGGTGAGGCCGAGCAGGGTCTCGACGCGGCCGTCGAACCCGCCGGGATCGAGGCCGAACAGGTCCAGCAGGTCGTCGCCGACCCGGACCCGGCCGGTGTCCATGGCCAGGCTGAACGCGCCCGGCGGCAGCTCGGCGCCCTCGGCGGGCGCGGCCGGGGCGGTGTAGGCGACGGCCTCGGCGACGAGTTCCAGGCACTCGCGGTCGTCGGGGCCGAAGCCGTCGGGGCGCTCGCTGACGGCGAGCAGGCAGCCGCCGCCGTTGCCGTGGACGGGCAGGGCCGTCAGGTGGAAGTCCCGGGACGGTGTACGCCGGGACTGTGCGCGCGCGGCGAGTTCCGCCGGGCCGAGGGAGACGGGCCGGCCGTCGCGGTGGGCCTCGGCGACCGGGGACCGGCCGGCGCGCGGGTAGGTGTCGCGCAGTCCGTACAGGGTTCTGGGCACCCCGGCCGACTCGACCAGGCACAGCAGTTCGCCGTCCGCGCTGGGCGTGTAGACGGCGGCGAACGCCGCACCGGCGAAGACGAGTGCCTGTTCGAGGACGCGGCGCACCCGGTCGGGTGACTCCTGATCGGCCGCGACCGCTTTGAGGGCACCTTCGGCACGCGGCGTTCGCGTTCCGCGTTCTCGGGCGCCCGGACTGACCACGTTGGCCATTACAGCGCTAATGAGACACCCGCGCAGCCCCTGTGAGCGTTCCGTGCGCCCGCGCTCACCCGTGCACTCGAAAGGTGTCGAACGTGTCATGACCCCTGCGTTCCGCACGGTGACTCGTGACAGCCTTGACCGTGCGGGCCCCTCGGCCGGCCGGCAGGCACAAGTTCGTCCCGGACCGCACCTGCCGCACCTGCGCATCACCAAGTGCGCTGGGGCGCCGGAGAAGGCGCTGCGCTTCTCCAACGGCGACGGGGTACGGGGCCCGACACCCGCGACGGGCGCGAGGTCGTCGCGAAGGAGGGCCGGCCGCACGCGGGGCCCGCCTCGGACGGCGCTTCGGGGGCCGACTCCGTGTGACCGACGGTAACCGGCGCCGTCGCCGTCCGTTCGTCGTGCGCGACGGGCCGCCAGGGGGGAGATTTGTTCCTGGGCCCGGTCGCGCGGCCGTGCGAGGAGGTGGTCGGCGTGTCCGACGGGCAGTCGTCCGCGCAGGCGCCGGCAGCCGCCAGGGCGCCGGTCGGCCGGCCACTGCTGTCCCTGGCGCTGGCCTCGATGATGGACGAGGTGCACGCCCACTCCGGCGCGGTGTACCTGCTCGCGCCGGACCAGCCCGTGCTGGAGATGGCGGTCATGGCCGGGCTGCCCCGGGCGTTCGCCGCGCCCTGGGAACGGGTGGGGCTGAGCGCGCCGATCCCGGTGGCCGACGCGGCGCGCGAACGACGGCTGGTGTGGGTCGGCGGCGAGGAGGAGATGGCCCGCCGGTACCCCCGCATCGCCGTGGTGCTGCCCTATCCGTTCGCCCTCGCGGCGGTGCCGATCGCCACCGACTCCACGGTGTACGGCGCGGTCTTCGTGACCTGGCCGGGTGCGCATCCGACGGAGCTGTCCGACCACGAGCGCGAGCACCTGACGGCGGCCTGCGCCCGGCTGGCGGTCCGGCTGGAGCGGGCCGCCGAGCACAGCATCCCGCCGCACCCCGAACCCGACCTGGTCGCCGCGCCCCTGGTGGGCGGCGTGGCCGGGACGCTCGGCACGGTCGAGGCGGCCCGGATGGTGAGCCGGCTGCCCTACGGGCTGGTGTCGCTGGATCTGCACGGGCGGATCGGCTTCGTCAACGCGGCGGCGGCCGAGCTGCTGAACGTCCCGGTCAGCCGGCTGCTGGGCACGCAGCTGTGGGCGTCGGTGCCGTGGCTCAACGACCCGGTCTACGAGGACCGGTACCGGGCCGCGCTGTTCAGCCAGCACATCACCTCGTTCGTGGCGCTGCGCCCGCCCGGCGAGTGGCTGTCGTTCCGGCTGTATCCGAGCACGACGGGCCTGAGCGTGCGCATCACCCGGTCCCGGGCGGTGTCGGAGATGAACCGGACCGCGCCGCCGCCCGACGGGACGCCGTCCCGGCTGGTCACCATCTCGCAGGTGCTGAACCTGGCCGGGGCGCTCACCGAGGCGGTCGGGGTGCAGGACGTGGTGCAACTGGTCGCCGACGAGATCGCACCGGCCGTGGGCAGCCAGGCCCTGGTCGTGCTGGGCTCGCGGGCGAACCGGCTGCGGGTGCTCGGGCACCGCGGCTACCCGGACGCGCACGTGGTCGAGCGGTTCGACGGCCTGCCGCTGACCGAGCCGACGCCGGGCACGCAGGTGCTGCGGACGGGCGTGCCGGCGTTCTTCGAGTCGCAGGAGCAGCTGGAGCGCCTGTACCCGGCGCGGCTCGCCACGCCCGACGGCTTCGCGGCATGGGCCTATCTGCCGCTGATCGCCCAGGGGCGGCCGGTGGGGACGTGCGTGCTCGCCTACGCCGAGCCGCATCCCTTCCCGACCGAGGAGCGGGCGATCATGACCAGCCTGGCCGGGCTGATCGCCCAGGCGCTGGAGCGGGCGCTCCTCTACGACGCCAAGCACCGGCTCGCGCACGGCCTCCAGGAGGCGCTGCTGCCGCACTCGCTGCCGTCGCTGCCCGGCATCGTGGCGACGGGCCGCTATGTGCCGGCCACACAGGGCATGGACATCGGCGGCGACTTCTACGACCTGGTGCGCACGCAGGGCATGGCCGCGGCGGTGATCGGGGACGTCCAGGGCCACAACGTCACGGCGGCCGGGCTGATGGGGCAGGTGCGTACGGCGGTCCGGGCGTACACGGCCGTGGGCCAGGCTCCCGAGGAGGTCATGCGCAGCACCAACCGGCTGCTGCTGGAGCTGGGATCCGACCTGTTCGCCAGCTGCCTGTACCTGCGGCTCGACCCGGCGCAGGGGCGGGCCGTGATGTCCCGGGCGGGCCACCCCCCGCCGTTGCTGAGGCGGCCGGACGGGCGGGTGCGCGTCCTCGATCTGGCCGGGGGGCCGCTGCTCGGCATCGACGCCGGGGCGATGTACCCGACGACGGAGGTCGCCCTCACCCCCGGCTCCCTGCTCGTCCTCTACACCGACGGGCTGGTGGAGTCCCCCGGCACGGACTTCGAGGAAGCCCTGGCGGACCTGGGCCGCCGCCTGGCCGACGCCGGCGACCAGCCGCTGGACGAACTGGCCGACAGCCTCGTCCACCACGACCGCCATCACGCCGACAGCGAGGAACGCCTCGACGACATCGCCCTGCTGCTGATCAGAGCAGTCGGCTAGAACGACAGCCGCCCGGGGATCCGACCACGCGGGGCCGTCTGCCGGACGCAGACCGCCCTGGCCCCGGGCGTGGCGACCGGGTCCCAGGCAGCCGGCCCGTGGCGCGAGACCGCAGCCGCCCGCGCGCCGGAAGGCCCGTCCGTCACACCACCGGGCCGGCGAGCACCGGGCGGCACCAAACCACACAGACCGCTCGCCCCGGCTCCCGGCTCGCGGCTCGCGGCTCCCGGCTCGCGGCTCCCCGCTCCCGGCTCGCGCGATCCTCGGCGGGGCCGAAAATATCTGGCCGGGCCGCCTTCGATCCCGCACGCTGCGCGGCCGGAACACCGGCCACCGCCGAAGCACACGCTCCGAACCCGGAAGCGGGCCCACAGACCGCAGCCGCCAGGCCGCGCGGCCCGCGTGCCCGAGTCGCCGGCACCGGCAGGGCGACGGGCCGGTCCTCCCGCCGGAGGGCCGGCCCGTTTCACCGGCGGCCGGAATCGTGGCCGGACGGTGGCTGGGACGTCGGACAGCCGGTCCGGTTCCGCCAGGAAGGGGGGCGGGACCGGACCGGCTGCCGACGTGGTGGGGTCAGCGCGACTCGGTCAGACCCGAGTCGTCCCCGACGCCCTGGCCGGTGTCCTGACCGGCCCCGGCTCCTTCACCCGCACCGGCACCGGCCTCTTCACCCGCACCGGCCTCTTCACCCGCACCGGCCTCTTCACCCGCGCCCGCACCGGCCTCCTCGCCCGCACCGGCCTCCTCGCCCGCACCGGCCTCCTCGCCCGCACCGGCCTCCTCGCCCGCACCGGCCTCTTCACCGGCACCGGCCTCCTCGCCCGCGCCCGCTCCGCCGCCCGCGGCTCCGCCGCCGAGGGTCGCGCCGACCGCCTCCAGCGCCGTGGTGACCGGCTGGAAGAAGGTCTCGCCGCCGACCGTGCAGTCACCGCTGCCGCCGGAGGTCAGGCCGATCGCGAGTCCGTCCTGGGTGAACAGCGAACCGCCGCTGTCACCGGGCTCGGCGCAGACGTTGGTCTGGATGAGGCCGGTGACCGTGCCCTCCGGGTAGTTCACCGTGGCGTCGAGGCCGAGGACCTGGCCGTCGGCGAGCCCGGTGGTGCTGCCCATCCGGAAGACCTCCTGGCCGACGGTCGCCTCCGCGGCCTCGGTGATCCGCACCGTCTGGTTGCCGAGGTTGACCTCGCTGGGCGCCTCGGTCGCCGGGTCGTCGTACTTCACGAGTGCGAAGTCACCGTCGCCGGGGAACGTCGACTGGTCGACCGTGGCGATCGGCCGGCCGCCCTGCGCGTCGGACCACTCGTTGCCGCCGAGGGTGCAGTGACCGGCCGTCAGGAACGCCGGGGAGCCGTCGCCCGCGGTGACGTTGAAGCCGAGGGAGCAGCGCGAGCCGCCTGCGAAGATGGCGTCGCCGCCGGAGACGAACGGCTTGAAGGTGCCCGCGGACTTCTTGATGGTCGCCATGCCGGAGCCGAGGCTGCGCACGGTGGATTCCAGCCTGTCCCACTTGGCGCCGGTCACGGTGCTGTCGGCCGTCACCAGGAGCTTGTTGGTGCGCGGGTCGATCGACCACGAGGTGCCCGCGATGGTCGCCTCGGACTTCAGCGTGGACGCGCCCTGCTGGAGCTCCGACCAGCTGTTGTCGACCTCGCGCACCTTCGCGCCGGCCGCCTTCGCCTGCACGATCACGTTGTTGTTGTCGCCCGGTACGACGTTGACGACGAGCTGCTGGTTGCCGCCGTCGTAGTAGGAGCCGCCGAACGCGTCACCGAGGAGCCCGGCGAGCTGCGAGGCGAGATCCGAGGCGTCGCCGGCCTTCAGGGTCTTCGGCGCGGCGGCCGTACCGTCGGACGAACCGTCCTGCGACGCGTTGGCGTTGGGCAGCAGGATCGCGGCCGCGCCGAGCGCCACCACGCTGCCCGCCGCTATCGCGGCCTTGCGCTTCGGAATTCGCTTGTGACTCAAACTTCTCTCCTCCTGGGGGACGGAGTGGGGGCCGCCGTCCGGCAGCTCGTTGGGGGGCGCCTGGATGGCTGTTGGTACGCACGGGCCGCGCGGGGCGTTCAATCCCGTTTGCACATCGCCTCTTCGCATCACGGAGTCAGCCGGCCACCATCGGCCCGGCACGCTCCGCAAGGAAGCAGGAACGTTCCGTTGCGATCGCCGAGTTGAATCCCACCTCCAGCGAATCTGCACATCGCATGCTCAACCCGGTCACCGAAAAGCAGGTCCTCCGCCTGCCCTTCGCGTCGGTCACGCCTTTGGGGCCGGAGTGCCGGATTCGCCGTCCCGCGATACAAGAGCTGAATTGAGCCGATGCCGTGGCGCATGTGAAGAAGTCGCCACCAAGGCGTGCGCGGTTCTGCACGGATAAGCGCTTCTGCGTCGCAAGTTGCCTGGTGGGAGGGGTGGTTGATTGGAATCCCGCGCCCGCAGCGTGCTTTGATCCATCGCACCGCGGGGGCCGCGAAGGGCATTTGGAAACGGATGTCCGGCGCTCGTGGTCGCGGCCGTCATCTGTCCCCAGAGGGGGCCGCTCCCCCCTTGTGAGATATCCAATGAAGGGAAGTTCCATCATGAACTCCACCCCCCAGGTTGAGACCGTCGAGATCGCCGACGCCGAGCTCGACGCCGTCTCCGGCGGCCTGTCCGTGAACGCCGTGAGCACCGTCACCGAGACGGTGGACGGCATCGCTCCGGTTTCCGGCCTGGTGAACACCGCCGTCGGCACCGTCGAGGGTGTCACCGGCCTGAACACGGCCCCGGTCACCAACCTGGTCGCCGGTCTCTGATCCGGCCTCACGCCGTTGACTCCCGGAGCCGCAGCCGGCGGTTCCGGGATCTTCGGGTGCCGTGACCAGGCGCCCCGACAGCCTCCGCCACATCTGTAAGAACCTCTTCTACGGGTGAGGGAAGTTCCTTGCAGTTCCGCCAACAGGCCCTCGCCAAGCTCCAGTCGCCGGAGGAGCTCGACCTTCCGGTGCGGTTCGCGCGCCCGCAGGGCTGGCTCGTGCTCTCGGTGACGGTCGTCGCGATGGCGGCCGCCTCGGTGTGGGCGGTGACCGGCTCGGTGGCCTCCACCGTCAGTGCGCCCGCCATCCTCACGCACGGCCGGGGCAGTTACGTCCTGCAGAGCCCCGTCGCGGGCCAGGTCACCGCCGTCCTGGCCCGCCAGGGTGAGCAGCTCCCGGCGAACTCCCCCGTGCTCAAGGTCCGCACCCCCGGGGGCGAGACCGTCGTCCGCACGCTCGACGCCGGCCGGGTCTCCGCGCTCGCCGCGACCGTCGGGCAGATCATCCGGACCGGCGCGGACGTCGCCGCCGTGGAGAAGGTCGCCCGCACCGGGGACCCCCTCTACGCCACGCTCTACGTGCCCGCCCAGAACGCCGCCGCGATCCCCGAGGGCGCCGCCGTCGACCTGACCGTCCAGTCGGTTCCGACGCAGGAGTACGGCGTGCTGCGTGGCCATGTGAAGTCCGTGGACCGCTCGGCCCAGTCGCCGCAGCAGATCGCCGCGTTCCTCGGGGACAGCCAGCTCGGCGAGCAGTTCACGAGGAAGGGCAGGCCGGTGGCCGTGACGGTCCGGCTGGACAAGTCCTCCGCCACGAAGAGCGGTTACGCGTGGTCCTCCGCGGAGGGTCCGCCGTTCAAGCTGACGTCCATGACGCCGGCCTCCGGCTCGATCAAGCTGGCCGACCAGCGTCCCGTCGACTGGCTGCTGCCATGAGCGCGACCGCACAGGAGAACCGGGGCAGGCGCCGCGCCGCCCCGCCGAAACGCAAGGTGCCCAAGACCGCGGCGAAGACCGTACGCACCCCCACCGTCCTGCAGATGGAGGCCGTCGAGTGCGGCGCCGCCTCCCTGGCGATGGTGCTCGGCCACTACGGCAGGCACGTGCCTCTGGAGGAGCTGCGCATCGCCTGCGGCGTCTCGCGGGACGGCTCGCGCGCCAGCAACCTGCTGAAGGCGGCCCGCAGCTACGGCCTGACGGCCAAGGGCATGCAGATGGACCTGGCGGCCCTCGCCGAGGTGAAGTCGCCGGCCATCCTGTTCTGGGAGTTCAACCACTACGTCGTCTACGACGGCATGGGCCGCCGCTTCGGCCGCCGGGGCGTCTACATCAACGACCCGGGCAAGGGCCGCCGGTTCGTGCCCATGGAGGACTTCGACGGCAGCTTCACCGGTGTCGTGCTGGTCATGGAGCCCGGCGAGGACTTCACCCGGGGCGGCCGCAAGCCGGGCGTGCTGGGCGCGATGCCCGCCCGGCTGCGCGGCACCGCGGGCACCATGCCGGCCGCCGTCCTGGCGAGCCTGCTGCTGGTGGCCGTCGGTGCGGCGGTGCCCGCGCTCAGCCGCACCTACATCGACGAGTTCCTGATCGGCGGCCGGACCTCGCTGCTGGGCGTGCTGTTCACGGCGATGGCGGCGTGCGTGCTGCTCACGGTCGTGCTGACCTGGCTGCAGCAGGCCAACCTGCTGCACGGCCGGATCATCTCCTCGACCCTGTCCAGCGCCCGCTTCCTGCGGCATCTGCTGCGGCTGCCGGTGACGTTCTTCTCCCAGCGCAGCCCGGCCGACCTCGTCCAGCGGCTCCAGTCCAACGACGCGGTCGCCGAGACCCTCTCCCGCGACCTCGCGGCGGCGGGCGTGGACGCGATCGTGGTGGTGCTGTACGCGGTGCTGCTGTACACCTACGACCCGCAGCTGACGTTCGTCGGCATCGGCGTGGCCCTGCTGAACATCGTGGCCATGCGGGTCGTGGTGCGGCTGCGCGCCACCCGCACGGCGAAGCTGCGCGCCGACACGGCCCGGCTCACCAACACCGCCTACACCGGGCTGCAGCTCATCGAGACGATGAAGGCGACCGGTGGCGAGGACGGCTACTTCCGCAAGTGGGCCGGGCAGCACGCCACCACCCTGGAGGAGCAGCAGCGGCTCGGGGTGCCGAGCGCCTGGCTGGGCGTGGTCGCGCCGACGCTCGCCACCCTCAACAGCGCGCTGATCCTGTGGATCGGCGGCCTGCGGGCGGTCGAGGGGCACATCTCGGTCGGCCTGCTGGTCGCCTTCCAGGCCCTGGTCACCCGGTTCACCGCCCCGCTGACCCGGCTGAACGGCGTCGCCGGCCGCATCCAGGACTTCGCCGCGGACGTGGCCCGGCTCAAGGACGTGGAGAACTTCAAGGCAGACCCGCTCTACGGCCGCCCCGGCGCCGGCGAGTCGACGCGGCGCCTGACGGGTCATGTGGAGCTGGAGAACATCACCTTCGGTTACAGCCCGCTCGACAAGCCGCTGCTCACCGGCTTCGACCTGACCGTCGGGCCCGGGCAGCAGGTGGCGCTGGTCGGCGGCTCCGGCTCCGGCAAGTCCACGGTGTCGCGGCTGATCTCCGGCCTGTACGCGCCGTGGGAGGGCGTGATCCGCATCGACGGGCAGCGCATCGAGGACATCCCGCGCGGGGCGCTGGCCGCCTCCGTCTCCTTCGTCGACCAGGACGTGTTCCTCTTCGAGGGCACGGTCCGCGACAACGTGGCGCTGTGGGACCCGTCGATCCCGGACGACGCGGTCGAGGACGCACTGCGCGACGCCGCCCTGTACGACGTGATCACGCGCCGGCCCGGCGGCATCCACAGCAGGGTCGAGCAGGACGGCCGCAACTTCTCCGGCGGGCAGCGCCAGCGCCTGGAGATCGCCCGGGCCCTGGTGCGCCGCCCGAGCATCCTGGTGCTCGACGAGGTGACCAGCGCGCTCGACGCGGAGACCGAGCTGGTCGTGATGGACAACCTGCGCCGGCGCGGCTGCGCCTGCGTGGTGATCGCGCACCGGCTGAGCACCGTGCGCGACAGCGACGAGATCGTCGTCCTGCAGCACGGCACGGTCGTGGAGCGGGGTCGGCACGAGGAACTGGTGGCGCGCGGCGGCGCCTACGCGGCACTGGTCAGGGAACGGTGACATGACGACCGTCCACGAAGGACACGACGGGGACCTCGTCCTGGGCGCCTTCGGGCAGCTGGGCTCGCGCCTCGACTGCGCCGGGTTCAGCCGCCTGGACCTGGAGGGCCCGCAGGTGCTGTGGCTGGTCGCGGCCGGCGCGGTCGACCTGTTCGCGGTCGACGCCGGCCGGCAGGGCCACTGGCACCACCTGGGCCGGCTGGAGGCGGGCTCGCTGGTGCTCGGCCCGGTGGCCGGACCGCAGCACACCCTGGTGGCCCGCCCGCTGCGGGACTGTGTGGTGCACCGCATCGGCCTGCGCGAGCTGTACCAGCCCGCCCACACCGCGACCTGGTCGTACGACAGTCACGGCGACCCGCAGTACGTGCCGCCGACGACGAGCCCCCTGGAGTACGCGCTCGCCCTCGGCGTCGGCCGCAGCCTGTCCATCCTGTTCCAGGCACCGATGGCCACGGAACGGGCGGCCGCCCCCACGGACGACGACGTGTTCTGGATGCAGGTGCCGCCGGGCAGCGTGCAGTACGGCTCGCTCTACGGCGCAGAGGCGGCGGCGGACCTGCTGATGGACCCGGCGCTGTGGCAGTCCATGGTCGACCAGCAGTACCGGCTGCTGACCACGCTGGACCGCTGGATCGAGCAGCTGGAGCGCACCCACGAGGACCGCACCGCCGAGGGCATCAAGGCCGGTGAGGCGGTACGCGCCCAGGCCGATCAAACCCTGCTCGCCTCCATCGGCAAGCGGTCGGCGAAGCGGACCACCGCGGCCGACGCCGACGCGACCTACGCGGCGTGCAAGCTGGTCGCGCGAGCGGCCGGCATCAGCCTCTCGGAGCCCACGCAGAAGGGCACCGGAGGTGACCGCCTCGACCCGGTCGAGCAGATCGCCCTGGCCTCCCGGGTGCGTACCCGGGCCGTACGGCTGGACGGCCGCTGGTGGCGGGACGACGTCGGGCCGCTGGTGGGCCGGCGGGCCCTGTCGGGCGCGCCGGTGGCGCTGCTGTGGCGACGCGGCGGATACGTGGCGGTCCACCCTTCCACCGGGCGCGAGACACCGGTCGAGAAGGCGAACGCCGACGAGTTCGAGCCGCGCGCGGTGATGTTCTACCGGCCGCTGCCCGAGCGGGGGCTCGGTCCGCTGCGGCTGCTGCGGTTCTGTGTGCGGGGCATGCGCGGCGACCTGACGGCTCTGCTGCTCAGCGGGCTGGTCACGGTGGCGATCGGGGCACTGGTGCCCATCGCGACGGGCAAGGTGCTCGGCGAGTTCGTGCCCAGGGCGCAGACGGACCTGATCGTCCAGGTGTGCCTGGCGGTGATGCTCAGCAGTGTGGTCGCCGCGGCCTTCATGCTGTTGCAGAACCTCACCATCCTGCGGTTGGAGGGCCGTATCGAGGCCACGCTCCAGCCGGCCGTGTGGGACCGGTTGCTGCGGCTGCCGACGAAGTTCTTCACCGAGCGCTCCACCGGCGAACTGGCCAGCGCGGCCATGGGCATCAGCTCCGTCCGCCGGCTGCTCGCGGGGGTCGGGCCCACGGTCGCCCAGTCGGTGACGGTCGGGGTGATGAACCTCGGGCTGCTGCTGTGGTTCAGCGTGCCGATGGCGATGGCCGCGATCGGCATGCTCGTCGTCATCGCCGCGGTGTTCCTGGGACTCGGTCTGTGGCAGGTGCGCTGGCAGCGACGGCTGGTGGTGCTCTCCAACAAGCTCAACAACCAGGCGTTCCAGACCCTGCGCGGCCTGCCCAAGCTGCGGGTGGCCGCCGCCGAGAACTACGCCTACGCCGCCTGGGCGTCGGAGTTCGCGCGCAGCCGGGAACTGCAGCAGCGGGTCGGCCGCATCAAGAACATCACCTCGGTGCTGGGCGCGGTGTACCTGCCGCTGTGCACGCTGCTGATGTTCATGCTGCTGGCCGGTCCGGCCCGGGGCTCGATGTCGGCGGCGGCGTTCCTCACGTTCAACACGTCGGTGACGATGCTGCTGACCTCCGTCACCCAGCTCACCGGCGCGTTCGTCTCGGCGGTGGCGGCGCTGCCGCTGTTCGAGGAGATCAAGCCGGTGCTGGACGCCACGCCCGAGGTGCGCGCGGCGAGCACCCGGCCGGGTCCGCTGACCGGGGCGATCGAGGCGCGGCGGTTGTCCTTCCGCTACGCGGACGACGGGCCGCTGGTCCTGGACGACGTGTCGTTCGAGGTGCGGCCGGGCGAGTTCGTGGCGATCGTCGGCCCGAGCGGCTGCGGCAAGTCGACGCTGCTGCGTCTGCTGATCGGCTTCGACCGTCCCGTGTCGGGCAGCGTGCTGTACGACGGTCAGGACCTGGCGGCCCTCGACCAGTCCGCGGTGCGCCGCCAGTGCGGTGTGGTGCTGCAGCACGCGCAGCCGTTCACCGGCTCGGTCCTGGACGTCATCTGCGGCACCGAGCCGTACACGCCGGAGGAGGCGATGGCGGCGGCCGAGATGGCCGGGCTCGCCGAGGACATCAAGCGGATGCCGATGGGCCTGCACACCATCGTGTCGGGCAGCGGGGCCGTCTCCGGCGGCCAGCGCCAGCGGCTGATGATCGCCCAGGCGCTGATCCGCCGGCCTCGGATCCTCTTCTTCGACGAGGCGACCAGTGCCCTCGACAACGAGACGCAGCGCACGGTGATCGAGAGCACCAAGGCCCTCAACGCCACCCGGATCGTCATCGCGCACCGCCTGTCGACCGTGCTGGACGCCGACCGGGTCGTGGTGATGGAGGAGGGCAAGGTCATCCAGCAGGGCCCGCCCGCGCAGCTCCTCGCCGACACGAACGGCCGGCTGCACGAGCTGGTGCGGCGCCAGATGGCGTGACGGAGCGCACCCGCCGGACCTCCGAGGGCGCATCCTCGGCCATCCCGCGGGCGGAGCCGTTGGCCCGGGCCGGAAATGGGTACCCACCGCGCATGCGAATCAGCGTGGTGGACGTGGGATCGAACACGGTCAGACTTGTGGTCGCGGACGCGGAGGACGGGGTACCGCTGCCCGTGCACACCGCCAAGTGGCGTCTGAGGCTGTCCGAGCAGGTCACACCGTCGGGACCCATCCCGGAGCAGGCCGTGGAACAGCTGGTGCACGCGGTCGCGGAGGCGAGCAGGACGGCCACCCGGTGGGGCGCGGCCGGGCCGTTGGCCTTCGCGACCGCCGTGGTGCGCAACGCGCCGAACCGGCAGGAGGTGCTGCACACCGTCCGCACCCGCACGGGCGTGGACCTGTGCACGCTGCCCGGTGAGGTCGAGGCCGAGCTGACGTTTCTCGGGGCCCGCCGCTGGATGGGCTGGCGCTCGGGCCCCCTCGCCCTGCTGGACATCGGCGGCGGCACCCTGGAGGTCGCCTTCGGGCGCGGCCGGCTGCCGGACTTCGTGGCGTCGCTGCCACTGGGGGCGCGGCGGCTCACCCACGAGCACTTCGAGGACGAGGACCCGCCGTCGCCCGAGCAACTGCGTGCCCTGCGCCGCAAGGTCCGCCACCAGCTGCGGGACGTCGCGGCCCGGATCCGCTGGGAGGGCCCGCGCACGGCGGTCGCCACCTCCCGCACCTTCCAGCAGCTGGGCCGGCTGTGCGGCGCCGCGCCCGGACGCCACGGCCCGTTCGTGGACCGCGAGATGCGCCGGGAAGACCTGCGGGAGGCCATCAAGCAGCTGGCCGCCCTGCCCGCGGCGGAACGCGCGCGCCTGCCCGGCATCTCCGCGCCGCGGGCCGCGCAGAGCCTGGCCGGGGCCGTCGTCGGGCACACGGCGATGAAACTGACCGGCCTGCGCTCCCTCACCGTCTGCCCCTGGGCGATCCGCGAGGGTGTGATGCTGCGGCACATCGAGGACGGCCCGTCCTGGTGGGCGGAGGTGACCCGGCGCAACGCGGAGGCCGCCCCGGCCGAACCCGTACCGCTGCGCATCGCGACCGCCTCGACATGAGCCCGTGCCCTGCCCGGGGCGGCGGCAGCACCCGACGCACCGGCGATTCGCGTTCCGCACCGAGGAAAGGAGACCCCGTGTCCCACGACCAGCACCGCGACCACTCCGGCAAGCAGCCCGAGACGGCTCTGGAGGAGGTCCTGCACGAGATCGAGGACGCCGAGACCCGTACGCAGGACTCCGCCGGGCAGCGGCGCCACCTGGGCGAGGCCGCAGACGCCACCACCCCGAACACCGGCGCCCAGGAGCAGGCCGGAGGGGACTGAGTCCCACGGCGCCATGACCAAGGTCTCCCACTCCGGCGGTGACCTGGGGCCGCCTTCGGGTACCCGGCGCTCATGGAGCACGAAGAACCAGGACTGCCGACGCCGCGCGGCCCGCTGAGCCGGGGCGTCGAGGCGTATCTGCGGGGCGCGGGCCGGCTGCCCCGCATGGAGGACGTCGCCCGGGCCGCCGTGTACGGCGAGGACCTCCAGCTCGCCCTCTACGTCTGCTACGAGCTGCACTACCGCGGTTTCGCCGGGGTGCCCCCGGAGCGCGAGTGGGACCCCGACCTGCTGCGCGTGCGGGCGGCCATGGAGCACCGCTTCCTGTCCGCCCTGCGCACGGATGCCCGGGTCCACGACAGCGTGGACGAGGCCCTGGCGGCCCTGCTGGTCGAGCCCGTGGAGGGCACGGGCGTCTCGTACTTCCTGCGCGACGAGGGCGAACTGTGGCACCTGCGCGAGTACGCGGCACAGCGGTCGCTGTACCACCTCAAGGAGGCGGACCCGCACGCCTGGGTGCTGCCGCGGCTGTGGGGGCGGGCGAAGGCCGGGATGGCGGCGGTGGAGTTCGACGAGTGGGGCGGGGGGCGCGCCGACCGCGTGCACGCCCGCCTGTTCGCCGACCTGATGACGGACCTGGGCCTGGACACCACCTACGGCCGCTACCTCGACGCGGCGTCCGCCGAAGCGCTGGTCACCGTGAACATGATGTCCCTCTTCGGTCTGCACCGCTCCCTCCGGGGCGCCCTGGTCGGCCATTTCGCGACGGTCGAGATCACCTCGTCACCGGGTTCGCGGCGGCTCGCCGAGGCGATGCGCCGCAACGGCGCCGGGCCAGCGGCCGAGCACTTCTACGACGAGCACGTCGAGGCCGACGCGGTCCACGAGCAGGTCGTGCGGCACGAGGTCATCGGTGGTCTGCTGGAGCAGGAGCCCCATCTGGCCCCGGACGTCGCCTTCGGCATCGACGCCACCGAATTCGTCGAGGAGCGCTTCGGTGCCCGGCTGCTCGCCGACTGGCGTGCGTCACGTTCGTCACTGCGGGAACCGCTGGCCCGCGAAGCGACCCATATCTCCTGAGCAGCGGGGTACTCGGCGGCCGTGAATCCACTGGTACTCCCGGGCGTGTACGCCCCACAGGAAGACACCGAGCTGCTGGCCGGTGCCCTGTCCGACGAAGCGCTCCCCCCGGGCGCGGAGGTACTCGACGTGGGCACCGGCTCCGGCGCCCTGGCCCTGGAGGCCGCCCGCCGCGGTCTGCGGGTCACCGCCGTCGACGTGTCCTGGGGCGCCGTGCTGGCCGCCCGGCTGAACGCCCGGCGGGCAGGGCTGCGGGTCCGCATCCGGCACGGGAACCTCTTCGGGCCGGTGCGCGGAGAGACGTTCGACCTGATCCTGGCCAATCCGCCGTACGTACCGGCGCCGCACGGCCACCGTGAGCCGCGCGGCGCGGCCCGGGCGTGGGACGCGGGCGGCGACGGGCGGCTCGTCGTCGACCGGATCTGCCGGGAGGCGCCCGCGGCGCTGCGGCCGGGCGGTGTGCTGTTGCTGGTGCAGTCGGCGCTCAGCGACCCGGACCTCACCGTCCGGCAGTTGCGCACGGCCGGTCTGAAGGCCGCGGTGACCCGCCGGCAGCACATTCCGTTCGGTCCCGTGCTGCGCGGCCGGGAACGCTGGCTGCGGGAGCAGGGGCTGCTGTCCGCCGAGGAGGACAAGGAAGAGCTGGTGGTGATCCGTGCCGAACTCCCCGTCTGACCGGTCCGAGGCACCGCGCCGCGTCTCCGTGCAGCGCAAGGGCCCGTTGCTGATGGAGGGCCCGGTGGAGGTGGAGCTGGAGGACGGCTCCGTCGTCTCCTCCGACCGCTTCCGCGTGGCCCTGTGCACCTGCCGCCGCAGCCGCCGCTACCCGTGGTGCGACACGAGCCATCGTGACCGGGCCTGAGGCACCGGGACGCGACCGGGCCCGGGACGTGAGAAAGGCCCGGGGGCCGGCGGGCGGCCCCACTCCGCCCGCCGGCCCCCTTGTACGAGATCGCGGCCCCCGTGACAGCGGCCCGGCTCCCCAGCCACGGCCCGCTGTGGATCACGGGAACGGCGCGATCCCGGTTCATGGGAGTGCCGGCCCCTAGAAGGAGAAGACGCCCGTTCCGTAGGCGTTCTTCATGCACTCGTTGGAGAAGGTGCGCTCGTAGGAGACGCGCTGGCCCTGCCAGACGCCGTCCACGGTGACGACCACCGGGTCGTACTGCTTGGTGCACATCACGCCCTCCGTGGCGGTCAGGGCGTCGAAGTCGCCGCTGACGCCGCGCAGCTCCGCGCAGGCCTCGGCGGCGGCCGGGTGCGTGCCCGCCGGCCGCGGGGCACAGGTCAGGGTGACCGCGCGTTCCGGAGTCGCGGAGATCGCGCTCTCGCCGTGGCCCACCGTGAGGACGAGGGCCGACGGGGCGTAGAGCGCGGTGGGGGCCTGACCCGCGTCGGCGAGCGCGGCCCCGGAGAGGGGCCCGCAGACGGCGGTGGCCGTCAGTCCGACAGTCATGGCCCAGCGCGCGGTGGTCCGCATTGTGTGCATCCTTCCGCTCGATTACAGGGTGTGCCGGCCCGTGCTCGGTCGGTGCCGGGTCGGCGAGCGCCACTCTGCCGAGTCCGCCGCGGAAACACACATCGACCCCACGGGTTTCAGTAACATTGCGTATTGAATCAGTGGCGCGAAGTTACGGAATCGGAGCGGGTGAAGCCCGCAACCGCACGGCCTCCGGCATCACGAAGCGGCCAGATGGCCGATTCTCATGTGCTCCTTAATAGGCCTGAAACATTCCGATTCCGCTCCCAGGTGACCACTTTGCAACCGCTTGCGTTCATGCTCCGTCTCCCCGAAGGCCTCTTCGAGGACCTGACCGAGGTCACGGCCAGGGGCCCTGAGCCGGGACCTTCCATACCGCTCGGTATCGTCGCCCGCACGGCACGGTCTCGACGAGGAGACGACGAGAGGCGGATACGTACGGTGGCCAAGCACTGGGCGGACTTCCAGTACGAGATCTATCTGAACGGGATGACGGGTGCCGTACCGCGGCTGCCCACCGATCTGACCCGGCTGGAGGAGCTGACCGAGCAGCGGCTCGGGCCCGGCCCGGTCGGCTACGTGGCGGGCAGCGCGGGCGCCGGCAGTACCGCCCGGGCCAACCGGGCCGCCCTGGAGCGGCGCCGGATCGTGCCGCGCATGCTGCGGGACGTGCACGAACGGGACCTGTCGGTGGAGGTGCTGGGCCGTGCCCTGCCGGCCCCGCTGGCGCTCGCCCCGGTCGGCGTGCTGTCGATCATGCACCCGGACGCCGAGTCCGCCGCGGCCCGTGCCGCCGCCGCACAGGGCGTGCCGTACATCCTGTCCTCGGCGTCCAGCACGCCCCTGGAGCAGGTCGCCGAGGCGATGGGCGACGCCGAGCGGTGGTTCCAGCTGTACTGGCCGAAGGACCCGGAGGTGGCGCGCAGCTTCCTCACCCGGGCGAAGGCGGCGGGGTTCGGCGTGCTCGTCGTCACCCTGGACACGCCGCTGCTGGCCTGGCGGCCCCGCGACCTCGACCAGGCCTATCTGCCGTTCCTGCACGGCGTGGGCACGGCGAACTACTTCTCCGACCCGGCCTTCCAGGCGGGCCTGGCCAAGCCGGTGCACGAGGATCCGAACGCGGCCGTGATGCGGTTCGTCGGCATGTTCTCGGACCCGGCCAAGACCTGGCCGGACCTGGCGTTCCTGCGGGAGAACTGGGACGGGCCGATCGTCCTCAAGGGCGTACTGCACCCGGACGACGCCCGGCTGGCCGCCGACGCGGGCATGGACGGCGTGGTCGTCTCCAACCACGGCGGACGGCAGGTGGCCGGCTCCGTCGCGGCGGCCGACGCGCTGCCCCGCGTGGTGGAGGCCGTCGGCGACCGGCTCACCGTCCTCTTCGACAGCGGCGTGCGCACCGGCGACGACGTCTTCAAGGCCCTCGCCCTCGGTGCCCGCGCCGTCCTGGTCGGCCGCCCCTACGTCTACGGCCTCGGTCTGGACGGGCAGGCCGGCGTCGAGCACGTCATCCGCTGTCTGCTGGCCGAACTCGATCTCACCCTCGCCCTGTCGGGCCACGCCACGCCGGGCACGATCGGGCCGGGCGACCTCGTCGAGGACCCGGCGTGACGACGGGACCGCGCGGCCCGAGTTCCGCGCGGCCCCGTCCGGCCCGAAGGGCCCCGGTTCAGCCGGTGCGGCCGGCCGGGACGGTCACCTGGCGGGCCGCCGGGCTCTGCCGCTCCTCGATCGACAGGGAACCGGACGCCGTCGCCACGGGCTCGGCCCGCCAGCGCTGGGCGTCGGAGCGGTCGCGGACCTTGACGACGATGTCGGCGTCCGGGTCGTCGTCGGCCGGGGCGAGGGCGAGCTGCTCGTCCCAGCGGGGCAGCAGCTCTCCGCGGACGGTGAGGTCGTAGCGCACGTCGTCGCCCCGCTCGGCATCCTCGTCGGCGCAGGTGCCGAGGACCACGACGCCGGCGTCCTTGTGGGAGTCCAGGCACAGCCCGGGATCCGCGACGCTGCGCAGCGACCCGTCCTTCTCGTACGTCCACTGCTGGGTCCACACCGTCGAGCACGGTGCCAGCTTCGTCCCCGATCCCTCCTTCGGCAGGCCCCTGATGTCGAGGCACAGGTCGGCGCCGGTGTTGCGCAGCCGTGTCACGCCCGGCGCGGTGGGCAGTCCGGCCGTGCCGGGCGGCGTCGCGGCGGTGGCACCGCCGCCTCCGGCGGCGCTGTCGGAGCCGGCCGGGTCGGCCTTCCCGCCGTCGTACGACGAGGTGCTCAGGACGAGCACGGTCGCCAGCACGCCGGCCGACACCGCGCCGACGCCCGAGAGCAGCGCCCGGGAGGAGCGCAGGGCCTGCGGGATCCGCGCGCCGGGGACGCGCGCCGGCAGCGGGACGCGGGAGAGCAGCCGGCGGCCGCCGGTGCCGCGCCGCCCTCCGCGCCGGCCGGCGCGACCGCCCCGCGTGCCGTGCACGGCCCGGCCCGGACGGGAATCGAGGTAGCGGCGGGCGCCCCAGCCCAGCACCGCTTCGGCGATCAGCGGGCCCAGTGGCCCCTCGAAGTGCCCCAGCTGCTCGGCCGCGTCCCGGCAGTAGCGGCACTGGGCCACGTGGTCCTGGACGTCCGGCAGGAGGGCGCCGCCCCGGCGGATGGGGACGTCGAGCAGGCGGTTGTAGAACCGGCAGTCCTGGGTCGGCGCGAGTTCGCGATGGGCCCGTACACAGCCTTCGCGGAATGTGTCACGCGCCTGTTCGAGGGCGGCCGAGGCGATGTCGGTGTCCATGCCCAGCAGACCGGCCGGGACGGTTATGGGATCGGCCTCGACCTCGACGTGCCAGAGCAAACAGCGCGCGGCCGCGGGAAGTGCCTGGAATGCCCGCTCCGTGAGGGCCCGATTTTCGGGGGTCATGGACGTGGCCGCACGCAGTCCGCGTCCTCCGGCCGGTTTCTGCAGTGCGGGCAGAACGGCCGATATTCGATCGTCGCCGGACCACTCGCGGATCGTGTCGCGCACGGTCACCAGAAGGGCCGGGCGCAGCGCGACGGCCGACTCCCCGAAGGCGAGGCGGTTGAGGGTCCGGTGGAAGGCGGTCCCGGTGACCATCGCGGCGACCTGCGCCGAGGAGGCGAGACAGATGACCGCGTAGTCGTGCACCGGCTGATAGTGCCGCGCCATGAGCAGCGCGACGGAATGGGCGGCTACCCCGCCCTCCGGGCTGCCTCTCAACGGGGCGGCGAGGCTTTCGTCGGATTCCCCCGGATCCCCGCCGGGCGGGGGATACGGAGGTCGAGGGGGGTGGGGGGTGGGCACTGAGATGGTTCCTTCCCACGCGCAGGTGGCACACAGAAGTCCTGCCGCCGAAAAAGGAGCCCGGTTGGTGCGTACCTTTTTGGGCGCGGCGCGGGGGGTGCGAATTCGCCGACGGGAATCGGACCCGGTCAACAAATGCCGTGCGACTCTTGGTCATTCCCCCCGCACATGCGTTGCACTCTTGCACAATCCCCACACGGCCAACAAGGCGCACGGACAACATCCCTGCCATTGACAGAAAGTCAGAACGGAACGCCTCTTCGCAGGTCGCACCGGTTTTCGATCCTTCATATCTGCCAGGCGCGCAGCCGGTCCGCCGCGCCGTAGACGTCGGTCGTGCCGGACATCAGATCGCGGGCCAGATCGACGAGGGCGCCGTACGGCGGGTCGATGCCGACGCCGCTGACGAACATGTAGGCCACGGCCGTCGCACAGGCGAAGCGGGCGTTGGCCGAGGGCAGCGGCCGCAGTACGGCGAGGGTGTGCAGCAGCGCGGCGGCCCGCCACGCCGGGTCGGAGTTCACCCCGAGGCGCGGCGGGTCGACGCGGTGCCGGGCGACGGCGGCGACCAGCGCGGAGAAGTCGTTGATCGTGGGCTGGTCCGGCAGGACCTCTTCGTGGCGCTGGAGCAGCCAGGGCACGTCGATATGGAGGACGGGTGCCATCGGTCAGACGGCCCGTCCCTCGCCCTTGGTGGGCGGTTCGTCCTCGGGGAAGGCGGCGGCGAACTCGTCGGCGTGGGTCGCGAAGAACCGCCGGAAGGCCTCCGCTCCCTCCTGCAGCGCACGGTGGCGGGCTATGTCGGCGGCGGCCGCCTCCCGCACGAGCGCCTTCATGGACGTACCGCGCTCCTTGGCGATCTGCCGCAGGTCCTCAAGTTCGCGGTCGCTGAACTCGACGTTGAGAGCTGGCATGCCTTCACGGTAGCGCTCGGGTACTGGCCCGTAAATAGCCCCAGGTCACACCGAGTACGGACCGGTACCGCCCAGGCGTCCCGCCCGTCCGGGAGCTGAGAGGTGGGTCACATCCACCAGGGGGATGTCACATTGCGGGGCCCTGCCCTGCTCGCAGAGGTGAGCGCGTACACGGGAGGGCCACGCATGACCGAGATCTCCGCACCCGGCACCGACGCCCCGCTCGACGAGGCGACCGGGGTCTTCGTCGACCACCGCGAGCTGCTGTTCGGCGTCGTCTACAACATGCTCGGCAGCGTCGCCGACACCGAGGACGTCCTGCAGGAGACATGGCTGTCCTGGACCGCCCGCGGCGGGGGTGCTCCGCTGGCCGGGGTCGACAACCCCCGCGCCTATCTGGTCCGGGTGGCGGTCAACCACGCGCTGCGCCGCCGCGCCGCGATCAGCCGGCGGCGGGAGACGTACGTCGGCCCGTGGCTGCCCGAGCCGCTGGTCGCCGACGAGGACGCCGGCACCGCCGACGGCCCGGCCCTGCGCGGCGAGGCGGTGTCGCTGGCGATGCTGGTGGTCCTGGAGTCACTGACGCCACTGGAGCGGGCGGTGTTCGTGCTGGGCGAGGTGTTCGGCTATCCGCACGCCGAGATCGCCGGCATCATCGACCGCTCCCCCGCCGCCGTGCGTCAGCTGGCGCACCGGGCACGGGAGCACGTGCACGCGCGGCGTCCGCGCTACCAGGCGCATCCGCGGGTGCGCCGGGAGGCGACCGAGCGGTTCGTGCGGGCGGCGCTCGGCGGGGACATCGCCGAGCTGATGGAGGTCCTCGCGCCGGACGTGACCGCGTGGACGGACGCCGGAGGCAAGCGCCGGCGGGCGGGCCTGCGCCCGGTGCACGGCCGGGACAAGGTGACCCGCCTGCTCACCTCGGGCCGGGGCGGACCGGAGCACCCGGTGTGGCGCTACCGGCGCGTCAACGGCGACGACGCGGCGGTGCTGTTCGACGGCGACGCGCCCTTCGCCGTGCTGGTCCTGGACCTCACCCCGGAGGGTGACCGGGTGCGCGGCATCTACGTCGTGGCCAACCCCGACAAGCTGGCCCACCTGTCCCGGGAGGCGGCGTGAGCGCGGGGCGGGGCGAGCGGGTCACCGACTGGTTCGACGGCCGGCTCGGCGTCCACACGCTCGGCAGGAAGTACCTGCGCAAGGTGTTCCCCGACCACTGGTCGTTCCTGCTCGGTGAGATCTGCCTGTACAGCTTCGTGGTGCTGGTCCTCACGGGCGTGTACCTGACGCTGTTCTTCCACCCGTCGATGAACGAGGTGGTCTACGACGGGAGTTACACCCCGCTGAACGGGGTGCGCATGTCCGAGGCGTACGCCTCCACCCTGGACATCAGTTTCGACGTGCGCGGCGGGCTGCTGATCCGGCAGCTGCACCACTGGGCGGCGCTGGTCTTCGCCGCCGGGATGCTGACGCACATGATGCGGCACTTCTTCACGGGCTCGTTCCGCAAACCCCGTGAGGTCAACTGGCTGTTCGGCTGGCTGCTGCTCTTCCTCGGCCTGTTCGAGGGGCTGTTCGGCTACTCGCTGCCGGACGACCTGCTGTCGGGCACGGGCCTGCGGTTCGTGCACGGCGCGCTGCTGTCGGTGCCGATCGTGGGGACGTACCTGGCGATGTTCCTGTTCGGCGGCGAGTTCCCCGGTGACGACATCGTGGCCCGCTTCTACGCGCTGCACGTGCTGCTGGTCCCCGGGGTGATGGCGGCGTTGATCGTGGTCCACCTGCTGCTCGTCGTGTACCACAAGCACACCCAGTTCGCGGGGCCCGGGCGCACCGAACGCAACATCGTGGGGACGCCGTTCATGCCGGTGTACCTGGCGAAGGCCGGCGGTTTCTTCTTCCTGGTGTCCGGGGTGCTCGCGCTGATCGCGGCGGTGGCGACGATCAACCCGGTCTGGTCGTACGGCCCCTACCGCGCCGACCAGGTGTCCACCGGTGCCCAGCCCGACTGGTACCTGGGCTTCGCGGAGGGGCTGGTGCGGATCATGCCCGGCTGGGAGATCACGCTGTGGGGTCACACGCTGGTGGCGGGCGTGCTGATCCCCGTCGTGGTGTTCCCGCTGCTGCTGGTTTTCATCGGGGTGTACCCGTTCCTGGAGGCCCGGTTCACCGGCGACCGGCACGAGCACCATCTGCTGGACCGGCCGCGCAACCGCCCGGTGCGCACGGCGATCGGGGCGGCCTGGATCGCTCTCTACCTGGTCCTGCTGGCGGGCGGCGGCAACGACGTCGTGGCGACCCGCTTCCACCTGTCGATCAACACGGTGACGTGGGCGGTGCGGATCGGGATGTTCGTGGTGCCGGCGGTGGTCTTCGTCGTGACCCGGCGGATCTGCCTGGGACTGCGGGCGCGCGACCGGGAACTGGTGGCGCACGGCAGGCCGACGGGGGTGATCAAGCGGCTGCCGCACGGCGAGTACGTGGAGGTGCACGAGCCCCTGGACCGGGCGCGGCTGCACACGCTGACCGCGCACGAGCGGCCCGGGGAACTCGTCGTCAGGAAGGGGCGCGACAGAACTCCCGGACGGTCCGGTTGAACGCCTCCGGGGCCTCGATGTCACTGAGGTCCCCGGCACCGGGCAGCACCACCAGCGTGGCCCCGGATCGCCGCGAGGAACGCGCGGGCGACGAGGTCGACCGGGGAGCGGCGGTCGAGCTCGCCCCACGGCAGCAGCGTGGGCACCGTGATCCCGGGCAGCAGGTCGCTGAGGTCGGCCTCGGCCATGAGGGCGGGCTCGGTGCGCAGTCGGGCGGGGCCGAAGCGCGCCGGTCCGTCCCAGGCGACGACGGTGAACTCGTCGGCGGGAGTCCCCAGTTGCGGACGGAACAGGCGGGCGTCGGTCGTCGCACCGTGCGCGAGCACGAGGGGCGGACCCTGGCCCACCCGGTCGTACCCGACCTCGGTGCCGTCGACCCGCACCGCGTGCATGGCAGCAGGCTACGCGCGGGTACCGGGGGCGTCCTGACGCGGGGACGCCCCCGGTACCCGCGGCGGTGCCGCGGTGCTAGCCCTGGTCCGCCACGAAGGAGGCCATGCGGGTCAGGGCGGCGTTCCAGTTGATCGTGTGCTCGTTGGTCGACCAGGACTGGATGTCGTCGATGTAGCAGAACTGGCCGACGCAGCCCTGCAGCTTGCTCTGCGCGTAGGGGTCCTGGATGCTCGAGTTCGGCCCGCCCGCCAGCGTGCCCGCCGGCGGGTTGGGCAGCGTCGGGTCGAGCTGGCGGGCGTACCAGCGGCTGTGCTGGTTCTGGGCGCTGACCTCGCCGTAGCCGGTGACGTAGGAGATGTTGAGCGCGTTGCGGCCCAGGATGTAGTCCATGCTCTGCAGCGCGCCGTCGCGGTACTTCGTGGCACCGGTGATGTCGTACGCGGTGGCGAGGACGACGGCGTTGTTCAGGACCTGGTGGCTGGAGCCCCAGTCGTACCTGGCGCCGTCCGGGGCGTACGGCATGCCGTAGGGGTGTGCCTTCAGGGTGGCCAGGTAGCCGTCGGCGCCCTTGATCACGGACTGGCGCACCTTGTCGCGGCCGGGCAGCCTGCTGGGCACCGTGGCGAGGTCGAGCCGGCCGGCCGCGCCGGTGCGGGCCCAGTCGAAGCCGAGGGGCTTGAACAGGTCGGCCGTGTGAACGGGTGACTTCAGCAGGTACTCCTCGAAGCGCCGCTCCCCCGTGGAGAGGTACAGCTCGGCCGCCGCCCAGTAGAAGTCGTCGGACACGTCGGTGTCGGGGTAGGCGCCGCCGCCGATGCCGTCGTTCTCGGAGGCGTAGCGGTCGGGGTGGGCGAGCGCCGCCGCCCAGGCCTTGCGCGCGGCGGCGAGCGCCTTTCCGGCGAACGCCTTGTCGTGGGGCCGGTACAGGCGTGCCGCCTGCGCGGCCGTGGCGGCCAGGTTCAAAGTCGCGGCCGTGGACGGCGGATGCAGTTCGCGCTTCTGCGGGTCGTCGTGCGGCATCAGCGGCAGGCCGGTCCACTGCTCGTCGTGGATCTTGTGATGGGCCATGCCCGCCAGCGGCTGCCCGTCGGGCACCTGCATCCTCAGCAGGAACTCCAGCTCCCAGCGGGCCTCGTCGAGGAGGTCGGGCACCTTGTTGCCGCTCTCGGGGATGGCCAGGCTGCCGTCTCCGAGCTTGCCAGCGTCGCCGGTGCGGGCGTGCAGGGCGCGTTCGTAGGTGCTGAGCAGTTCCCAGGTGGAGATGCCGCCGTTGACGACGTACTTGCCGTGGTCGCCGGCGTCGTACCAGCCGCCGCTGACGTCGAGCGTGTAGTCGCAGACGCCGGGCTGGCAGGGCACGGCCGTGTCGCCCTGGTTGGGTGCCACGCCGGCGTGCCCGGCCGGGCGGCCGTAGCCGGGCCGCAGGTCCTCGCGTATCGCGGTGCCGCTGCGCTGGGTGTAGTAGTACTTCGCCGAGTCCAGCCGGAGCCGCTCGTAGGCGCCCGCGTCGATGTCGAAGGGGCGGCTGGTCTCGCCGTCGGCGACGAGGGTGAGGCCCGTGCCCTTCTGTCGGTAGGCGCCGAAGTCGATGGAGTGCACGTTCTGCCCGGAGGAGGCGTCGACACCGCGCGGCACGCTGGTGCCCCGGGCGACGACCGTCCCCGCGGAGTTCCTCAGCTCCCAGGGCAGCTTCGCCGTGGCGTCGGTGACGAGGGTGGCGTTCTTCGGCCCGGCGGGCAGGTAGGCGACCTGGTTGACGCGGACCCGGGGCCCGGTGTCGGGCTCGTACGGCTCCGGCGTCACCCCGCCCAGCAGCGACACGTCGTCCATGCAGAAGCGCCACGGGTCCGCGCTGCCACCGAGCTGGAAGCCGACCTGGCCCTGGGCGGTGTCGACGGGCGAGGTGAAGGTGTACGCGTAGGTGTCGCCGGAGACGCTGAGCTGCGGCGTCACCTCGTGGTACGTGTCGTACGGCGCCACCGACAGGCCGACGATCGCCCGGACCACGTGTCCGGCGGGGCTGCCGGTCGCGCTGAAGGAGAAGCGGTAGGTCTCCCCCTTCACGAGGGTGATGTCGTTCTGGCCGACGGCGGCGTCCCAGCGGTTGGTGGTGCCGCCGGGGACATCGGCGCAGAGCCGGCCGTCGGACAGGCCGGCGGTGACGTTGCTGGTCGTCCACCACGGTTCGGTGGTGGTGTCGAAGGTGCCGTTCCTGACCTGTTCGGCCTCCTCGGCACCGGCCGGTGCGGAGGGCAGCGCGGTGAGCGCGGTCGCCAGCAGGGCCGTCAGGGACAGCAGGGCGGTTCTGCGTCGTTTCACGTCTCGGCTCCTCCGGGAGGTGCGGGTGGCGCTCGGCGTGGGAGCGCTCCCAAATGCGGACGCAGGCCATGGTTGTGGCAGATGTGACGCGCCGTCAACGGTCCGGACGTGACTGGCTCGGAGAAGGCATCGACTCCCGTCCGGACCACCGCGCGCCCTGGTCGCGGACGGCGCGGCCGTGACGGGCGCGTGCCTGCGCGTACGGGCTTGTCGCGGGCCTGCCCGCACCCTGACATCCGTCAGTGTCGCGACGCCCCTGGCGCGCCCTACGGTCCGAGGCGCTGACGCGGGGAGCTCCCGGCCGGTACGGCACCCGGTGGAGCAGGAGAGATGAGCGCTCCGGTCGGGTGCCAGCAGCAGCCGTGGTGACGGCGTCTCGCCGTTGGAAGGGCTGCGTCGGTTGCGACTACTGAGGGGATCACATGAGCCTGAGAAGAATCGGAACACGGGCGGCTGCGATGGTCGTGACGATGATCGCCGCTGTCCTCGTGCCGCTGGCGGTGTCGGCGCCGGCACAGGCAGCACAGGACGGTGCGGCCGGAACGACCGCATGGACACCGCAGATCTCCCCGCTGTTCTCGGGCGAGTGGGTGAAGCGGGACGTGCCGGCCGACAAGCGGAACTCGGAGCTGCTCACGTGCTCCCTGGCATCCGGGATCGCCTGCGTGGCGGTTGGTCAGGGCGACGGCAAGCTCAGCGTCTTCCACCTGTTCAGGTGCGAAACGCGCTCGCTCTCGAACTTCGTCGACTCGCTCTTCGCCCGCAACAACCAGACCGGCGGAGCCCAGGTCCGTTTCTGGGGTCCCACGTACTCGTACTACGCCCCCGCGGACGGCAAGATCTACAGCTTCCCGGACTACGCGACGTACGACTTCAACAGCCTCGACATCTGCTGAGGGCGCATCGACCCGGGTCGGTCACCGACCCGGGTCGGTGACGCCGCCCGCACGGCTTGACGGCTGACGCCTCGACAGAGTCTGTTTGGTCACGATCAGTTGTGAGTACTCCTGGGCCTTGATGAGGGAGAGCCGCCCTGCGCTTGTGCCCCCGCCCTCACATCGGCCTGATCGCGCCTCGGCCGCGCTGGGCCGGACCGCATGGGGGTTACCCCTCCGCGCCGGGCATCCACGGACTAGTCTGGAACTCAACTGACCTCCCTGTTCACTGTGAGTGTCCGTATGGAGTGGCGACGATGAGCCCGGACGAGCCGTTCGACGACGGCGTGGCGGCCCGTGCCGTCATCGCCGCCGACGGCACGCTCACCGAGTGGAACGAGGGCGCCCGCCGCCTGCTCGGGCACCCGGCCGACGAGGTCGTGGGCCGCCCGGCCGCGCGGTTGCTGGCCGACGGGGCGGACGCACCGCCCACGCCCGTCGACGCCCGCTGGAGCGGCACCCTGCGTCTGCGTCACCGCGACGGCCGCACACTGTCCGTGTGGGTCCTCGCCCACCGCCGGCCCCCCGACGGCCCGGGCATCACCGACTGGCTCGCCGTGGCCCCGCCCGAGATGCCGGACCACGACGCCTCGGTCGACCCGCTGCTGCGGGCGGCCCTGACGCAGTCACCCTGCGCCACGATGATCTTCGACGAGCGGCTGCGGCTGCACGGCGTCAACGACGCCATGGCGGACCTCGTCGGGCTCCCGGCCGACCGCCTGCGCGGGCTGCGGCCGACCGACATCGGCAGCCGGCCGCAGAGCCGGGAGCTGGAGGAGCACCTGCGCCGAGTGCTGCGGACTGGCCGGCGGCAGGACATGCAGACCTACATGAAGGCCACCGGCGAGGACCGGGGGCCGCACGCCTGGCTGGCCCGGATCGCCCCGCTCACCGACGACGCGGGGCGGGTGCGGGGCGTGTGCGTGACCGCCCACGACTTCTCCGAACAGTACCGGTCACGCGAGCGGCTGCAGCTCGTCAACGAGGCGAGCGTGCGTGTCGGCACCACCCTCGACGTCACCCGTACGGCCCAGGAGCTGGCGGACGTGTGCGTCCCGGCGCTCGCCGACTTCGTCAGCGTCGACCTGCTCGAACCGCCCGCGCAGGGCGGCGAGCCGTCCGGACCGCCGGCACCGCCGGTGAGCCTGCGCCGGGCCGCCCACCAGTCGGTCAACCCGGGCAGTCCGGAGGCCGTCGCCAAGCCCGGCCAGGTGGACGTCTACCCGGAGGGCTCCCCGCAGGCCGCCTCCCTGGTGGCCGGCCACACGGTCGTGGCCTCCGGGTCCTCCGCCGACCTGGAGCGGTGGCTGGCCTGGGACCCGGTCCGCTTCCGGCGGGTCCGCGAGTACGGCATCCACTCCACGATGTCCGTCCCGCTGCAGGCCCGGGGCACCACCCTCGGCGTCGCGGTCTTCACCCGTTTCCGGCGTCCGGAGCCCTACACCGACGACGACGTGCTGCTGGCCGAGGAGGTCACGGCCCGCGCCGCCGTCTGCATCGACAACGCCCGCCGCTACTCCCGCGAGCGCGAGACCACCCTCGCCCTGCAGCGCAGCCTGCTGCCCCGCACCCTGCCGCGCACGGCGGCGGTGGAGGCGGCCTCCCGCTACCTGCCCGCCATCCGCTCCGGCGTGGGCGGCGACTGGTTCGACGTGATCCCGCTGTCCGGGATGCGGGTCGCCATGGTCGTCGGGGACGTCGTCGGCCACGGCATCCAGGCCTCGGCCACCATGGGCCGGCTGCGCACGGCCGTCCGCACGCTCGCCGACATCGACCTGGCCCCCGACGAACTGCTCACCCACCTCGACGACCTGGTCGTCCGGCTCTCCCAGGAGTCCGGCGGCGGTGACCCGGGTGCCGGGGAGGTGGGCGCGACCTGTCTGTACGCGGTCTACGACCCGGTGTCCCGGCGCTGCACCCTGGCCCGGGCCGGGCACCCGCAGCCCCTGCTGGTGCCGCCGGACGGTCCGGCCCGGCAGCTCGACCTGCCCTCGGGGCCACCGCTCGGGGTCGGAGGGCTGCCGTTCGAGTGCGCCGAGGTGGACCTGCGGGAGGGCAGCGTCCTGGCGTTCCACACGGACGGGCTGCTCGCCGGCCGCGACCGGGACGTCGACGCGAGCCGGTCGATGCTCCGCGAGGCCCTGTCGGCGCCCGCCGACTCCCTGGACGAGACCTGCGACCGGGTGCTGCACGCCCTGCTCCCGCCGGGCGGCTCCGCCGACGACGTGGCCCTGCTCCTCGCCCGCACCCGCGGTCTGCCCTCCTCGCAGGTGGCGACCTGGGACATCCCCGCCGATCCGGCGCTGGTCGCCCCCATCCGCAAGCAGGTCGTCGACCAGCTCGAACGCTGGGGCCTCCTGGACGCCACGTTCACGGCCGAGCTGGTGGTCAGCGAGCTGGTCACCAACGCCATCCGCTACGGCGCCCCGCCCATCCGGCTCCGGCTGATCCACGACGCGACCACGCTGATCTGCGAGGTCTCCGACACCAACCACACGGCACCGCACCTGCGGCGGGCCAAGACCTGGGACGAGGGCGGGCGCGGCCTGCTCCTGGTCGCGCAGCTGACCCAGCGCTGGGGCAGCAGGCACACCACCGAGGGCAAGACGATCTGGGCGGAGCTGGCGCTGCTCGACGAGGCCTGACCCGGCCGGCGGGGCGTTCGCGGCTCTTTGCGGATTCTTACCTCCACCTGGTTCCCTGTGCGGGCACGACCTGCCCGCGTCCCGGAGGACCCCCTGCACACCCCGCTCGCCGAAGTCCTGTCCGTGACGCTGCTGGCCGCCGTGCTCCTGTGGGCCGTCGCCCGTCCCAAAGGGCTGCCCGAGGCCGTGCTGGCGGTGCCGGCCGCCGCGCTCGCCGTCACCGTCGGCATCGTCCCGCCCGGCCACGCCTGGGAGGAGATCCAGCGGCTGGGCCCCGTGGTCGGTTTCCTCGCGGCGGTGCTGGTGCTCGCCCACTTCTGCGACGTCGAGGGGCTCTTCACCGCGTGCGGCGCGTGGATGGCCCGGTGGGCCGCGGGGCGACCCACCCGGCTGCTGACGGCGGTGTTCGCCCTCGCCTCCGTCATCACGGCCGTGCTCAGCCTGGACGCCACGGTCGTCCTGCTCACCCCGGTCGTGCTCGCCACCGCCACCCGCATGGGCGTCCGGGCCCGACCGCACCTGTACGCCTGCGCCCACCTGTCGAACACCGCCTCGCTGCTGCTGCCGGTCTCCAACCTGACCAACCTGCTGGCCTTCACGGCGAGCGGGCTGAGTTTCACGCGGTTCGCGGCCCTGATGGCCCTGCCCTGGCTGGTCGCGATCGCCGCCGAGTACCTGGTGTTCCGGCGCTTCTTCGACGACGAGCTGAGCGCCCCGCTCCCCTCCCCGGACGCCGCCGGGCCGCCCGAGCCGCTCCCGCTGTTCGCGCTCGTCACGGTCGGCTGCACGCTGGCCGGGTTCGTGGTGGCCTCGGCCGTCGGCATATCACCCGCGTGGGCCGCGCTGGCCGGGGCGCTGGTGCTGGCCGGGCGGGCCCTGCTGCGGCGGCGGGCCACCCCGCTGACGGTGCTGCGGTCCGCCGCGCCGGCCTTCCTGGCGTTCGTGCTCGCGCTCGGCGTCGTCGTGCGCGCGGTCGTCGACCACGGGCTGGCCGACGCGCTGCGGCGGGTGCTGCCCGGCGGAACCGGCCTGCTCGCCCTGCTGGGCATCGCCGCCCTGGCCGCCGTGCTGGCGAACCTCATCAACAACCTGCCCGCGGTGCTCGTGCTGCTGCCGCTGAGCGCGGGGGCCGGTCCCGGTGCCGTGCTGGCGGTGCTGCTCGGTGTGAACATCGGCCCCAACCTGACCTACGCCGGGTCGCTGGCGACCCTGCTGTGGCGGCGGATCGTGCAGCGGCACGGGCACCGGGTCGGGCTCGGGGAGTTCACCCGGCTCGGCCTGCTCGCGGTGCCGGCGGCGCTGGTACCGGCCGTGGTGGCGCTGTGGCTGTCACTGCGCGTCCTCGGGGTCTGAGGGACCGGACCGGCGGCGGCTCGCCCGCGGGTCAGCGGCGGCCGTCCCCGTGGCCGCCGTATCCGTAGCCGCCGTATCCGTCGTATCCGTAACCGGGGTAGCCGTAGCCCGGAGGGCCGTACCGGCCGTCCTCGTCGCAGTAGTGGCCGTAGCGGTGACAGGGCGGTTCGCTGGAGGCCGAGCCGCTGTCCGGCGCGGGCTCGGACGTGGTCGGGGCAGCGGACGGGGGCGGTGCCGGCGTGGTCGTCCGGGACGGGGTCGGGCTGGGTGTCGGGGTGGGCGTGGGCCGGGGGGACGGCAGGGCGGCGTCCCAGGTGACGGCCTCCATCCGCAGGTCGGCCTTGGCCGTGTCGATCACCCAGCGCTGCGCGTCCTGGTCCGCCCGGGCCTTGAGGACCAGGGAGCCCGAACCGTCCGTCGCTGCCGGGGCCAGGGCCAGGTCCTGGTCCGAGCGGGGCACCAGGGCGCCCTGGAGGGTGAAGTCGTAGCGGACGTTCCTGGTGTCCGGCTGGGAGGCGCCCGTACAGGGGGCCAGCCGCACGGAGTAGCCGAGCCGCGAGTCCAGGCACAGCTCGGGAGCGGCGCCGCTGCGCAGCAGACCGTCGGTCTCGTACGTCCACTGCTGGGCGGAGGCCGCGGAGCAGGGGACGAGTTCGGCCTCCGCGCCTTCGACGGCCTTCCCCCCGTCGACGCCGACGCACAGGCCGGAGCCGACGTTGTGCAGCCGGCCGCGCAGCGCGCCCTTCCCGGCGTCGCCCGCCCCGGCCCACGACGGGTCGCGGGTCTGCTCGCCGGGACCGGCATCGGGTGCCTCCTCGGCACCGCGCCCGGCGCCGGAGGGGCCGTCGTCACCGGGGTTCGCGAGGGACCACAGGACCAGCGGCAGGACGACCAGGCCGCTGACGGTCAGGACACCCGCGGTGAGGTGACGGCGGCGGGCCGCGCGGCGGGCCGCCTTGTGGGCGGATCTGCGGGCGGCGGCGCGAGGTCCCACGGCGCGCGGGCCGGGGATCGTGCCGACGGGTGCCGTGGTGCCGGGTGCGGGGGCGGGGCCCGGGCCGGCATCGTCCTGAGCGGCTTCGGCGCCCGCCGGGGTTGCGGGCGGTGCCACGCCGCCGCCCCGGGCCGCGGCGTGGTCCGTGAACGACCCCACACTGCCACCCCCGGCCCCAGCGTGGTCCGTGAACGATCCCACACTGCCACCCCGGGTCGCGGCGGGGTCGGTGAACGACTCGCCGATCGCGCCGGCCAGGGCTACCGGGTCCGGGAAGGGCTCCCGGGCGGGACCGGCCGGACCGGGACCGGCCGGACCGGGGGCGGCCTCACGCGGGGGATCGGACGGGGCCGTGAACAGCTCGGGGGCCGGGACGGCGGGTGCTCCCCCGGCCGCCGTGCCCGCGGGCATCCCGCTCTCGGGCCACAGCTGCGGGGTTCCGCTCAGCCGGCCCTCGGCGTACTGCCGCCCACCCCAGCCGAGCACCGCCTCCGCCAGGGCGGCTCCGAGGCCGCGGTTGAAGCAGCCCAGCTGGTCGGCGGCGGCGCCGCAGTGCCCGCAGTTGCCGATATGCGCGCGGAGATCGGGGTCGATGTCGCGACCGCCCCGCCGGTAGGTCACGTCCAGCAGTCGGAGGTAGCGCCGGCACTCCTCGTCCGGGGCGAGTTCGCGGTGGAGTTGGAGGCACTCCTCGCGCAGCCGGTCGCGGGCCCGCTCCAGTTCGACGCGAGCGCCTTCCTCGTCCAGGCCGAGCAGCCCGGCGGGGGCGGCCGGCGGTTCCGCCTCGACCTCGACGTGCCACAGCAGACAGCGGGCGGACTGGGGCAGCCGCGGGAACGCCCCGGACAGCAGACGCCGGTGCGGCGGGGGCAGCAGCCGGGCGGCCGGCCGCTCGGCGCCCTTGGTGCGCAGGTCGGGGTGGAGCATGTCGCGCCGGTGGTCTCCGGCCCATTCGGCCGCGATGCGCCGGACGGTCACCAGCAGGTGCGGACGCCAGGCGGAGGTCGGGCCGTTCTGGCGCAGGGTCTCCCCGAAGAGCCGGGTGAACGCGGCGGTGGTGAGGATGCCCGCGGTACGCGGGCCGTCGGTGCACAGCCGGGCGTAGGCGAAGCCCGCCTCCCAGTGCCGGTCCAGCAGCTCGCCGACGGGGTGCAGTGCGGGGGTCGCCCCCGTCCACCTCCGGAGTTCGGCACTCAACTGCTCGTCCGTCGCTCCGGACCCGCGGGAGTGGGCCGGGGAATTCGACGGGCCTGCGTCATTCACGACTGCATTCCTCTCAAGGACATGCGGGAGAAAGTCCAGACCAAGGGGTATGCCGGCACATCGGCCTCGCGCATACCGGAATGGCGTGTTGTCCGCACGCCGACACGGCACACCTTTGCACAGGTCAGCGAGAGGGAACAAGAGATCCCTCGGTTTCGTGCATTGCGTGCGCGACCAACGCCTTTTGACAGAATGTCGAACAGCGAAGGGATTGGGATTTCCGCTCTCTTCCCGCATTCAGCGGCGGGCCCGGTAGGCACCGGGCGGTATCCCGTAGCGCTCCCGGAAGGCCCGGTTGAAGTGGAAGGGGCTGGCGAAACCCGAGGCCGCGGCGACGCGTTCCACGGGCAGGTCGGTGTTCTCCAGCAGCCGGGCCGCGTGCCGCAGCCGGGCCTCACGCAGGGCCCGCATGGGCGACTGGCCGAGCTGCCCGCTGAACAGGTGGGCGAAGCGGGACGGTGACAGGGCGACGTCCTCGGCGAGCGAGCGGACGGTGTGCGGGGCGCCCGGGTCGGCGGCGATCAGCTCCTCGGCCCGGCGGACGCGGGCGTCCAGACCCGGCCGGCTCACCGCCGGCCGGGCGGCGGCGGTGGTGAGGACGACGATCTCCTCCAGGGCGCACAGGGCGAGTTCGCGGGCGGCGCTGCCGTGTGCGACGGCGATCTGCCCGTCGGAGGCGTCCGGGTCGGGCGGTGCGCCGGTCCCGGTCCAGCGGGCGTCGGCGTGCGTCCGCCGGAAGGCCGCCTCGACACGGCCGTGCAGTGCGGCCGGGACCGACGGGACGGCGTACACCCCGTCGCCGGTGCCGTACGGCCGCAGCCAGGCGGTCCACGCCGGGCGGGCCTGGCAGTGCGCCCACCAGAACCGCCAGTGCCGGGCGCCGGGTCGGACCGCGTAGCCGTGCGGGACGCCCGGGGCGAGCACGACGAGGTCGCCCGGGCCGGCCGGGGTCCGCGCACCGCCCTGCCACAGCAGTCCCCGGCCCCCCGTGGTCCAGGTGACGAGCCAGCTCGGGGAGCCCTGCGGCCGGTCGACCGCGTAACCGGAGGGCTGGTCGAAGTGGCCGAGCACGACCAGGCCGGGCGGCGGGGCCGGGTCCCCGCCGTCACCCCGCGCAGCAGTGCCGGGCAATCCGTCAGCACGCACGGGCATCCTCCTCGGCATCGCGGCGGCCTAGCGTGAGGACCGGGGAGGTCACCGACCGAGGAGTGCGTTCATGACAGTCACGGGCAACGGCGCCACCGGCGCTCCCATCCTGGACCACGCCGGGCTCCGGCGGTACCGCGAGGGCTTCGAGGAGGACGGCTGCACGGTGGTGCGCGGCCTGTTCGGGGCCGCCGAGATCGACCGTTTGTGCGGGGAGTTCGCGGCGCTGCGCGAGGCGGGCCCGGTGCCCGGGCACTTCGCGCCGCGCGCCGCCACGCCGGACGCGGATCCGCTGCGCGTGTGGCCGCGCGTGATGCATCCGCACGAGATCAGCGACCGCGCGCGTGCGGTGCTGCTCGACGCCCGGCTGCGGACGGTGCTGGAGGCGCTGCTCGGGGAGGAGGTGCTGGCCGCGCAGAGCATGTTCTACTTCAAGCCGCCGGGCGCCCGGGGGCAGGCGCTGCACCAGGACAACTTCTACCTGCGGGTCGAACCGGGCACATGTGTGGCGGCGTGGGTGGCCTGCGACGTGATCGACCGGGAGAACGGCGGTCTCGAGGTCGTGCCGGGCACGCACCGGATGGACCTGTTCTGCCCCGAACTCGCCGACTCGGAGGTGTCCTTCGCGCGGGAGTACGTCCCGCCGCCGCCCGGGCTGACGGCCGTGCCCGTCGACATGCGGCCGGGGGACGTGCTGTTCTTCAACGGCAGCCTGGTGCACGGCTCACAGCCCAACCGTACGGCCGACCGGTTCCGGCGGTCGTTCATCGGGCACTACGTGGGGCGGTCCGCCGAGCGGATCGGGGCGTTCTACCGGACCCTGTCGATGAACGGGGCGCGGGTGGCGCTGCCGGAGAGCGAGGGCGCCGGGCCCTGCGGCACGGAGTTCGCACCGCAGGGACCCCACTAGTCACACGGCCTCAGTGACCGGCGATGGGGTGCGGGGCGTAGGGCCGTTCCAGCTCCTCCAGTTCCTTGCCGTCGAGTTCCAGCTCCACCGCGGCCACCGCGTCCTGGAGGTGCTGCGGCTTGGCGGCGCCGACGATCGGGGCCGTCACCGTGGCCTGCTGGAGGAGCCAGGCCAGGGCGACGCGGGCGCGCGGCACGCCGCGGGCCTCGGCGATGCGCGTGACGGCCTCGACGATCGCGCGGTCGCCGTCCTGGTAGAGGGTGCTGCCGAAGGTGTCGGTGGCGCTGCGGCCGGTCGTGGTGTCCCAGTCGCGGGTGAGGCGGCCGCGGGCGAGCGGGCTCCACGGCAGCACGCCCACGCCCTGGTCGGCGCAGAGGGGCAGCATCTCGCGCTCCTCCTCGCGGTAGATCAGGTTGTAGTGGTTCTGCATGGAGACGAAACGGGTCCAGCCGTTCAGCCGCGCGGTGTACTGCATCTTGGAGAACTGCCAGGCGTACATCGAACTCGCCCCGATGTAGCGGACCTTGCCCGCCCTGACGACGTCGTGGAGCGCCTCCATCGTCTCCTCGACCGGGGTGTGCGGGTCGAAGCGGTGGATCTGGTAGAGGTCGACGTAGTCGGTGCCCAGACGGGCGAGGCTCCGGTCGAGCTCGGTCATGATCGCCTTGCGGGACAGCCCGCCGCCGTTCGGCCCGGGGCGCATCCGGCCGTGCACCTTCGTCGCCAGCACGATCTCGTCGCGGCGGGCGAAGTCGCGCAGGGCCCGGCCGACGATCTCCTCGCTGGTGCCGTCGGAGTAGACGTTGGCGGTGTCGAAGAAGTTGATGCCCGCCTCGACCGCCTGCCGGATCAGCGGACGGGAGGCCTCCTCGTCGAGGGTCCACTCGTGCGTGCCGCGGTCGGGCAGGCCGTAGGTCATGCACCCCAGACAGATCCGCGAGACGTCCAGGCCCGTCGAACCGAGCTTCACGTACTGCATCGTTGCTGCTCCTGCCTTCGGGAGGGTTTCCAGGGCCACCGTACGTGCTGGTGTGCCCTCGAAGTCGGGGCCGTCCGGCGGCCGGGCGGTGGTTGCTGCCCTCAGGTGACCGCCCGGCGTGGGAGCGGTGGGGCGGCCCGTCCGACGGCGCATCCTCGGCGCAGGTGACCGGCGCCCGGCCGGTCGGTCGCGTACGGGAGGACACGTGGCGACACGACGGAGGACACTCAGGATTTTGACCGGCGCGGCCGCGGTCTCCGCCGCGCTCGTCTCCACCGCCTGGAGCCGCCCGGTGCCACCACCGGCCGACGTCCGGGCCGAGGCATCGGTGGCCGGGACATCGACGGCCGAGGCATCGGTGGCCGGGACATCGACAGTCGGGACATCGGTGACCGGGACGTCGACGGTCGGGACATCGACGGCCGGGACATCGGTGACCGGGGCAACGGCGGCCGGGACATCGACGTCCGGAGCGCCGGCGACGCTGTGCGCGCCCGCTGGTGTGCTGCGGGGCGCGGGCGGTGAGCGGGCCGTGGTCAGCGTGTGCGCGGGCAGCGGCACCCCGGTCATGGCCGTCTCGGCCCCCGCCTCCTGCCGCCGCCCCGGGACGTCAGTCCGGTACGCGTGTCTGACCTCCGGCAGCTGGACGGCGCGGCGCGACGGGACGACCGTGGCCTCCGGGACCCTGCCCGGTTCCCATCCGTACCCCGGCCCGGGCACCTACGACATCACCGCCTCGGTACACGTGCGGTCCACGCCTTCCGGTGTGGACCTGCACGGCACGGTCCGGGCCACGCTCACCCTGACCGCGCCGAAGCAGCGGCCCACGCACCGGGTCGAGGTCGACCGGCTCACCCTGCGCCCCGGCACCACGACCACGCTGACCTACCGGGTGTACCGCGACAGCGACCAGGGCGACGGCAGTGCGCGGTTCGGGCTGATCGGCGAGGAGGCCAGCGGGGTGCGGATCAGCACGGCGGACGCCCGGTGCGTCAATCCGCTCGTCGGCCGGGCCCCGTCGCGGGACCGCCTGCGGTACGCGGTGGACTGCGCGCTCACCGACCTGCAGCCGGGGCGTGCCGCCACCGTGCGGGTGAAGGTGCGGCTGTCGTCGGCCTGCTCGACGGTGGTCTCGAAGCTGGGCTACTGGATGCCGCGCGGGCAGGCGCTGTACACCGGCGGCATGGTGGAGGGCCCGACGGTCGGCTGCTCCTGACCTCAGTCGTGTGCGAGCAGGTCCAGCGCCCGCTGCCAGGCGAACTCCGGCCGTCCGCCGTCCGGTCCGGGCTCTGAGGAGTACGGCCCGCCGAAGCGGACGCCCATTCCGCCGAGCCGTTCGAGGGCCGCCCGGTAGGCGGGGTGGGTCGCCAGCGCCTCGGCCACACACGGCAGGACGGCGATGGGCACCCCCAGCCCCGCGGCCTCGCAGAGGGTGCCGAGGGCGAGGGTGTCGGCGATGCCCGCCGCCCACTTGTTGACGGTGTTGAAGGTGGCGGGCGCGACGACGACGGCGTCGGGTGCCGGGAACGGGCGCGGTTCGCCCGGGGTGCGCCACGCGGACCGGATCGGGCGGCCGGTGCTGGCCTCGACGGCCGCGGTGTCGAAGAAGCCGTTCATGGCGACCGGCGTCGCGATGACCCCGACCTCCCAGCCCCTCTCCTGAGCGGCGGCGATGAGCTCGCCGACCTCCGCGGCGATGCCGGCGGCGCAGACGACGACGTAGAGGAAGGGCTTGCGGGCGGTCTGTGCGGTCATCCCCGAAACCCTAGTGACCGCGCGGGCCTTGGCAGCGCGGAGGTGTCACCGCAGGTGTCACCGCAGGTGTCACCGCAGCGGGAGGGTGCGCCCCCGCTCCCCGTCCGGCCGCGGGCCGTGGATGCGGCGGTCCGCCTCCTCGATCGGCACGTCGTCGATGCTCGCCTCGCGGCGGGTCATCAGGCCGTGCTCGTCGAACTCCCAGAGCTCGTTGCCGTAGGAGCGCCACCACTGTCCGCCGGCGTCGCGGGACTCGTACTGGAAGCGGACGGCGATGCGGTTGCCGTCGAAGGCCCACAGGTCCTTGCGCAGGGCGTACTCCCGCTCGCGCGCCCACTTGGCGGTGAGGAAGGCGACGATCTCGGCACGGCCGGTGAGGAAGATGTCGCGGTTGCGCCAGACGGAGTCCTCCGCGTAGGCGAGGGCGACCTGGTGGGGATCGCGGGTGTTCCAGGCGTCCTCGGCGGCCTGCACCTTCTGTGCCGCCGTCGCGCGGGTGAAGGGCGGCAGGGGTGGACGGTCGGTCATGGATCCTCCCGGGGCTACGGAAGAGAACGTACGTTCTCCACGCGGCTGCTACCGTAGGAGAACGCTGGTTCTCGCGTCAAGGAGTGGTCGTGCATGGACAGTTCACAGGCCCGGGAACGGGCGCTGGACGCCGCCGAGGAACTCTTCTACGGGCGGGGCGTGCAGTCCGTCGGCATGGACGACGTGCGCAGCGCCTCCGGGGTCTCGCTCAAGCGGCTCTACCAGCTGTTCCCCGCGAAGGAGCGACTGGTGGAGGCGTATCTGGAGCGGCGCGACACGCGCTGGCGCGGGCGGCTGGCCGCGTACGTCGAGGGTCACGAGGGGGCGCAGGACCGGATCCTGGCCGTGTTCGACTGGCTGGGCCGGTGGTTCGGCGAGCCCGGCTTCCGGGGCTGCGCGTGGATCAACGCCTACGGCGAACTGGGTGCCACGTCCGCGCCGGTGGCGGACCGGGTGCGGGCGCACAAGCGGGCGTTCCGGGAGTACCTCGACTCCCTCGCCGCCGCCGCGGGGCTGCCCGCCTCGGTGGGCGGGCAGCTGTTCCTGCTGGCGGAGGGCGCGATGGTCACGGCCGGCGTCACCGGCAGCGCGAAGCCCGCGACCGAGGCGAGGGAGGCGGCCCGCCTGCTGCTGCGGGCCGCGTGAGCGGGGTGGCGGGCCCCGGCGTCAGCCCACCGTCTCCGAGACCGTGATGGCGCTCACCGGGCAGGCCCGGGCCGCTTCCCGCAGCAGAGGGCTGTCGCCACCGTCCTGCCGGCCGGGCAGCAGAGTGCTGTAGCCGTCGTCGTCCTGGGTGAACACGTCCGGGGCGGTCAGGGCGCACTGGCCCGCGCCGATGCAGACGTCCTTGTCGATGTCGATGCGCATGTCCGGAAGCCTCTACCAGGTCACGGGAAGTTCCAGCATCCCCTGGATCGTGTCGCCCGGTTTGCAGGGGATCTCCTCGGCCGGGACGGCCAGACGGAGTGTGGGCAGCCGGTCGAAGAGGGTGCGCAGGGCGATCTCCAGCTCGGCCCGGGCGAGGTTCTGGCCGAGGCACTGGTGGATGCCGTAGCCGAACGCGACATGGTGACGGGCCGGGCGGTGCCAGTCGAGTGTGTCCGGCTCGGGGTAGACCGTCTCGTCGCGGTTGATGACCGAGGTCGCGAAGATCACGCCGTCCCCCGCGCGGATCGTCGTCCCGGCCACCTCGATGTCCTCGACCGCCGTGCGCAGCAGGCCGTCCGCGATCGACAGCAGCCGCATCAGCTCCTCGACCGCGGCCGGCACCAGTTCCGGGTCGGCGCGCAGTTCGGCGAGCCGCTCGGGGTGCCGGAGCAGGGTGAAGGTGCCGAGGGAGATCATGTTGGCGGTGGTCTCGTGGCCCGCGACCAGCAGGATCAGGGCCAGGGCGATCAGGCCCTCGCGGTCGAGTCCGCCGTCGCGCGGCTGCCGTTGGACGAGATCGTCCAGCAGGCCCGTGCCGGGAACCTCGCGCTTGCGGTCGATCAGCTCCCCGAAGTACGTCTCCAGCCGGTCCCGGGCGTCCTGCACGTCGGCGGCGTCCGGACCGCGCAGCAGCCGCCGCGACTGGGCCTCGAAGAATTCGTGGTCGTCGTACGAGACGCCGAGCAGGGCGCAGATGACCATGGACGGGACGGGCAGCGCGAAGGCGCCGACCAGGTCGGCGGGCGGGCCCTGGGCGATCATCGCGTCGAGCCGCTCGTCGACGATCCGCTGGATGCGGGGCCTGAGTCCGGCGGCCCGCTTGAGGGTGAAGTCCCCGACGACCATGCGCCGCTGGGCGCGGTGCTCGGGGTCGTCGACGCCCAGCAGGGCGGTCCTGCGGTTGCGGAATCCGGTGAAGCGCGGGGTGGTCGCGGGGAAGCCGGGCCGGTCGCGGTCGGAGGACAGGCGTGGGTCGGCCAGCAGCGCGCGGGCGGTGGCGTGCCCGCTGACCAGCCAGGCCTCGCGGCCGTCGTAGAGGGTGACGCGGGTCAGGGGGCGCTCGGTGCGCAGCGGCTGGTAGGCGGTGGGCGGGTGGTAGGGGCAGGTCCGGCTCTGGGGGAAGACGACGGGTGCGGTCGTGTCCGTCATGAAGACCTCGCAGACGATGTGTGCGTCGTGCCGATCTTCATTAGATGCCTCGGGCACCTATGAGGCGACGTCAAGTTCGGCCAGGTCGGGGGTGACATGCAAGTTGGCCGGAGAATGCCGTCTTCCCCGTCCGAACGGCGGGGCCGGCCGGCCGCCCTTGGCGCGGCGGCGGCCGGTACCCGGGCCGGACGCACCGGCGCGGCAGCGAAAACCGGTTGTCGACGGGGTGGCTCGGAGCGCAGGATCCAGCCATGCCTTCCTCCGCCGCCTCCCCGAAGCTGTCCGCCGCCGCTCCCGCCGCGCGCCGACAGCAGCGGTCCGGCCGCCCCGGAGGGCCTGCAGCACCGCGGTCATGACCGCCGCGCTCGTGGCCGGGCTGCTCGCCGGGTACGGCATCGCCGTCCCCGTGGGCGCCGTCGGCACCTACCTCGTCTCCCTCACCGCCCGCACGTCCCTGCGCACCGGTGCCTGGGCCGCGCTCGGCGTCGCCACCGCCGACGGGATCTACGCCCTCGCCGCGACGCTCGGCGGTACGGCCCTGGCCGCCGCGCTGCGGCCGGTGCTCGGGCCGCTGCGGTGGGTCTGCGTGCTGGTGCTGCTCGGGCTCGCGGTGTGGGGCGCGGTCACCGCGCTGCGCGAGTACCGGAGCCACCGGTTCGCCACGCGGGCGGCCCCCGCTCCCCCGGGCCCCGCCCGGGCGTTCTGGGGACTGCTCGGCATCACCCTGCTCAACCCCACGACGGTGATCTACTTCGCCGCGCTCGTGCTCGGTTCGCAGGCCTCCGGCCCGGCCGGGCCGTGGGAGCAGGGCGTGTTCGTGCTGGCCGCCTTCGCGGCCTCCGCGAGCTGGCAGGTACTGCTCGCCCGGAGCGGTGCGCTGCTGGGCCGGGCGCTGACCGGGCCGCGGGGCCGGCTGGTGACGGCACTGGTCGCGAGCGGGGTGATGACGGCACTGGCCGTGCGGATGGCGGTGGCGCCGGGGTGAGGCGCCGGGCGGGCCGGATGATTCCGGGGCCTGCGGGTGTTGTAACGACCGGCGGTCAGCCGTGGACGCGACGATGGGACGGATGCCATGCCTCTCGAAGGCGAGTACGAACCGAGCCCGACCGGATGGGTGCGCAGGCAGGTGGAGCTGTACGAGAGCTCCGGCGGAACGCGGGGGACGACGCTGCAGGGCACGACGCTGCCGGTGGTCGTGCTGACGACCCGGGGCGCCCGGAGCGGGAAGCTGCGCAAGACGCCGGTGATGCGGGTGGAACACGAGGGGCGTTACGCCGCGGTGGCCTCCCTGGGCGGCGCCCCCAGACACCCCGTCTGGTACTTCAACCTCAAGGCCCACCCCCGCGCCGAGCTCCAGGACGGCCCCGTCAAGCAGGACATGACGGCCCGTGAGGTCACGGGTGAGGAGAAGGCCCGGTGGTGGGAGCGCGCCGTCGCGGCGTATCCGGCGTACGCCGACTACCAGAGGAAGACGGACCGGGAGATTCCGGTGTTCGTCCTGGAGCCGGTGCGGGAGGCCTGAGGCGAGGCGCCGACCGGGCGGCCGGGCAGGCCCGTCGTCGTAGCCGGCCCGGCGGGTCCGGGCGGTGCGCCGGCGCCACCGCCGCCGGACGCGGTGCCGGTCCGCGCCAGGGGCATGGAGGGCCGGGGCGGGCGGCCCTGCTCGGGCGTCGGACCGCGTGCGGCAAGGGCGCGGGCGAGGCTCGTCCTGATGCTCCCGGCCGCGTGCAGAAAGGGCTCGTTTTGATGCTCGGCCGCGTGCAGGAAGGGCTCGGGCGGCCTGGGCCGGGGCGCCTGCACGACCCCTCCTCGCCCCCGTCCAGGCACTTCACCGGGGCGGGGCGAGGCCCCGGTCCCGGAGGCCCGGGCTTTCGTGCGGGCCGCTTGCGGCCCCCGGCTCGGCCGCCCTCCCGGGCGGCCGGAAGGGAAGTTTCCGCACGGGGTGCATGAAGCGCCGCCGGGCGGGCACGCGTGGGTCAGGCCCCGCCGCGCTCCCCCGTCGCGGCGGGGCTTTCGGCTGCCTCGCGCCCCAGGCGGCGGTCGGTGACGTCGAGGAAGATCTGGCCGGCCTCGGGCACCGTGCTGGCGATGGAACGCTTGATGCGGACGGCGACCTCCTCCACGCGCTCGCTGTCCAGCCCCGGCACCAGGTCGACGCGGGCCGCCACCAGAGTCGAGTCCAGGCCCGTCTTCATCGTGAACAGCGCCTCCACGCTGTCTATCTCCGGCTGCGCCCGCAGCAGCTCCCGGATCCGCCCGCTCGCCTCCGGGTCGGCCGCCTCGCCGATCAGCTGGTCGCGGGCCTCCCGGCCCAGCCGGAAGGCGACGTAGACCAGCAGCGCGCCGATCGCGAGCGACGCGGCCGCCTCCCACACCACCTGCCCGGTGGCCATGTGCAGCGCCATGCCCACGATCGCCAGCGTGACGCCGAGCACCGCGGTGCCGTCCTCCGCGACCACCGTCCGCAGGGCCGGATCCCGCATCCCGGCGTGCGCGCCGCCCTGCCGGCGCACCTGGTACAGCGCGCGCAGCAGCGAACCGCCCTCCGCGAGGAGGGCGATGCCGAGCACGACGAGGCCGGCGACATAGCCCCCGAGGTCCTCCTCCGAGTCGCTCGTCAGGGCCTCGACGCCCTGGAAGAACGAGAAACATCCGCCCATCACGAAGATCCCGACCGCCGCGAGGAGCGACCAGAAGAACCGCTCCTTGCCGTAGCCGAAGGGATGCCGCCGGTCGGCGGGGCGGCGGCTGCGGCGCAGGGCCGCGAGCAGGAACACCTCGTTCAGGCTGTCGGCCACCGAATGGGCAGCCTCCGACAGCAGGGCGGGTGATCCCGCGGCGAGGCCGCCGACGGCCTTGGCGGCCGCGATCACCAGGTTGGCAGCGAGCGCCACCAGCACGGTGACGCGTGTCCTCCGATCAGATGCTTGTTCAGTCACCTCCGCCGATTGCCCCGGTCGGCGGTGCTCACACCGTGCCGTCCGCGGAAAACGGGGAACGCGTTCACCAGGAAACACGTACGGCAAGGAGGTCACCCCCATGAGCCGCGACGACGGCGACGACGGCAACAGCGCCTACGGGAGGAGGACGTTCAAGCGGTCCAAGGCGCACTTCGCGGACCGGGTCACGGCGGACGGCCGGGACGGCTGGCCGGTGGAGGCCGGCCGTTACCGCCTGGTCGTCAGCCGCGCCTGCCCGTGGGCGAGCCGGTCGCTGGTCTCCCGGCGGCTGCTCGGCCTGGAGGACGCGCTGTCGCTGGCCGTCGCCGATCCGATCCAGGACGACCGCAGCTGGCGCTTCACGCTGGACGAGGACGGCCGCGACCCGGTCCTCGGCATCCGCTATCTGAGTGAGGCGTACGACCGCCGGGAGACGGACCATCCGGGCGGGGTGAGCGTGCCGGCGCTCGTGGACGTCCCCAGCGGACGGCTCGTCACCAACGACTACCAGCAGCTCACGCTCGACCTCGCGACCGAGTGGACGGCCCTGCACCGGGACGGGGCACCGGACCTGTACCCGCACCGGCTGCGCGACGAGATCGACGAGGTGATGGCGGACGTCTACGAGGACGTCAACAACGGCGTGTACCGGGCCGGCTTCGCCACCGGGCAGGAGGAGTACGAGGCCGCCTGCGCGGGCGTGTTCCGACGGCTGGAGCTGCTCGCGGCCCGGCTGGAGCGGCAGCGGTACCTCGTCGGCGACACGATCACCGAGGCGGACATCCGGCTGTTCACCACGCTGGTCCGTTTCGACGCGGTCTACCACGGTCACTTCAAGTGCAACCGCTGGAAGCTGACGGAGAACCGGGTGCTGTGGGGATACGCGCGAGACCTCTACCAGACGCCCGGGTTCGGCGACACCGTCGACTTCGACCACATCAAGCGGCACTACTACCAGGTGCACACGGGCATCAACCCGACCCGTGTCGTGCCGCTGGGGCCGGACCTGTCCGGCTGGCTGACCCCGCACCACCGCGAGGAGCTGGGAGGCCGGCCGTTCGGCGACGGAACCCCGCCCGGGCCGGTCCGCCCCGAGGAGCGGATCCCCGCGGCGCACACCCCCTGACCACGTTCGACCCACTCTCATTCATCGAGGAGATCCCCGTGGCAAAGAAGAAGAAGATGTCCCTCGCCTACCAGCCGCTCGGATTCGTGCTCGGCTGGTCGGGCGGCTGGCTGGCCGGACTCGCCTTCCGCAAGGCGTGGATGGCGATCCGGCACGAGGAGGACGCGCCGGACGCGCTGGACAAGGACCGCGGCTGGGGCGAGGTCCTGCTGGCCGCCGCGATCCAGGGCGCCATCTTCGCCGTGGTGCGCAGCGCCGTGGACCGCGCGGGCGCCAAGGCGATCGAGCGGTCGACCGGCACGTGGCCGGCCGGCGAGAAGGGCGGCCGCGACTGACGCGGGCCGGCACCGCCGCGCAGCGGCCCCGCCCGGTCCGGGCGGGGCCGCTCCGTGCGCTCGGCCCGCGCTGACCGCGCTCTTCGTCGTGCTCGCCCGGGACGCGGTCCGTGACCTGCGCGGCGAGCTGCCCGCTCCCCTGCGCGCCCTGCTCCCGGTCGCGTGGGACCTCGGCGCCGATGGCCGCCGGACGTCCTCGGGGGATCGGTCGTTCATGTGGCCCTGGCCGGTGCCGTGTTCGGCCGCCGGACGGGGAGCGGTGCCGGGCCGGCGCACCGCTCCCCCGCCGGGTCAGCCCTGCTTCGGTGCCGTCGGGGTGGTGCGGCGCAGGATGAAGGAGTGGCCGGCCGGGTCCGCGTAACCGCGCTCCTCCAGGGGGCCCGAGGCGTCCTTGGCCTCCAGGGGGCGGCCGCCGAGGCTGACGACGCGGCGTTCGACTGCGTCGAGGTCGTCCACTACGAACTCCAGGTGGGCCTGGAGGGAGTTCTCCGGGCGCGGCCAGCTGGGCGGGGTGGCGTTGACGTCCCGGCGCAGTGCGATCCGGAAGCCGTCGGCGGTCCTGATCTCCACCCGGTTGGCGGTCGCGTCCGACTCCTCTCCCTCCAGCAGTTCCTTGTAGAACTCGGCGAGCTTCTCGGGCTCGGCGCAGTCGAGCACGAGGACCCCCGCTTTCACCAGTGCCATGTCTCCTCCGCAGGATTCCGGCCGCGGGGCGGTCGTGCCTCGCGACCCCGTACCTTGCGGATATCCCGGACCGGCCGATTCAGTCGGTGTTCAACCACCGTCCGTCGCGCATGAGTTCACGGCCGTCCAGCTCGTCGGCGAAGAGTTCGGCGTCCTGGTGGTCGGGGCGGTCGCCGCGGGGCTCAGCGGGCGGTCTGGAAGGTACGGCGGTAGGCCTGCGGGGAGACCCCGATCGCCGCGTGCAGATGCTGGCGCAGGGAGGCGCCGGTCGCGAAGCCGACCCTGCCGGCGATCTGGTCCACCGTCAGGTCGCTGGACTCCAGCAGGTGCCGGGCCCGGGAGACGCGCTGCTGGATGAGCCAGCGGCCGGGGCTGACCCCCACCTCGTCGTGGAAGCGGCGGGCGAAGGTGCGCTGGCTCATCCGGGCGTGGCCGGCGAGATCGGCCAGGGTGAGCGGCTCGCCGAGACGTTCCAGGGCCCAGGCCCGGGTGGCGGCGGTGCTCGCGGCGCCCTGCTCGGGGACGGGCTGCTCGATGTACTGGGCCTGGCCGCCGTCGCGGAACGGCGGGACGACGCAGCGGCGGGCGACGCTGTTGGCCAGCCTGCTGCCGTGGTCCTTACGGACGAGGTGGAGGCAGACGTCCACGCCGGAGGCGGCTCCGGCCGAGGTGAGGAACGGGTGGTCGTCGACGAAGAGGACGTCCGGGTCGAGGTCGACGCGCGGGAACATGCGCCGGAAGCGGTCGGCGACCTGCCAGTGGGTGGTCGCCCGGCGCCCGTCGAGGAACCCGGCCGCGGCCAGGACGAAGGCGCCCGTGCAGATGGAGACGATGCGCGTGCCCGGGCGGACGAGCGCGAGGGCGGCCAGGACGGGCCCGGGCACCTCCTCGGTGAGGTGGGCGGGCGCGATCGGGGCGATCACGACCGTGCCGGCCGTGGTCAGGATCTCGGGGCCGTGCTGCACGGTGACGCCGAAGTCGGCGTTGGTGCGCACGGGGCCGCCGTCGACCGAGCAGGTCAGCACCTCGTACCGGCCGTCGGCCGCGCCGAGGATCCGGCTGGGGATGCCCAGCTCGAAGGGGTAGACGCCGTCCAGGGCCAACACGACCACGCGTTCAGGCTGCATGGCACGATTCTATCGAATGTTGGCAATCTTGCCATGGCCGGAAGATGGGCGAACCGGCACGCTGGATCACCATGAGCACACAGAACACGATGCGAGCCATCAGCCAGGACGTCCTCGGCGGTCCCGAGGTCCTGAAGGAAGTGGAGATCGAGCGGCCGGTGCCGCGGGCGAACGAGGTGCTGGTCAGGGTGCGGGCCGCCGGGGTCAATCCGACCGACTGGAAGCACCGGGCGACCGGCGGGTTCCTGGGCGAACCGCCCTTCGTCCTCGGCTGGGACGTCTCCGGCGTGGTGGAGGCCGTCGGGATCGGGGTGGCGGCGTTCGTGCCGGGTGACGAGGTCTTCGGGATGCTGCCGTACCCGTTCGGGCACGGCTCGCACGCCGAGTACGTCATCGCGCCGGTGCGTGCCCTCGCGCGCAAGCCGGCCGGGATCGACCACGTCCAGGCGGGTGCGCTGCCGCTGGTCTCGCTCACCGCGTGGCAGGCGCTGACCGAGCACGCGGACGTGCGGCCCGGGCAGCGGGTGCTGATCCACGCAGCAGCGGGCGGGGTCGGGCACGTGGCCGTCCAGATCGCCAAGGAGCGTGGTGCGTACGTGATCGGCACCGCGAGCGCGGGCAAGCACGACTTCCTGCGCGAGCTCGGTGTGGACGAGGCGGTGGACTACCGGGAGACGGACTTCGCGGAGGCCGTGAAGGACGTCGACGTCGTGCTGGACACCATCGGCGGCGACACGTCCCTGCGCTCGCTGCGCGTGCTGCGGCCCGGCGGCGTGGTGGTCTCGATCCTGCCGGGCGGCTCGGACGAGTTCTACGAGGAGGCCGAGCGGCTCGGGGTCAGGGCGCTGCGCATGCTGGTGGACGCCGACCGCACGGGCATGGAGGCGATCGGACGACTCGCCGAGGCGGGCACGCTCCGCGCCACGATCGCGGGCACGTTCCCGCTGACGGCGGCGGCCGAGGCCCACACCCAGGGCGAAACGGGCCGCACGACGGGGAAGCTCGTGCTGGTGACCGACTGAGCGGACCGACACGGCGGTTCCGCCCCACCGGCCGGGCGGCCCCGCCTGCTCGAACGGCGGGGCAGCCTGGGTCGTGGGGCGGACGCCGCCGGGCGGCAGCCGCGGGCGGTCGTGCGGACCCCGCCGGTCGGGCGGACGCGGCCGGCGGGCGGGCGGGCGGGTGGACGCGACAGCCGGACGGGCAGCCCCGGGCGAACGTGCGGACCGAGTCGGTCAAGCAGCCCCGGCCGGTCGGGCAGCCCCAGCCGGGCGGCACTCCCGGCCGGTTGCCGCCCGGCACGCCAGGCCCGTGAGGGAGCTGGAGGAGCGGATGGGGCGGGACCTCACGACCCACCAGACCGAGCAGTTCCGTCAGGCTCTCGTGACGGCCTGGCACGCGTTGCCGTAGAGCGTCACTCGCACCCCGTAGCACGCCCGCGCTCACGACCGCGTACGCCCCCGCGCGAACCTCGGCCAACTCGCCTGTAATTCAAAGACATATGTCAATCGAACATGCTCAGATTCACTCGAAGGAGGGTAACTTGCAGGGCGGGGACCGGTTGTGAGGACCGACGCTCCCCTCCCCACGCACGGAGCAGGCTGGAGGCGATCTCGTCGTGCGGCAGGAACCTTCACCGCTCACCCGGCATCTGCGCGTTCGCCAGGAACGGGGGCACACGGTGCTGGAGTTCCGCGGCGAGATCGATCTCGCCGCGGCCACGGAGATCGCCCCGCACCTGGACCGGGAGACCGACCGCCCCGCCGCCCGGGTGGTGATCGACCTCAGCCGGATCGAGTTCTTCGACTGCTCGGGCCTGCGGCTGCTGTACCGGGCCCGCAGCCGGGTGCTCGACCGGCACGGCTCCCTGCTGCTGGTCTGCTCCCATCCGCTGACCCTGCGCGTGCTGCGGATCACCGGTCTGTCCCGGCTGCTGCCGCCGCAGCCGACGCTGCGCGCGGCGCTGGAACAGCCGGAGGCGACGCCCCGCCCGTGACGGGTGCGCGCCCCGGCGTGCCTCCACCGGGTCGTCGAATCCCCAACTCGCCGGTCTGACCGGGGACGTGGCGGGCATGCGGTGAGTAGGAAGGAGGGCCGTCGCATGACGACTCGCGTCAAGCGCCTCCCCAGGCGCATGCCCGGCTGGGCCAAGGTGGTGACAGCGCTCGTGGTGGTGCTCGTCGTGTTCTTCGCCGGGCTCCGGCTGAGCGTCGTCCCGGGTCTGAAGGACCTGTTCGGCAGCGAGACCCACGACCGGTCCGGCCCCGCGCTGCTGAAGTCCATCCAGGACATCAGCCGTTACGACGCCGCCTCCGGCAACTTCCAGGTCGTCGTCGACCTGGAGAAGGACGCCAAGTTGCTCCCGGACGCGATCCGCGGCACCCGCACCCTGTACGTCGGCGCGGGCACCGTCGACGCCTACGTCGACCTGGGCAAGGTCGGCGAGAACGACGTGCAGGTCAACGACGACCGCACGTCGGCCACGCTCCGGCTGCCCCACGCCCGCCTGGGCAAGCCGGCCCTCGACCCCGACCGCTCCTACGCCGTGTCCAAGCAGCGCGGTCTGTTCGACCGGCTCGGCGACCTCTTCTCGGACAACCCCAACGGCGAGCAGGCCGTGCAGCAGCTGGCGGTGCGGCACATCGGCGACGCGGCGAAGGAGAGCGAGCTGACCGCTCGCGCCGAGTCGAACACCACCGGCATGCTCCAAGGCCTGCTGCGCTCCCTGGGCTTCAAGGACGTACGCGTCTCGTACGGGAACTGACCGGCTCCCCCGCCAACCTCCAAAGCCGCTTCGTGGAGTGCTCCGGGGGAAGGCGGGAATCCGACGGGGGGAGAACGGGGAGCGACGGCATCGCCGGCGTTTCCCGGGGTAACCGCCGTAGCACGCAGGGAAGTTGAGGACTGGAGGACACATGGCCGGTGCAGCCGCACGACTCCGTAGCGAGGGGTCCCGGAGTGAGGGCTCCAGGAGCGAGCGGCGTCCGCTTCCGTGGCCCCTCCGGCTGCTGGCGACGCTGTGCGCCTTCGCGTTCATGGTCGCCTTCGCCGTGGTGCTGGCACGGCTGACCCTGCAGCCCTCGCCCGCCTCGGAGGCGCTGACGCACACCAATCTGCGGCCGGGCGACTCGCTCAGGGCCTATCTCGACCAGCCGGCACTGCGCGACGCGGTCAAGCAGATCGGCGGCAACATCCTGCTGGGCGTGCCCTTCGGCGTCCTGGTCCCCGTCGTCGCGCCCCGCACCCGCGGCATCCTCCGCGTGCTGCTCCTGACCGCCCTGGTGATGCTGCTGGTGGAGTTCGCCCAGGGCGCCCTGGTGACGGGCCGCGCCTTCGACATCGACGACGTCATCCTCAACACGACCGGCGCCCTGATCGGCTACCTGCTCCTGGGCCGCCGCCTCAGCCGCGCGGTACACGCCCGCAAGCCCCGCCGGGACCGGACACCGGCGAAGAACTGACGCCCGGGCCGCCCGTTACGCCCGTCCGCCTAGTGCACCGTCCACTTGAACTTGTCGCCGCCCACCCAGCGGACCACGTCCGGGTCGTCCAGGTCGTGGACCGTGATGCCGAACGCGGCCGCCGCCGCGAGGACGTCCGTGACGACCCTGGCCTCCCCGACCACCTGACCGTCGATCTCCACGATCCGGAACGGCGGTGTGCCCGGCTGCACCCCGAGCACCATGATCCGCGGATGGGACATGTACGGGCTCGCGCTTTCGGTCATGCATCGAGCGTAGAGCGGAACCGGCCGGAGCGCGGGTCGTGCGTCAGCGGCCCAGCAGGTCCAGCACGGCCGCCTCGACGGCCCCCTGGGTGGCCGGGCGCCCGAAGTCGCCGTGCTCGCCCAGCCGGGTGAGCGCGGGCGCGACGGTCCGCCCCTGCTCGAACAGCTCGAGGACGCGCGGGTCGATGTAGGAGGCCCGGCACACCGCGGGGGTGTTGCCGAGGTAGTGGCTGACCTCGCGTACGGCCCGCGCGGCCTGCCGGCGCCGGGCCGCGGCCGTGTCGCGGGCGGCCTCGGGGATGACGGCGAGCGCCACGGCGGCGAGGACGGTGGCGTGCCAGGCGCGGAAGTCCTTGGCCGTGATGCCGGCGCCGGACAGCCGGCGCAGCGCCCCGTTCAGGTCGGCGCCGTGCAGATCGTGCCAGGCCCGCCCCTCCCCGTACGCGAGCAGCCGCTCCCCCGGCTTCCGGCGCCGCCGCAGGGCCCGTACGACCGCGTGCGCCTGGTCGTCGACCAGGGCCCGGACGAGGTCGATCCCGCCCTTGGCCGGGGAGGCGAAGGCGATCTCGCCCCGGCCGCAGGTGACGTGCTCGCGCAGCATCGTCGTCAGGCCGTAGGTGCCGTTGTCGCGGGTGTGCCGGTCGCTGCCGATGCGGAAGAAGCCGAGGTCCAGCAGGCGTACCGCGCAGGCGGCGACGCGGGCCCGGCTCAGGCCGCGTCCGGCGAGGTCGGAGTCGACCCGGGCGCGCAGCTGCGGCAGGGTGCGCGCGACCTCGCGGACGTGCTCGTGCTTGGCCTGCTCCCGCTTGGCGCGGAACTCCTCGTGGTACAGGTACTGCCGCCGTCCGGCGTCGTCGGGGCCGACGGCCTGGAGGTGGCCGTTCGGGCGGCGGCAGATCCACACGTCGCGCCAGGCGGGCGGGATGACCAGGGCCTTGATCCGGGCGAGGTGCCCGGGGTCGGTCAGCGCCCGACCGTCGGCGTCCAGGTAGCGGAAGCCGCGCCCGTAGCGGACGCGGCGGAATCCGGGCTCGTCGCATGAGGTGGTGGGCAGTCTCACGGCGGCCCGCTCAGGGCCGTCGCCAGTCGTGGCTCGTCAGGTGGGAGCCGGCTTGCGGGCCCATCCGCAGCATGCCGCCGTCGACGCTCCAGGAGGCGCCGGTGACGTACGAGGCGTCCGGGCCTGCGAGGAAGGCGATGACGGCGGCGACCTCACGTGCGTCGCCGGGCCGGCCGAGCGGCACGCCGGGACGGCTCTCGGTGTGCGGGTCGGTGTCCTCCTGCCCGGTCATGGGCGTGGAGATCTCGCCGGGCGCGACGGCGTTGACGGTGATGCCGTACTCGGCGAGTTCCAGGGCCATGACCTGGGTGAGCAGGCCGAGGCCGCCCTTGGCGGCGCAGTAGGGGGCGGCGCCCACGCGCGGCTGGTGCTCGTGGACGGAGGTGACGTTGACGATCCGCCCGCCGTCGCCCTGCCGGATCATGTGCCGCGCGGCCTTCTGGCCGCACAGGAACGGCCCGACGAGGTCGACGTCGAGCACCTCGCGCACCGTGGACAGCTCCAGGTCGAGGAAGGGCGTCATGGTGCCGGTGCCGGCGTTGTTGACCAGCACGTCGATGCGGCCGAGGCCATCGCACAGCTCGTCGACCGCGTCGGCGGCGCCGGGCAGCCGGGTGAGGTCCATCCGGGCGATCTCGGCCCGCCGTCCGTGCGAGCGGACCTCCTCGGCCGTGGCCTGCGCGCCCTTCTCGTCGCTGTGCCAGGTGATGCCGACGTCCAGACCCGCCCGGGCCAGGCGGACTGCGGTGGCCCGGCCGATACCGGAGTCGGCGCCGGTGATCACGGCGACCTGGTCGCGGGACGCGGTGGGGGCGGACATGACAGGCCTCCTCGTCGAAGCGGTGGGACGAGGCATCGCAGTACCCGGGTGGGTACCGGGCAAACCGGTCGCTCGGCCGTGCGGCCCGGCGGACGCTGGGGAACTCTTGAGGTGGAGGTGGCGATGGACCCCGTCGAGGCACTGGACCGGATCGCCTTCCTGCTGGAGCGGTCCCTGGCGCCCACGTACCGTGTGCGCGCCTTCCGTACGGCGTCCCGGGTGCTCAAGGAGCTGGGCGGGGACGAGGTGCGCCGGCGGGCCGCGGACGGTTCGCTGGAGGGGCTCAAGGGGGTCGGCCCGAAGACCGCGCAGGTGGCGCGGGAGGCGCTGGCGGGGCAGGTGCCGGGCTATCTGGCGAAGCTTCGGGCCGAGGCGCAGGAGCCGCCGGCCGTGCGGGGCGGACAGGAGTTGCGGGCACTCCTGCGCGGGGACTGCCATCTGCACTCCGACTGGTCCGACGGCGGCAGCCCGATCGAGGAGATGGGGCGGGCCGCGGCGGCCCTGGGACACGAGTGGGCGGTGCTGACCGACCACTCGCCGCGGCTGACGGTGGCACGCGGCCTGTCGCCCGAGCGGCTGCGCGAGCAGCTGGACGTGGTGGCGGAACTCAACGGGACCTGGGCGCCGTTCCGCCTGCTCACCGGGATCGAGTGCGACATCCTGGAGGACGGCTCGCTCGACCAGGAGCCGGAGCTGCTGGAGCGGCTCGACGTCGTGGTGGTGTCGGTGCACTCCAAGCTCCGCATGGACGCCCGGTCGATGACCCGGCGGATGGTGGCCGCCGTGCGCAATCCGCATGCGGACGTGCTCGGGCACTGCACGGGCCGGCTGGTGACCGGGCGGGGGCGGCCGGAGTCGGAGTTCGACGCGGACGAGGTGTTCGCGGCGCTCGCGGAGACGGGCACGGCCCTGGAGATCAACAGCAGGCCGGAACGGCTCGACCCGCCGCGGCGGCTGCTGCGCCGGGCCGTCGAGGCGGGGGTGCTGTTCTCCGTCGACACCGACGCGCACGCGCCGGGGCAGCTGGACTGGCAGATCTACGGCTGCGCGCGGGCGGAGGAGTGCGGGGTGCCGCCCGAGCGGGTGGTGACCACCTGGTCCCTCGACGAACTGCTGGCCTGGACCCGTGAGCGGCGGATGCCTTCCGGCTGACTTGGTACTCACGCGGCCGGAGAGAAAGGAACCGCATCCATGGAACGCGCGGCCGTGTTCGATGTCGACGGCACCCTGGTCGACACCAATCATCTGCACGTCGTCGCCTGGTGGGAGGCCTTCCGGCAGGCGGGCCACCAGGTGCCGATGCACGCCGTCCACCGGGCGGTGGGCCTGCCGTCCGGCGACCTCGTCGCCCATCTGCTCGGCGACGACCGGGATGAGGACCAGGACGCGGCCATCAGCGCCGGGCACAAGGCGCTGTACGCGCAGTACTTCGACCGGCTGCCGGCGTTGCCGCGGGCCGGTGAGCTGCTGCGGCGGCTGCACGGCGACGGCTGGGCGGTGGTGCTGGCGACCTCGGCGGACGGCGCGGAGCTGAGCGCGCTGCGCCGGGCGATCGACGCGGACGACGCCATCACCGCCACGGCCAGCGCCGACGACGTCGACGCGGGCAAGCCCGCGCCCGAGCCGGTCGAGCATGCCCTGGAGCTGGCCGGGGTGCCGGCGGAGCGGGCGGTGTTCGTCGGTGACACGGTGTGGGACATGCGCGCGGGCAGCAGGGCCGGGGTGCGCTGCGTGGGTGTGCTGTGCGGCGGCATCCCTCGCGCGGACCTGGAGGAGGCGGGCGCGGACGCCGTCTACGCCGACCCGGCGCATCTGCTGTCCGCCCTCGACAGCGGTGCGCTGGCCTGACCCGGGGGTGAAACCCCCGGTCAGCCGGATACCCGCAAGCGCATGACGCGTGTGACGAGTGGGGAACGGCGGCGGGCGGGTGCCTTCCGCCGGCGGAAGGACCGGGACACGACGGCGGCCGCGACGGCCCCGCGGCGGATACGGAACCTGGAGCACGGGATCCGTGCCGTGCAGCCGGTGGACGCCGTACGGCGGGAGACCCGGGCGGCCCGGGACGCGGTGCGAGCGGCCTGGCGGGGCCCGGGCCGGGAACGGGATCTGGTCGTCCAGTCGCTGAAGGCGGCGGGCGCGGCCGTGATCGCCTGGCTGGTGAGCGGCGTCTGGATGGACGACCCGCTGGCGCTGATGGCGCCGTGGGTGGCGCTGGTGCTGGTGCAGGCCACCGTCTACAGCTCGCTGGTGCAGGGCGCCCGGCAGTTCGGCGCGATCTGCGTCGGCACCCTGCTCGCCTCGGCCGCGCAGGCCCTCACCGGCGACACCACCTGGGCGCTCGCCCTGTCGGTGCCGGTGCTGATGCTGCTCGCGAACTGGCCCCGCTTCGGCGACCAGGGCATCTACGCGGCGACCACCGCCCTGTTCACCTTGACCGCGGGCACCGTGAGCCTGTCCGGCGTCGGGCACCGGGTGGGGCAGGCCGCACTCGGCGCCGTCATCGGCGTCGCCGTGAACGCGCTGATCCTGCCGCCGATCCATCTGCGCGACGTGCGGGAGAACCTGGCGGCGCTCGCCCGGGAGGTCGGCGATGTGCTGCACACCGTCGCCGCCGACCTGCGCGAAGGCGACTGGGACGCGCAGACCGCCGCCGGCTGGCTCGGTGCCTCCGCCGGGCTGGAGCACCGTCTGGAGGCCCTGCACTCGGCGCGCCGGTGGAGCCAGGAGAGCCTGCGTCTGACCTACGCGCCCCTGCGCGCCCTGCACCGCGTCCCGCACGGGGCCGCCCTGCCGCCGGTGGAGGAGGACGAGCGGTTCGGCCGGGTCACCGGGCACGTCACGGCGCTGACCCGGGCCCTGGCGGTGTCCGTGGACGACAACCGGACGCCCGCCCCGCCCGAGGGCCGGGCCCTGCGGTCGTACGCGCGGATGCTGGAGCTCATCGGGGACGCGTGCCGGGCGCAGGCGGAGAGTCTGCGCGAGGGCAGCCTGCGCGGCCGGCCCGACGACGAGACCGAGAAGACGCTGCGCGAACTCCACGAGGAACTGCAGGACAGGCTGCGCGGGCACGCCCGGGAGGGCGCCGAGCACACGGCGGTGCTCGGCACGCTGCTGCTGCAGGCGGAGAACCTCTGGGCGGAGACCATGCCGGCGACCGTGCCCGACGGCGAAGGACGGTGACGCACCTCACGCGGTGGAGCGGGCGCCCACGGAACACCCGGAGATGGTTGCCCGTTGAACCACACGTGGGTGCGGATGGGACAGTGTCCCCGGGCCTCACCATTCGCCCACAGGGACGATCGTCCGGCTGAAGCCCTGTGGAGCCCCTCGCCGAGAGGCGACCGCCATCCGTGCCCACGTCCCAGCCGCCCCGGCCGTGATTCCCCCGTCCCGGCCGGGGCTTCCTTCTGCCCACGTGCAATCCGGCCCACCCGGGTACTCGGTGGTCTCTCGCGGAACCACACGGCCGAGAGGAGCCAGAGGTGAGCAGCACAACGGGCATGAGGGTCGTCGTCACGGGCGCCACGGGCAACGTGGGCACGAGCGTGGTGCGTCTCCTCTCCGAGGATCCCGAGGTCGGGTCCGTGCTGGGCCTGGCCCGGCGGCTCCCCGACTGGTCGCCCCCGAAGACGGACTGGGACGCGGTCGACCTGGCCGCCGAGCGGTCCGGTCTGGTGGAGCGGTTCCGGGGCGCCGACGCGGTCGTCCACCTGGCCTGGGCCTTCCAGCCGACGCATGACCCGGCGGCGACCTGGCGCACCAACGTGCTGGGCAGCATGCGGGTGTTCGAGGCGGTGGCCGAGGCCGGGGTGCCGGCCCTGGTGCACGCCTCGTCGGTCGGCGCGTACTCCCCCGGTCCGAAGGACGAGGCGGTGGACGAGTCGTGGCCGACGCACGGCTGGCCGGACGCCGCGTACTGCCGGGAGAAGGCCTATCTGGAGCGCGCGCTGGACACGTTCGAACGCGACCATCCCGCCACGCGGGTGGTGCGGATGCGTCCGGCGTTCCTGTTCAAGTGGGAGTCGGCGAGCGAGCAGCGCCGGATCTTCGGCGGCAGGTTCCTGCCGGGCCCGCTGGCCCGCCCGGAGCTGCTGCCCTTCCTGCCCGACATCCCGGGCCTGCGGGTGCAGGCGCTGCACACGGACGACGCGGCCCGGGCCTACCGGCTGGCCGTGCACCGGGACGTCCGCGGGCCCTTCAACCTGGCCGCCGATCCCCCGGTCGACGCGCGGCTGCTGGGCGAGATGCTCGGGGCGCGCCCGGTGCGGCTGCCGCGCACGGCGGCCCGGTCGGCGATCGCGGCCGCCTGGGGTCTGCACCTGCTGCCCGCCTCGCCGCACCTGTTCGACGCGGTGCTGCGGCTGCCCCTGATGGACTCCACCCGGGCCCGCACCGAGCTGGGCTGGGAGCCCGAGCGCACGGCGACGGAGGTGCTCCGCGAGTTCTTCGAGGGCCTCCAGCAGGGCGGCGGAGCGCGGACCGAACCGATGCGGGGACGCAAGGTGGGGTGAACTGCGCTGGTGCGACGGACGTCCCGACGCCCCGGTCCCGATGCCACGGACGCCCAGGACGCCCGTGGCATCGGACCCGGAAAAGGTTCGAGGGCCGCGGCCGACCCCCACAGTCGGCCGCGGCCCTCGGTGTGTGCCCTCCTCGGCCTCAGCCGGAGGGCTCGTCCGGCACCGGGTCCTCGGTCTGTCCCGTACCCGAGCTCGGTGCCCCTTGCCGGCCCGTCCCCGCCTCGTCGGTGTCGGGGACGTCACCGGCCGGCTCGCCGGACCCGTCGGCCCGGTCCTCGTCGTCCTTGCCGGTACCCGTGAAGCGGGGTGCGACCTCCCACGGGTCCTCGCCGGCGTCGGCCTGCTGGTCCGGCATGTCGCGCGGAACGGGATCACCGTTCTCGCCGGGTGCGTCGAGGCGGTGGTCGGTCACGGCGTACTCCCTTCGGTCGTCGGGCGCCTCGCGAGTACCTCCGCCGTGATCGGCGAAACCTCAGCGCGGCGCCCGCTCCTGCAGCGCCGTGCGCCACGCCGGGAGCGGGGACTCCGGCGCGGGGTCGGGGCGCCGTCCGCCACGCGCGAAGAAGTCGGCGAGCGGCAGGATCGCGGCGCCGACCGTGACCGCGTCGGGCCCGAGCCGGCCGAGGTCGACGGTCACCTTCCCGGCCGGGTGGCGCAGCGCGTACGACAGGGCGTGGCGGCGTACGGCGGGCAGGAAGCGGGAGCCGAGCGCCAGGCCCGCCCAGCCGCCGATGAGGATGCGCTCGGGCTGGAAGAGGTTGATCAGGTCGGACAGGCCCGCGCCCAGGTACTCGGCGGTCTCCTCCAGGACGGCCAGCGCGACCGGGTCGGGCTCACCGTCCCCGGCCGGGTAGGCCGCGGCGAGCATCGCGGTGAGGGCGGTCTCCTCGTCGGTGCCCGCCGGGATGCGGCCGCCCTCCTCCCGCCAGCGGGCGAGCAGCGACTCGGCGCCCGCGTAGGCCTCCAGGCAGCCGAGCGCCCCGCACCGGCAGCGGCGGCCCCGCACCCGTACGGTCAGGTGCCCCCATTCGACCGCCCGGCCCTGGTCGGCCTCGGGGGTGACGAGGCTGGCGCCGACGCCGGAGCCGAAGAGGACCACGACGGCGTTGCGGGCGCCGCGTCCGGCGCCGAACCACATCTCCGCCTGGCCCAGGGTCTTGGCGCCGTTGTCGATGACGTACGGCACGGTGTCCGGCAGCGGGGAGCCGGTGCGCAGCAGGGCCTCCAGCGGGACGGCGTCCCAGCCGATGGTCTGACCGTGCACCACCGCGCCGCGGTCGGGGGTGCGCTCGACGATGCCGGGGACGCCGATGCCGACACCGAGGAGCCGCTCGGGGGCGAGTCCGGCCGCGTCGAGCACCTCGGCGATGCCGTGACGGATGTGGTCGACGATGACCTCGACCTCGTACCGCTGCGGGGTGAGCGGACGCTCGGCGCGGGCCAGCTCGGTCAGGGTGAGGTCGAACAGCTCGACCCGCACGCGGGTCTCGCCGACGTCGACGCCGATCATGTGGCCGCTGCCGGGCGCGACGCGCAGCAGGGTGCGTGGGCGGCCGCCGTCGGAGTCGACGCTACCGGCCTCCTCGACCAGCCCGTCGGCGACCAGGTCGGCGACGACGTTGCTGACCGACCCCGAGCTCAGGCCGGTCACCGGGCCGAGTTCGAAGCGGCTGAGCGGGCCGTCGAAGTAGAGCCGTTGCAGTACGGCCGCGCGGTTGGCCCGCCTGAGATCGCGTACCGTGCGCCCGTTCCGCCCCGCCATGTGGCTCCTTCTTCCGCATCCCCGGTCCGACCAGCAACATACCGTCGGGGCCCGGCGCGGCGCGACATTCCTCCAACCCTTATTTCACGATGTGAGCTAACCGACCCGGCCTAGGAGGCCTCCGTGATGTCGTCCAGCGCCGCGACGAGTTCCGGGGCGACGGTCTCCCGCACCCGGCGCCGCTGCTCCTCGCCGACCGCGCGCGGGACCGTCTCGGTCAGCATGATCAGGTACAGGTAGGCGCGGTACAGGGCGAGGCGCCGGCGGGCCGGAACGTCGAACACGGCCCGGCCGCCGGCCTCCCGGTAGCCCGCGAGGAACGCCTCGTCCCGCCGGATGTCCCCCAGCAGCGCCAGGGAGACGAAGTCGGCCAGGGGATCGCCCCAGAACATGCGCTCGCCGTCGACGAGGCCACCGACGCGGGCCCGCCCGGCCGAGCGGTCGACGAGGATGTTGCCCCGCCACAGGTCGAAGTGGACCAGGCACGGGACGGTGACCTCGTCGAGGGCGCCGTACGCGGACGCGGCGGTGCGGGCCACCGCGTCGGGGGGCCGGGGCAGCCATGCCCCGTAGCGCCGGGCGTCGTCGAGCACGGCGTCGAACATCGCCGTGAACGCGGTCCGCCAGTCGGGCGCGAGCGGGCCGAGGGCGCCGGAGGGGTAGCCGAAGCCCGGGCCCGTCACGCGGTGCAGCCGGGCCACCTGGCGTCCCAGCTCGGTCCGCAGGCCGGTGTGTTCGGCGTCGGTGAGCGTGCCGTCCCACGGCTCGCCCGGGCAGGCCGTCATCAGCAGGAAGCCGTCGCCGCCGGCCACCAGGTGCGGTGCGGTGACCCCGGCGCGGGCGGCCGAGCGGTAGAACTCCGCTTCCGATACCAGCAGTTCGCGCTCGTGCCGCAGGCCCGGGACGGCGGCGCCGGGCGGGACCTTCAGCACGTAGCGGCTGCCGTCGGTCAGGCGCAGTTCCTCGACGGTGTTGTACGTGCCGCCGGTCATCGGGGCGAGGTGGGCGAGGCGGCCGGGGTCCAGGCCCGCCTGCCGAAGGACGAGCCGGGCCCGTTCCCAGGAGTCCACCACCGTGGCCCACCCCTCCCCCGCGTCCGCGGTCAGCCGGTGGCGTACACGTCCTCGGTGTAGCGCCCGTCCGCGATCAGCCCGTCGAGCCACTGCTCGGCGGCCGTCTCGTCGGCGTCCGGTGTGTGCTTGCGGAACAGCGTACGGAACGCCTCCCGCACTCCGGGCGCCATTCGGGAACCGTCCCCGCAGACGTACACCCGCGCTCCGGCGCCGAGCAGGGCCCAGACCTCCTCGGCCTCGGCGGCGATGCGGTGCTGCACGAACCGCACCTCGCCCTCGGGGGCCTCGCTGAAGGCGGGGCGCAGGGACACGGCCCCGGCGGCCTCGGCGGCGCGCAGTTCCGCCGCGTGCAGGAAGTCCGCGTCGGGGGCGTCGCAGCCGAAGTAGCAGAGGGCGGGGGCGAGTTCGGCACCCGGTCGGCGCCGGACTCCGCGAGCCGTTCGTCGATCCGGGTCGGGACGTGCTGGTAGGTGGCCGCCCAGTTGCGGTCGCCGACGCCGAGGACCGCGTACGTCACACCCGACAGGTCGCGGTCCTCCTCCAGCCGGGCGGCGAAGGCGGTGGCGTCGTCGGTGGGGCGGCCGTTGTAGGAGGCGGCCGTGATGACCACGGGCCGGTCGGTGGGCAGCCCGTCCGCGTAGGCGTCGAGGGGTGCCACCTCGGTGTCGCAGCCGAGGGCGGCGGCCTCGTCGGCGAGTCGGGCGGCGAGGTCGCGGCAGGTGCCGTAGTTGCTGCCGTGCAGGAAGAGGGCGGCGGTGCCGGGGCGGACGCGGGCGGGCAGGCCCTGCGGCCCGGCGTCCCGGGTCCGCTCGGCCCGGACGCCGGGCAGCGGCGGGTGGATGCGGCCGGCCGGTGTGCGCGGGGTGAGCGTGAGGGTGAAGCCCTCGGGCTTGAGGGTGAGCGTCTCCTTGACCGTGAGGCGGTAGCCGGCGTGGTCGTTGAACCGGTAGCGGTGGACCAGCATGGCCAGCAGCATGGTGGCCTCGTGCAGCGCGAACTGCCGTCCGATGCAGGCCCGTTCACCGGGTCGCGATGCCGGTCGCGGTGTGCGACGTGTACGGCGCGGTGCTGCTCGCCAATCCGGCGATGGCGGCGGAGTGCGGCACGACGCCCGGGCGACTTCGCGGACATGACGTGCTGGAGCTGTTCAGCCCGCGGGAGGCGACGCAGGTGGAGCGGATCGCCCAGGCGCTGCGGCTGCGGCACCGCTCGCGCTACCGGGTGTCGGTGCGCTGGCGCGCGCCGGGCGGCGTCGAGCGGTACGGGGAGCTGACGGCGGACCCGGTCAGCGACACGGTCGAGGAGACCCCGGCCCTGCTGGTGATGCTGCGGGTGGACGGCGAGCGCGCACCCCGTTCGGACCCGCCCGCCGGCCAGGCCCGGGTCACGCCGGCCCAGGCGCGGATCCTGGCCCTGCTGGCCGCCGGCGCCACCACGGCCCGGGCCGCCCGCGAGACCGGCCTGACCACCGACGGCGTCACGTACCACCTGCGCCGCCTGTCCTGCCGCTGGCGGGCCGCCAACCGCACGGAACTGGTGGCCCGGGCCTATGCGCTGGGCGTGCTGGTCCCGGGGGTCTGGCCGCCGCGGGCCGCGGGGGTGGAATAGGGGGTGCCGGACGTCGCGGCGTCCGGCTGGATCCGCGGGCAGGTCCCTGGCCGTGCCCGCGCCCTCCGGGGCGCCGAAGCGCGCCAGGATGTGCCAGACCCTCTTGAGGTCCTGGGGGTCGCGTCCCGGGCCAGACGGGCGAGGACGGGGCCGCCGCGGGCGGAGCGGTCCGGGTGGAAGTCCAGCGTGATGCGCAGCCGCGGGCCGACGGCGGGTCCCGCCGAGCGCGCCGCCACATGGCTCAGCGCCGCCCTGGCGCGCGCGGAGACGGCCTCTCCGAAATCCATTGGCTCCCTCTCGTCGGTGACACCTACCCTGGGCCGGAAACCTAGGACCCCTAGGTTCGGGAACGACGACCAGGAGCCCTCCCATGAGATCACTCACCGAGCAGGACATCCGCAAGTCCTTCATCAACTGCTCCAAGGGAGAGGCCAAGCGGCTGACGGTGCCCCGGGACCTCGCCGAGCGCTCCTGGGACGATCTCGACTTCCTCGGGTGGCGCGACCCGGGCGCGCCCGACCGCAGCTATCTGGTGACCGAGGTCGGCGGGCGGCTGGTGGGGGTGACGATGCGGTTCCAGGCCGCGCAACGCGGGTTCCTGCACCGCAGCATGTGCTCGCTGTGCCTGACCACCCATCCGCGCGGCGGCGTTTCGCTCATGACCGCGCCCAAGGCGGGTGCGGCCGGCCGCGAGGGCAACTCGGTCGGCGTCTACATGTGCACCGACCTCGCCTGCTCCCTGTACCTGCGAGGGAAGAAGGAGCCGGAGTCCGGGGCCCGGTTCGAGGAGAGCCTCACCCTGGAGGAGCAGATCGAGCGGACCAGGGGCAACCTGGCCGCCTTCCTCGACAGGCTCCATGCGTGATCCTCGTGTGATCTTCCTCGTGATCTGCCTCGGTCGCCCGTGGTACCCGACGGCACTAACGTCCTTGATGGACACGTTCGAAGCCGGAGGAAGGGGAACAGCCCGAGGATGCGAGAGGTACGCGAGTGGACGGTCCGGGCCGGAAAGATCCTGAGGAAGCGCCGTGATCCGGTGGTCGTCCAGACACTGCGGTCGGCGTTCGCGGCGACGATCGCCTACGTCATCGCGCTCCGGCTGAGCCCCGAGAAGGCGCCGCTCACCGCCCCCCTGACGGCTCTGCTGGTCGTCCAGGTGACGCTGTACGCCACGCTCACCAACGGCTTCCGGCGGGTGAACGCGGTGGTGACCGGGGTGCTCGTCGCCATCGCGTTCAGCCTGCTGGTGGGCCTGACCTGGTGGAGCCTGGCGCTGCTGCTCGTGGCCTCGCTGGTCGTGGGACGGCTGGTCCGGGTGGAGGAGTACGTACCCGAGGTCGCGATCAGCGCCATGCTGGTCCTCGGGGTCACAACCGTCGGCGACACCGCCTGGGCCCGGGTGCTGGAGACGCTGATCGGCGCCGTCGTCGGGCTCGGCTGCAATCTGCTGCTCGCTCCCCCGGTGTGGGTGGAGGAGGCCGGCGAGTCGATCGAGGGCCTGGCCCGCCGGCTGCGCCAGCTGATGCTCCGCATGGGCGAGGAGGCCGCGGGCGCGCCGCCCGTGGACCGTGCGGCCCAGCGGCTGCACGAGGCGCGGCGCCTGGACCACGACATCGTCGAGGTGGACGCCGCCCTGCGGCAGGCCGAGGACAGCCTGCGCCTCAACCCGCGCGTGCGGGAGGGCCTGCTGCACCGGGTGGTGCTGCGCACCGGCCTGGACACGCTGGAGATCTGCACGGTCGTCCTGCGCGTGCTCGCCCGCACTCTCACCGACCTCGCTAAGGAGCGCGAGCCCAAGCCGCTGTTCGAGTCCGAGACCGGCGCCGTGCTGGAGCAGTTGCTGTCCGAGATCGCCGACGCCGTGGTCAGTTTCGCGGTGCTGGTCACGACCCACCTCAGCGCGAGCGCCGAGTCGGCGGAGGAACGTCTCGCCACCGAACTGCGCTCCGCCGCGGCCACCCGCGACAAGCTCGCGGTGCTGCTGCGCGAGGAATCCGAGCGCGACAAGAACAACTGGCAGCTGCCCGGCGCCGTCCTGACGGAGGTCAACCGGATCCTGGACGAGCTGGACACCGAGCACCGCACCAAGCGCCTGTTCGAGGAGCTGGACCGGGTGTCGGCGGAACAGCGGGAGCGGATGCCGCGGCTGACCCGGCTGCGGGAGCGGCTGGGCGTTCAGGAACAGCTGTGGCGGAACCGCGCGGGGTTCGGCGGGCGTTCTCGCTGAGGGAAGCCGGCGCGGGGCCGGCGCCGAGGCGAGGAGCGGGCCGATGGCCGACACGACCGTGCGGATCGACGGGAACACACTGCGGCTGCCGGGCGGTGTGGCCGTGCGGTTCATCCGCACCCTGCGCCTGCCGGAGACGGGCACGCATCCGCTGCCGCCCGGGCTGGGCGAGTTCCCGGTCCGGCGGGTGGCGGACCACGCGGACCGGGTGCCCGAGGCGATGCGGGCGCGCGGCGGCGTGATGCTGCCGGTGTACCTGCGCGAGGCGATGTGGCTGAACTTCGCGGGCACCGCGGAACCGGCCGCGCTGCAGGTGGGCGTCGGCAAGGTGTGCGCGGTCTCGGGCCGCCCCTGGAGCGACCGACTGACCCGTGACCCGCAGAACTACGTGGTGCTGCCCCGCCAGCCCTGGCTCGACGGCATCAACTCCGGTACGGGCACGGTGCGGCAGTTCGTGGCCGTACCGCTCGGCCTGGGTGCCACGGTGGAGGGCCAGGTCACGGGCGAGGAGGTGTGGGGCGGGATCCAGCTGCGGTCGTTCCCGCTGAACGACGAGGAGCTGACCACGTGGCGCGCGGCGGAGCGCCGGCGGCTGGAGCGCACGCGGTTCGCGGCGCCGCCGCCCTACGGCGCCCCGATGGCGGGCGGGCCCATGGCCGCGCCCGGCGGTTTCGGCGCGGCCATGCCCATGGCGGCGCCACCCGCGCCCGGATCGGTCCCGGCCCCCGCCCCCGGTGCCGCCCCGGCGAGCCCGCCCCGCGCGGCCGCGGCCATGGGTCTCGGCGTCGGCGGCTCCATGCGGCAGGAGGTCTACGAGGACGACCGGCCGCTCGCGCACTGGTCCCGGCAGCCCGCCGGGCGGGTCTTCGTGCACCTGGTGACTCCGCCGGAGTGGCACCGCATCACCGGTGAGGCGGCACCGCCCTCCCCGGTGGACCGGGCCGCGTACACCCGCGCGGGCCTGCCCTGGTTCGACTACTACGACCAGGACGCGCAGGACCTGCGCGCCCCGGACGAACTCCAGGCCGTCAAGCCCGTCGGCGACTGGCTCGGGGACGACCACGAGCCCTGGGAGCAGCCCGCGCCCGGACAGGTGCGGCCGCTCAAGGACGCGCCCGGCAAGCCCGTGGCGGACGGCGACTGGTAGGCGAGGGGGCGGGTCGCGTCGCGCGCGACGCCCGGTGCCGTTGTTGCACCCGACAGGTGATCCACGTCAAGGTGGCTGTCCGCGACGGGGACGAGCGACGACCTGGGGACGACATGGACAGTGGCTGGAACAGGCGCCGGTTCGTCGGCGCACTGGCCGGCGGGGCCGCCGCGGCGGCGCTGCCGGCCTGCGACGACGCACCCGCGCCCGCGACGACTCCCCCGGCCTCGCCCGCCACGGGCACGAGCCCGTCCGGCGCGGCCCGCCGCCCCTCCGGGCCCCGGCCCCTCTACCTCGGCACATACACGTCCGCCGAGGGCGGCGGCAAGGGCATCGGCCTGGCGACGTACGACCCGGCGACGGGCCGGATCACCGGCACGGGCACCATCACCGGCGTCGGCGACCCGTCGTACCTGGCGCTGCACCCGGACCGGCGCACGCTGTACGCGGTGGACGAGCGCGAGGACGGGGCCGTGACCGCCGTCCGGCTGTCCGACCGCAAGGTGCTGGGCAGCCGCGGCACCGGCGGGGCGGCGCCCTGCCATCTGTCGGTGCACCCGCGCGGCCGCTGGCTGCTCAGCGCGAACTACGGGTCGGGCAGCGTGGCCGTGCATCCCATCGACGCCTCGGGAGCCCTGGGCGAGCGCACCGATCTGGTCCGGCACTCCAGCCCGCCGCCCGGGCCGGGCCAGGACGGGCCGCACGCCCACCAGTTCGTCACGAGTCCGGACGGACGCCATGTGCTCGCCGTCGACCTGGGCACGGACACCGTCTACACCTACCGCCTGGACGAGAAGGCCGGCACGCTCACCGAGGTCGCCCGGGCGAGGACCCGGCCCGGCGCCGGGCCCCGGCACCTCACGTTCCACCCCGGCGGCCGCTACGCCTACCTCGCCGACGAGGTCGGCGACACGGTCTCCGTCTGCTCCTACGAGCCGGCCTCCGGGCGGCTGCGCGTCGGCGAGGCGCAGTCCACGGGCACCGGCCCGGGCACCAACTACCCCGCGCAGCTGCTGGTGACCGGCGACGGCCGCTACGCGTATCTGGCCAACCGCGGCCACAACAGCCTCGCGCGCTATGCGATCGAGGCGGACGGTGCCCGGCTGAGACTGCTGGACACCGTGCCCGTGGAGGGGGACTTCCCCCGCCAGATCGCCTTCTCCCCGGAGGGCACACTGCTGTTCGCGGCGAACCAGAGGTCCTCCACGGTCAGCGTCTTCCACGTGGACCGGGCAACCGGCGCACTGCGTCCCGCGGGCGACCCGTTCCCCTCACCGGTCGCCGTCTGTGCGCTGCCGCTGTAGCGCCCGGGGGCAGGAGGCGGCGGCCGCCTGGCTGAGCAGCACGTGCATCCGCTCGGTGAGCTGTGCGACGTCGTCGGCGGGCCGGTGGAACGCCAGGCGTACGTCACCGTGGCCGCGGGCGCGTTCGATGCGCAGCGTCAGCCCGTGCCGGTCGACGGCGAGCGGCTGGACGCGGACCGCGCCGTGCAGGCTGCCGGGCTCGACGAGCCGGGTGAGCCGCTCGACCGCGTCGGCGTGGCAGTCGGCGAGGTGGGTCAGCAACCGGGCCTCGGCCGTGGTGAGCGGGTCGGGCGTGGCCGCGGCGAACTCGTCGAGGTCCACGACCACGGCCCCCGAGGGCCGGCGCAGCACCACACGCGTGGGCGTGAAGGCGAGCCGGTCCTCCTCGGCGGCGAACCAGCCGGCGAGCCACAGCCTGGCGCGGACCCGGCTGCGCAGCGGGACGGGGGCGACGTCGGCGAACTCCAGCACCGCGGACGGCTCGCCGCGGGGCGCGCAGATCGCGGCCCCCAGCAGGGCGCTGTCCTCGGGCACGGTCACCGTCACCCGGCCGTCCTCGGCCACCGTGTGCGCGCCGACCAGTTCCTCGCGCGTCCCCTCCGCGGTCAGCGAGCAGGACCACGCTGCGGCGAGCACCGAGCGCGCCCGCTCCGCCGCTGCGGGGGCCGCCGTCCAACTGTGGCTGTCGTCACCCATCCCAGACCTCCTTAGGTAAGCCTTGCCTAACTTACAGAAGATCGGGGTGTGAGCCAACCGGAGCACGTGATCTTCGCGAGACTTTTCAGGGCGTGAGGACGCCCAGCAGAGCGCGTGCGCACAGCTCGCGCACCTGATCCCGGCTCAACTCCGCGTCGCGCAGCCACTCCAGGCACACCGACGTGGTGAACGCCAGCCACCCGCGCACCGCCAGCCGCACCTCGGGCCGCTCCTCGAAGGCCGGGCCGAACTCGGGATCGGCGGCGAGGGCGGCCAGGATCTGCCGCTCCTGCGCGGCCAGGGCCCGCTGGTACACGCGCCGGACCGCCTGGTCCCCGGCCGCGTCGGCGCGGTGGAACGCCCGGTAGCCGTGGGCGTGGGCCCGCACGTACTCCAGGAACGTGTCGAGACCGGCCGCGAGCTGCGCGCGCACCGGGACGCCGGGCACCGCCGCCGTCATGCGCAGCATCCGCTCGCTCTCGCGCTCGACCACCGCCGCGAAGAAGTCCCGCTTGGTCGGGAAGTAGTGGTAGAGCAGCCCGCGTGACACCCCGGCGATCTCGGCGACCTGCTCGATCCACACGTCGTCGTAGGGGCTGTCCGAGAACAGCCGCGCCCCGACCGACAGGAGCTGCTCCCGGCGCTCCCCGGTGCTGAGCCGGCGGCGCGTGCGCCCGCCTTGGTTCGCGGCCATGCGCGCACTTTAGTTGACGCCGGTTCAACAACGGGACCAGACTGAAACGCGCTGTTGAACCCACGTACAACACGTGTGAAGCCATCGCTGGATCGAGGGAGATCGCGTCATGACGGAGGCGCCGGTACGGGACGGGCTGCCCAAGGGGTTCCGCAGCGCCGAGCTGGGCTGGCCCGAGCTGCAGCGCATTCCGCATCCGCCGCGCCGGATCCCGCTGCTCGGTGACGTGGTGGGCGTGAACCGGCGCACTCCCCTGCAGGACTCGCTCCGTCACGCCCGGCAGCTGGGGCCGGTGTTCCGGCGCAAGGCGTTCGGCAAGGAGTTCGTGTTCGTCTGGGGCGCCCGGCACACGGCCGACCTCGCGGACGAGTCGCGGTTCGCCAAGCACGTGGGGCTCGGCATCGCCAATCTGCGACCGGTGGCCGGGGACGGCCTGTTCACCGCCTACAACCACGAGCCGAACTGGCAGCTGGCGCACGACGTGCTCGCGCCGGGGTTCAGCCGGGAGGCCATGGCCGGCTACCACCCGATGATGCTGTCCGTCGCGCGGCGGCTGACGGAGCACTGGGACCGGGCGGCGTCGGCGGGGCGGACGGTGGACGTGCCGGGCGACATGACCAAGCTGACGCTGGAGACGATCGCGCGCACCGGGTTCGGCCATGACTTCGGCTCGTTCGAACGCTCCCGGCCGCACCCTTTCGTGACCGCGATGGTCGGCACCCTGACGTACGCGCAGCGGCTCAACACCGTGCCCTTCCCGCTGGCCCCGCTGCTGCTGCGCGGCGCGACCCGGCGCAACACGGCCGACATCGCCCACCTCAACCGCACGGTCGACGAGCTGATCCGCTCGCGGCGCGCCGGGGGCGGCGGGGACGGGGACCTGCTCGACCGGATGCTGCGGACGGCCCACCCCGGGACCGGCGAGCGGCTGGCGGACCGGAACGTGCGCCGCCAGGTCATCACCTTCCTGGTCGCCGGCCACGAGACGACGTCCGGCGCGCTCTCCTTCGCCCTGCACTACCTCTCGCGCCATCCCGAGGTCGCGGCCCGGGCCCGCGCCGAGGTGGACCGCGTCTGGGCGGACGCGGCGGAACCGGCCTACGAGCAGGTGGCCCGGCTGCGTTACGTGCGCCGGGTGCTGGACGAGTCGCTGCGGCTGTGGCCCACCGCGCCGGCCTTCGCCCGGGAGGCCCGGGAGGACACCGTGCTGGCCGGGGAGCACCCCATGCGGCGCGGGGCGTGGGCGCTGGTGCTGACGCCGATGCTGCACCGTGACCCGGAGGTGTGGGGCGCGGACGCCGAGCGGTTCGACCCCGACCGCTTCGAGGCGGAGGCGGTGCGGTCCCGGGCCCCGCACACCTTCAAGCCCTTCGGGACGGGAGCGCGGGCGTGCATCGGACGGCAGTTCGCCCTGCACGAGGCCACGCTGGTGCTCGGCCTGCTGCTGCGCCGCTACGAGCTGCGGCCCGACCCGGCCTACCGGCTGCGCGTCACGGAACGGCTGACGCTGATGCCGGAGGGCCTGCGGCTGCGCCCGGAACGCCGGACCCCGGTGCGGGAGACGGACTCAGACCCGCGCCGTCCAGTGCCCGGGGCGGGTGACTGACTCCGGCAACCGCGTTCCTGCGCTGCCGCGCGCCGCGTTGAGCTGCGGCTGGGTGAGGTAGAACGCCCCGGTCAGGTCGGCGTCGGTGAGGTCCGTGTCGCGGAGGTCCGCGCCGATCAGGTCGGCGCCGCGCAGGTCCGCGCCGGTGAGGTCGGCGGCGATGAGGCAGGCGCCCCGCAGGGTGGCGCCGCGCAGGTCGGCGCCCCTGAGGCGGGCGCCGACGAGGTCCGCCCCGCGGCGGTCCTTCCCGCGGCCCTTGATGCCGGCCCGGGCCAGCTCACTGGTTCTCAGCAACAGGACGTTGACGGTCCGGCGGTGCGCTCCCACGTCCAGCGCGGCGAGTTCCCCTGGGGTCCCGGCGGCCAGCTCCTCGGTCCGCTCCAGCGCCGTGCGCAGCTGGGTGTGGAGGGAGCGGGCGGCCGGCAGGGCGAGCGCCTCGGTCAGGTACCACAGCAGCTCGTGCAGCTGACGGACGACCGGGAACACGTCGAACATGCGGCGGGCGTGCTCCGGCGGCCCGGTCCGCCAGCCCTGCCCGCCGAAGGTGACCTGCGAGACCCGCTGCCCGGCGCCGAAGCAGTCGTAGACCGTGCAGCCGGTGAATCCTTTCCGCCGCAGCTCGGTGTGGATGCCGCAGCGGTGGTCGTCCCGGAGGTTGCGGCAGGGCGTGCCGGCGTCCTTGGAGACCGCGAAGTCGGCCGAGGCGGCGAAGGGCAGGGCGACGCAGCACAGCCCGAAGCACCGCTCGCAGTCACCGCGCAGTCCCGCTCGCGCGGCTTGATCATCTCGCATGCCGTTCAGCATACGAAACGACCGGTCGTGCCCCGGTGGCCGTGGTGACCCGGCTCAGCCCGCGAGCCGGGGCACCGCCAGGCGGGCCAGCCGCTCGGGGTCGGCCGGGACGTACAGGCCGGTGACGCGGCCCTCCGTGAAGCCGAGCGTGTCGTCCATCGGCTCCTCACGCCGTGCGGGGCGCGAGCGCAGCGGGTCCGGACAGACCCAACCGGTCACGGTGGTGAGCCGGCCGCCGGGGTTGCGGTGCTCCTCGGACCGGCCGGCCCGGCCGGCCGGTTCCGCACTGCCTGTCCGGCTCTCCACCGCGCCCCGTCGCCCCCGTCATGACCGTTTCACGTCATCTGCTGAACAGTTCGAACGCCACCGCAGGCCGGCCCCCGAACCGCTCCCCCGTCGCCTCGGCGTGCTGCGTCAGGAAGCCGCGGACGTACCCCTCGGGGTCCTCGTCCGAGGACCTTACCTAAGCACGTTTGTCGGGTACCGTCACCCCATGCCCATCGCGCCCGAGTACCTGCATCTCGCCTACCCCGGCGAGGTGTTCAACGCCTACCTGTACGGCCGCGCCTCCCGTGACCCGAAGCGTAAGGGCCGCAGCGTCAAGTCTCAGCTGGAGGAGGGGCGGACGCTGTGTCTGGAGAACGACCTACCGATAGTCGGCATCTTCGAGGACGTCGACCGCTCGGCGTCCGCGTACGCCCGTAAGAAGCGCGACGACTTCGAGGCGATGGTCAAGGGCATCGAGAGCGGCGAGTGCAGGATCCTCGTCGCGTTCGAGGCCTCCCGGTACTACAGGGACCTCGAGGTCTACGTGCGCCTGCGCCGGGTGTGCATGGAGAACGACGTCCTCCTCTGCTACAACGGCCAGGTCTACGACCTCGCCAAGAGCGCCGACCGCAAGGCCACCGCCCGCGACGCGGTCGACGCCGAGGGCGAGGCGGAGAGCATCCGGGAACGGAACCTGCGAACGACGCGGCAGAACGCCAAGCGCGGTGGGGCGCACGGCGTGGTACTGGACGGCTACAAGCGGCGTTACGACCCTGATACCGGCGACCTGGTCGCCCAGGTCCCGGATCCCGAGCGGGCCTCGCTGTGGATCGACATCTTCCGGCGGGTGGCTGAACTGGAGTCGCTGCGCGCCATCCGATTGGATCTGCGCCGGCAGGGCAAGAAGACGGCCCGCGGGCGGGACTTCGAGGAGTGGCACCTGCGCGAGGCGCTGCGCAATCGCGGCTACATCGGCCGGCGCATGCACAACGGCGTCGACGTGGGCCAGGCCATCTGGCCTCCGCTGTCGGACGAAGACACGACCGAGGAGGAGTTCGTCGAACTCTTCCACCAGGTGCAGCAGGTCCTCGACACCCCGGGCCGCAACGTCTCCCCCGGCACGGAGCTTGCACACCTGCAGTCGCACATCGCGCTGTGCGGCGAGCACGAGGACGAGCCGCCGGTGCGCTGGTACAAGAACGCCGGCATCCCGTCGTACGGCTGCTCGACGCGGTTCGACACGTCCATCGCCGAGGCCCGCATGGACGCTTACGTGGAGGAGGGCGTCATCACGTGGCTCGCTTCCGAGCAGGCGGCTGAGGCCTTCCGCCGGGGCCGTGACGACGACAAGAGCCGCAAGGCCCGCATCCGGCTGAAGACGCTGAACGAGCAGCTGGGCAACGCCCGCCGTATGGCCCGGACGCTGCGCGCCGACGGCCGGGGCATGCAGTTGTCGGTCGAGTCCCTCGCCGACCTCGAGGCGGACCTGCTGCCGCAGATCGAGAAGGCCCGGGCGGAGGCCGAGCCCGCTCCGGACCTGCCGCTGCTGGGGCGCATGCTCGGCCGGCCACGGCCCGACGTCGACGAGGCCTGGAACCTGCTGACCCTCGCGCAGCGCCGTACGGTGCTGCGCCGAGTGGTCACCATCCGCTTGTTCAAGGCCCGCACGCGAGGCGTGCGGACCATCGAACCCGGGCGTATCACGCTGTCCTTCTACGGTGAGCCTGGCTTCAAGCCGCTCAAGCGCCGCCAGACGTAGCCGCCCTGGTCCGCCACCGCGGCGGTGGACCAGGGCGGCAGGAACGTTACGGCACTGCCAGCGGCGCGGGCGGCCGCAGCCTCGGATCCAGGAGCCCGCCGGGCGGTGTCGGCGGGCACCGAAACCAGCACTGCAGGTACACCCCCTTGCAGGCCAGCGCGTACAGCATGTCGTTGACGTCGTTCTGCAGCCGGTGTGTGCACGTGTCCTCGGCGACGAGGAAGATGCAGCTGCCGGCCTCCTCGACTGCAGCGACGAGCCAGCCCGAGGGCAGGCCCGCGCCAAGGACGCGTTCCCAGCGGGTGACCGAAAGCCAGTGCCCATCAGGTAGCCCAGGCCCGTCCTGCCGCCATGACCCGCTAGCGACCTGGTGGCTAGATATCAGCGTGAGCTGCTCCGTCAGGTCCTGGCTGATCTCGGGCGGCGAAAACAGCACGTCCACCCGGTTCTGGGGGCGGGAGCGCATGTCGACTGTGCAGCCCGGGTTCAGCTCTCCAACCTGTGCCGGGCGATATTGCACGTGCGTATGGGGCGTGTAAAGCACACAGCCTCCTTGAGCTGCCACACGGCCGCACCGCACAGGGGATGGCCGCGCGTAATCGAACGGTTTCGCTGCCACGCGAGGGGGGTCATCATGCACACGACCGACTACTTTTGGCCACGGTGTAACTACGGTTAGCCCGTACGGGCTAACCAAAACGTTGAAGGCTCAGGCAAGTTGCCTGACGAAAACCGACCACTGGGGCGGATAAGACGGGTCGCGCACCCCGTTACTGCCGCGGTGCGCGCCGGTACTTCTGCATGAGGATTTCAAGCTTCTCTCGATCCTCGGCGCTCACGGGACCAACACCCAGTGCCCTGGATTGCCCGTCCTTGCTCCACACGCTGTAGACGTTCATGAACTGGACCCCCGCCGCCTCCTGGAGCCGCGCCGGATCCAGGTGCAGGGCGTAGACCAGGGCGTCCAACTGCGGATACTCCGGCAGTTCGCCGGGCGCCAGCTCTGCGCGCTCCAGACGATCCAGCCAGCCGACCTCCAGCCCGGCCGCCGCCCCGGGGGCCTCCGCGGTGCGCGACGCCACGTCCTGCAGACTCATCCCGGCCGCCAAGCGCGCTTCCCGCACGATGTCCGACAGGTCCGTGCGGGCGGGGGCCGGGTCCGGCGCGAGGCCCGCCCCTCGGGATGACTCCACCTCCTGGAGATCCCGCCGCGCGAGCTCGACCGCTCGCGCAAAGGACTCCGGCGTGACGCCTAGCTCCAGCGCGGACGCTCGGATGACGCGCCGCAACGCTTCACTGGGCGACAGGCCCTGCTGCTGGATTGACCGAGGGGCCTCACTTGCTTGAGCGGCCTCGCGGCCAGCCAGGGGCGCAGCGTCCCCGCCGGCCAGGACGGCGTACACACTGCCAGGACGCCATTGCAGTGCGGCATCGAGCGCCTGAGCTGTGAGCTCGGTAGGGCGGTAGTCACCTCGCCGGATGGCGCGCAGCGCGGTGTAGGAGATGCCTGCCGCATCGGCGATCTGGCGCCAGTTCATGCGCAGCTCCAGGCGACGCGCATTCATCGCTTCGTCCAGCCGTTCGGACGGCTCCATTACTCGGTTCCTCCGCACCCGCAAGCCCGTCAGTGAAACGCAACTTTACGCAAGCTGGCGCAACGCCGCGCCTGCCCGCAGGCCAAGGTTGCGGCAACTTCCTCCGGTGCGCTTATTGCTTCTTGCGTCTTGAGTCGTTAAGTTGCGTCTCATGCCCAATCAAGTGAGAAGCCCAGTCAAGCAGGGACGGCTTCGGCGCGGCATGACTCTGCGAGATCTGGCCGAGAAGTGCGCGGCGGACGGCGTCCCCGTGGGTCCGTCGACACTCAGCCGAATCGAACGGGGGAAGCAAGTGCCGCGTCCGCGACTCATGAGCGTCCTCGCCGCCCTCCTTGACCTGGACGTAGAGGATCTCGAGCCACGGCTGCGGCCAGACGAGATGTCCGGGAGTGCGGTGTGACTCGCGCTGAGAGGCAGCGGCTGCTCAGCGCCGCTGAGCTCGCAGACGCCCGCGGCCAGGCGCAGCGTGCCCTGGACTCGGTGGGCATCCCGTCCGAGCTGATCGAGTCCCTGCGGCCGATCCTCGCTCCCGCCGCCGAGGCCTGCGCCCTCGAAGAGGCCGCCGCCCGTCCGACGGCCGCCTGACCACATAAAGACGGGGCCGCGCCCGGCTCGACCCCGGAACGCGACCCCTACGGCACACCCACCCCAAACCCGAAGCAGGAGTGGATCTCCATGACCACATCTTCCCAGACCCCGCCCGGGGCGCTGCCCCCCGAGGCCCCGTATCCGGCGGTGCGGCCGCTGCACCAGGCCGTGTTCGAGACGTTCGGTCTCGCGGTGCCCGCCCCGGCCGGCCCCGCCACCGACACCACCCCGGCGGCGACGGTGACCGAAGCCGCGGCCGCGGTCCTGGACGCGAGGATCGCCCAGGACGGCGGCGCGACCGCCGAGCAGCTGGCCGAGGCCGAGCAGAACGCCGGGATCCTCTTCGACCCCGCCCGGGTGAAGGCCGTCGCGGACGCCGCCCGCGCCCAGGGCTACGCCGAGGCAGCGGCGGACCTCGAGGGCGTCCGCGCCGAGCTGCAGGACGCACGCCGCGAACTCGCCCTGCAGGCCGGAGACCACCGGCGCCTGCAGGCCGTGATGCGGCTGTGCGAAGGACACCGCGGCGAAGACCTCGTGATGGTCGCCACGATCGCCACCGCGGCGGAGAGCGGCAGCACCGGCCTGGACGGCATTCCCATGCTCCTCACCTGGGACCGCAGCACCGACATCCCCGCCGCTGCGAACCCGGACAAGCGCGTCATCGTCCACTGCCGCTCCTCCTACGGCGGCCGCGCGGAACTGGTCCTCGACAGCAACGACCGCCAGGCGCTCGCCTCCGTGATCGGCGCCGAGCCGGCGGGCGACATTCACGCGACGTGCACCACGGCCGGGTGCGGAAGCGACGCCGAGGACCTCGACGACACCGACATGTGGGGCTGGTCCCGCCTGGACGTCGTCGGCACCGACGACCGCCCCCGCTGGTACTGCTCGCCGGCCTGCGTGTCCAACGCCCTCGCCCGGGCCGATGAGGAGCTCGCGGCCGCCGACCAGCTCGCCGCGACCGACCCCGACGAGCAGGTGCCCTACCTGCCCGCCGACGACGACGCGCCCGAGTACCTGACCCAGGACCAGGCGGTGCACGGTGAGCGCTGAAACCACCCACACCCCGCTGGAGGCCCTGGAGGCCTTCGAGGCCGGTGCGTTCCGTGTGAGCCAGGTGATGCGCCGTCTGCTCGCCGAGAACCCGGGCCTGCCGGTGTTCTACTTCCGCCCGCTGGTGCAGGTCACGGCCTGGCTGGACGACCAGCCGGCGGAGACCAAACTCGCTCTGCGGTTCAGCGCCCGCACCGTCGACGGCGTACGGGACTGGGCCGCGGCCCTGAACGTGGAGGCCACGACCGAGGTCGTGGACTGGGGCGTGAACGAGCGGACGCTGAACGAGCGCGCCGAACTGATCACGACCGTCGACGGGGTGTCGCTGGAGATCACCGGATCGCGTGAGCTGTCCGCCGAGGAGGCCGCCGCCTGGCACGCCGAGCAGAACCAGGCGGGCGGTGGCCAGTGACCGCGACCGAACCGGCGCAGCAGCGCGGGAAGTGCACCCAGGGCGCGTTGTCCGTGGGCGAAGCCACCCGCATGCTGACCAGGCCGCAGGCCCCGTATGCCGATGCCATCACGGCCGCGCTCGACGCCGTGAGCATGCCGCCCGCCTCCCTGGAGATCGGCTTACGGACCGGCCGGACCGGTGCCTGCGAGCTGTACGCGCACGCCGTGTGGCCGGTGGGCTCCCCGGTGTTGGCGGCCCCGGCCCGGGCGCGCGGCCTGACCCTGGCGTGGTCGCACGTCACCGGCTGGTCCGTGCGCGACACCCAGGAGAATCACGCGCTGCTCGACGTCGACCCGCTCGCCGCGCCCGAGCTGGTGGCCGACGCCGCCCGGCACCACGCCCGGCACGGCATCGACCAGGCCCACCCGTGGGTGCCGCCCTCCGACGGCCGCTGGTCCGAGGCCGTCTACCTCGACATCGCGCTCGCCCTGTTCGAGGAGCAGGGAGGCCCGACGTGGTGATCGTCGCGCTGGTCTGCTGCTACGGCGTCGGAATCGGGCTCGTGTTCACCGTGGCTGTCGTCGCCGACCACGTGATCGACCGCCGCAAGGGCCTGCCGGAGCGGTGGTGCGTCCCGATCCCGGGCCAGTTCCCCTCCTACGTCCGACAGGACTACGCCCGGGCCCGCCAGCTGGCCCGCATCCGCACCAGCACACCGGAGGACTGATGCCGACTCGTCCCGGACTCGTGGCCGAGGCCGCGATCGCCGTCCTCGCCGCCCGCCTCTCCGTGGAGATCCCCGGGCTGGGCCAGGACGAGATCACCCGCATCGCCCGCCACCAGGCCGCCGAGCTCACCCGCGCCGGGTTCCACGTCACCGTGCCCGTGGAGGCCCTCGCCACCACCGCACGGCGCCTCAAGGCCCAGCGCGCCACCTGATCCCCGGGCGGGCGGCCCGTGACCTGACAACCGGCCCGCCCGCCCGGCCACCAACCACCATCTGGAGTACGACCGTGCGTCCCACCGTGCGGCGCGTTGACCCGCGCCTGCAGATCATGACCGAGGCCATCGAGGGTCTCATCCCCGGCGCCACGCCGGCGTTCCTGACCGTGGAGGTCACTGAGACGCTGCCCGGCACCGGCGAGCGCCGCAACACCTGGACCGGCCGCCCCGACGGACTCGCGGAGCGGATGTTCACCGCCCTGTACGGCCGCCCCGACGCCGCCGAGCAGCTCAGCCCGCTCGCCCGGGCCGAGGACGCCAAGCGCCGCCGGGACCTCGGCGGCGAGCTCAGCGCCCTCATCGAGGGGCACACCGACCTCACTTCCGCGCCCTGGTACCCGGCCCGGCCCGGGGATTTGATCCACGTGCACTACGAAGGCGCCGGCGAGAGCGCCGCGTTCGGCGAGACGTACATCATCGACGCCGCCAGCCACGGCTTCCTCACCATGCGGCTGCTGTGCCACACCCTGCCCGACCCCGACGAGGCCAGCGGCATGGTGGGCTGCTTCGCCGTGGAAGACGACCCGGATCCGCTCATGGAGCTGTGGTTCGAAGCAGGCCCGCACACGCTGACCATCATCCGCGACGGCCGCCCCGTCCACATCGGCGGCGCACGGTGACGCCGGCGTCGGCGCGCGACCTGCGCCGCGCCCGCGTCGCCGAACTGCGCCGGGCTGAGCCGGACCTGAGCCACCGCGAGATGGCCGAGCGGCTGGGCGTCTCCAAGGACACCGTGCGCCGGGACCTGGAGGCCCTCGACGCCGAGGCGGCGCAGACTGCGCCAGCGACCGAAAAGCCCTTGGCGCAAACTGCGCCGCAGGTCAACGGGCATGGCGCGCCGGAACGTGCGCCGGATGCGCCAGCCGCGGGCCTGCCCCGCAGGGACGCTGATCCGCTCGCCGGCATGGACGTGAGCCAGTGGCGCGCGCTGCGCCGCGACCTCGCGGTGCTGGCGCAGACCGGCCGCAGCGCCGAGGCGCTGGTGCACCAGGCGGTCACCGCCGTGGCCTTCAGCTACCGCCAGGCCCTGACCCGGGGGCAACTGGAGCCCGGGCAGCCGTTCCTGATCAGTGCCATGCAGCTCCGCCCGGCCGCGCAGCTCGGCGACCGGCCGGTGCCCGCGCTGGCGGAGCGTCCGTGACCGGGCCGGCCGCCCCGCCCCCTCCCACCCCGGGGCGGCCGGCCCCCTCCTACCCGTGGCGGCCCGGCCAGCGCGTACCGGAGTGCCAGGTGCCCCATGTCCCGCACTCGCTGACCTGGGCCCGCCTGTACGCATCTGGCTGGCTCTGCGACCGGCACAGCCCGTGGCACCGGGCGGGCCGCCAGGACCCCACACGTCCCCCCACGCCCTGACCGTACGGGCCCGGCCCCGCCCGGGCCCGACCAGACCACCGGCCGCACCGGCCGGCTCATTTTGAGGAAGCATCTCGTGTCCGACAACGCCCAGCTCGCCCGCACCGGCACCGCCGGCGCCCTCGTCATCGGCACCACTGTCGTCACCGGCTGGTGGCTCCTGGCCGCGGCCGCCGCTGCCGTCCTCCTCGGCGCCGTGATCCTGCGGGTCGGCTTCCGTCGCGGCAAGAACGCGGGCCAGCAGTGACCGGCCAGCGCACGCCCCTGGACGCCCGCGTGCACCGCTCGGGCACCGTTCTCGCCGCGGCGGTCACGCTCGTCGCCGCGGCGGTGTGGGCCGCCCACCACGGCGTGCAGGCCGCCTCCTGGGGCGACGCCACCGGCAGCCGACTCGCCGCGGTGTGGACGGTGACGTTCCTGCTCCTGCTGAGCCAGACCCTCATGTACCACTGCGAGCGGCCCCGCCGCGTCACCGCCCGCGCCCGCCGCCAGCTCGACGCCCTGCACGTCGCGGTCCTGCTGCCGGTCTACAACGAGGACGAGGGCTACCTGTACCTGGGCCTGGAGTCGTTGCTCACCCAGACGCGGCGGCCCAACTCCGTGCACGTCGTCGACGACGGCTCCACCACCGGCGACTACGCCCAGGTGCGTTCCTGGTGGCTGCGCCACGCCCGGGAGGCCGGGATCGCCACGACGTGGCAGCGCACCCCGAACGGCGGCAAGCGGCACGCCCAGGCCGCCGGCGTCGTCGCCTCGCCCCGGGCGGACATCTACATCACCGTCGACTCCGACTCGTGCCTGGCACCGAACGCCCTCGAGGAGATCCTCAAGCCGTTCGCCCGGCCGAAGGTGCAGTCGGTCGCCGGGATCGTCCTGGCCACCAACCACCGCACCAACCTGCTCACCAGGGTCACGGACCTGTGGTTCATCACCGGCCAGCTCACCGACCGCTCCGCCCTGTCCGCGATGGGCGCCGTCCTCGTCAACTCCGGCCCGCTCGCCGCCTACCGGGCCCCGGTGGTGCGCGACAACCTCGACAGCTACCTGAACGAGACGTTCATGGGGCGGCCCGTGGGGTTCTCCGACGACTCCCTGCTCACCCTCTACGCGCTGCTGCGCGGCCGCACCGTGCAGCAGCCGTCCGCCGTGGTGTTCACCGCCCTGCCGGAGAAGGCCTCCCACTTCGCCCGCATGTACATGCGCTGGATGCGCGGCTCCACCATCCGCTCGATATGGCGCATGCGCTACCTGCCCCTGACCGGCTGGGCCTACTGGGCCCACCTCCTGCGCTGGTTCCAAGTCGCCTTGTCGACTTCGGTCCTGGGCTGGCTGCTCGTCGTCGAACCCGTCCGGTACGGCAACACCCCGCCCGTCAGCTTCCTGGTGGTGCCGTTCCTCATCGGCTGGGCGCAGGCCCTGCGCTACCTGAGCGTCATCCGCTCCGACGAGCGCATGCGCCAGCGCGCCGTGACGTGGCTGCTGATGCCGCTCGCCGTCCTCGGCGCGTGGACGGTGCTGCGCGTCATGCGCTGGTACGGCGCCGCCACCTGCGCCCGCACCGGTTGGGGCACGCGGCAGAACGGCGCCGAGGTCTCCCTGGCCGCCGTCCCCGCCCCGCGCACCGAGCCGGACGCCGAGACCACCCTGCAGCTCGCCCTGCCCACCGCCCGCTGAACCACCGCCGGGCCCCGCACCGGGGCCCGGCACCCCTTCATCGACACGCACTCTGCGAGGACCTGATGACCGAACAGCTCACCAGAGCCATACCGACCCCCGCCGTCCTGGCCCCGCGGCCGCGGCCCGCTTTCGACCGTGACCGGTGGGAGGCCGCCGTGCTGGCTAGCGACGTGCAGCCGTACGCCCGCCTCGTCGCCCTGGTCCTCGCGCACAGTGCGGGCCCGGCCGGCTATCTGCCCGTCAACGGCCCGCAGATGGCCAGCCGCCTGGCCGAGCGCACCGGCCTGAACCTCAAGCAGGCCCGGGTGTCGCTCAAGGTCCTCGAGGTCACCGGCTTCATCGAGCGGCCCGGCCTCGACACCTGGCGGCCGCAGGAAGCCGTCCGCCCGATCACGCTCGTCCACCCCGCCCCGGCCGCCCGCACGGAGCCATCCCATCCGGAGGCGGAGGGGTGAGCGGGGAGCAGTTACCTCTGCTGCCCGCTGATCCGCCCCGCTGGGGCGGCCCGGCCGCCGCGGCCGTCGACCCGATCCGCACCCAGGGCCGCACCGAGTACGCCGTGCGATGCGAGGGCTGTGGCGCCGTCCACCGCCACATCGCCCCCGGCGTCCGCACCGGCCCGTGCGGCGCCACCTACACCGTCCCCGACGGCGACGAACTCGCCGACGACTCCTCCTAGGACACCGTGCCTCAGCTGCCTGCCGCCGCCGAGCCCCGCCACAGCAGTGGCGGGGCCGGTGGTGCTGCGCGCGGGCAGTGGGTGAAGTACCCCCTGCGCGTCGTCACCGACGCCGAGGCCTACGCACCGGCCGACACGAACTTCTACGGCAAGGTCAAGGCCCTGTCCAAGGGCCGCCGCGCCACCGCCTCCATGACGAAGCTGGCCGCGTACCTGGGCTGCTCCAAGTCGACCGTTGAGCGTGCCGCTCGCCGCCTGGGCAGGCCCGCCCCGACCGACGGCGTGCAGGAGCTGTTCACCAGGCGGCAGACCCACCGCGTGTCCGGCACCGGGCAGACCGCGGAGCGCTGGTGCCGTGACCTCGAGCGCGGTGAAGCGTACGTGTGGGGGCCCGTACGAGCCGCGGACAGCCTCACCGGCATCGAGCACCGCCTGTACCTCGGCCTGCGCTACAGCATCGTCGTCAAGGGCCACCAGCCCACCCTCAGCGAGCTCGCCCAGCTGCTGCGCCACCACGGCGGCGAGCACGCCGGCCGGCCGCTCGCCGAGGCCTCCGTGGCCCGCCTCCTGGACCGCCTCTCCGGATACGGGTGGATCAGCGTCGACAAGCGCGCCGGTTACCGCGGCCGCCACCTCATCACCGTCCACGACGACCCGGTTCAGCCGGCCACCGATCCGGCCGCGACTCCTGATCCTGGTGACGGATCGGGTCCCGATCTTGCTGACGGGTCCCTCGCGTATAAGGAAGACCAGCAACTGAACGACCCGAGGAACACGGACCGCCGTGGTCCTTCCGCCGTAGGCGAAGTGACCGTAAGTGTCCGCCCGCCTGTGGATACCCCCGGTAACCCGACGCCCGCCACGTTCCGCTCGGCGCCCCGCACGGCCTGCCCGCCCTCCGCCGAGCCGCTCACCCTCCCGCCGCGCGTCTGGGCCGTCCTGGAGCCCGTACGCGACCTGCTGCCCGCCGTACGGCCGTTCGTCCTGCGCCGCATCCGCGACGAAGTCGCCCGCCAGCTCGACACCGGCGTCCTGCCCGAGGACATCACCGACCAGCTGCGCCTGCTGCGCGCCTGGACCCCCCACGAGGACCTCACCGACCCCGGCCGCTGGATCCTCGGCGCCGCCCTGCCCGCACAACCCGGTCCCTGCGGCCTCACCGACTGCGTGCGCGGGTTCATGCGCCACACCGGCGCGCCCTGCAAGGCCTGCGCCGACCACCGCACCCAGCGACCGGCCCCGCCCGCCCCGGCACCCGTGCCGCCACCCCCACGCCACGCCTCGCCACCCCGGGCCACCCCTCACCCGGGCGTGCCCCCGCCCCGGCCTCCAGCGGCCCCACCGAGCCGCGTTGGCCCACCGCCGCTGCCCGGCGGCTGGCGGGCCCTCGTCGCCCGCGAGCGACCCGCAGACGCCGCCCGCACCTACCGCCACCGCTGGAGGGGAGACGACGCCCGCCTCCTGCCACCCGAGACCGCCTGACCGACCCGAGAGGAGCCCACCTGCGATGCCCTACCCGACACCGCGCCCGCCCGCCCCCAACGGCCCCGGACGCTGCCCCAGATGCCTGCAAGACGTCCTGTGGTGCATCACCGCCAAGGCCCGCGTCCCGTTCGCCGTCGACCTTGAGCGCGACGACCGCGGCAACCAAGCCGTGCGCCAGGACCACACCGGCCGCTGGCTCACGCGCCAACTCACCCGCGAACGGCCCACCCCCGAGGCCGACGAGCACCTGCACATGCCCCACATCAAGACCTGCCCCATACCCGCACCCCGCCCCCCGCGGCCGCCGGCCACCCGCACCCGCACCCGCCAGGGCGTACGACCCAACCGGTGGCAGCGATGACCACCACCGACCACGCCATCGCCGAGCTCATCCGCGCCAACCTCACCGCCGTCGAGATCCGCACACTCACCGGCGTCGGCTACTCCCGCATCGCCCAGGTCCGCAGGGAACACCAACTGCCCACCGCCCGCCCCGACAGGCCCTCACGCACCGTCGACGAGGCCCTCGCGCTGTACGCCGAACCCCACGGAGACGGACACGTCCGCTGGAACGGCCCCATGCGCGGCCGCGCCCCCGTGTTCGAGGCACAAGGCCGCCGCTACAGCGCCCGCGAGGTGATGTTCCGCCGCCACCACGGCCGCGCCCAACTCGGCAACATCTGCACCGCCTGCACCGTCCCCGGCTGCATCGCCGGCGCCCACCTCGCCGACCGCATCGCCCGCACCCCCATGCCCACCAACACCAACGCGGCCATCACCCTGCTCATCGAAATTGGCGCCAGCGACTGGCAGATCGTCACCCACCTCGACACCACCGCGGCCGCCATCACCCGCATCCGCCAGACCCTCAACTCCACCCCAGGCAGGACCCGATGACATCACCCCACGCCACCGGCCCCCGCCACGTCGTCGAGAACGCCCTATGGGACTGGTGGACCACCACCGACCCCGCCGCCCCGTTCGACCCCGCCGACGTCGCCATACGCATCGACGAGCACCTGCACAACGCCGGCCTCACCATCGCCCCCGACCCCGGAATACCCACCATGCACACACCCGCCCCACCCAGCCGCGCCGGCATCGCCTTCACCGCGTTCCTGACCCTCGCCTGCGCCACCGCCGGCCACGCTGCCTTCACCCGCGGCGAGTGGCCCTGGGCCATCGCCGGAGCGCTCGGCGCGATCATGTTCACCTGGGCAGTCGCCGACGAACTCGCCCAACGCCGCACCTACCGCCGCAGGACCACCCGATGACCCCCGACCAGGCCTACATCATCGGCGCCATCGGCGGCGCCACCCTCGCCGTGACCCTGGTCCTCATCGTGCTCCTGGCCCTCGCCCTGCACGCCGCCGTGACCCGCATCATCGACCTCCACGACGCCTACCGCGAACGCCGCGCCCACGCCCGCCAGCAGGCCGCCGAACTCGCCACCCTGAACGCCATCAACGCCCTGCCCACCACCCGCCACCCCACCGAAAACTGACACCCGCCGCGCGCGCGCACGCGCGCCTACGTTCCGCGCGCGCGATCGCAGGCGCGCGAGCCCTGCACCCCTACCCTCCAGTACAACTGGCCGCCGCCCACCGACGGGAGACCACCCCATGAGCACCTGCACCGTCTGCCGCCGCGCGACCGAGGCCGACCTGCACGCCTGCCCCCGCCACACCGCCGACCTCCGAGCCTGGCTCACCGAACTCCCCGCCCAGGCCAAGCTCCTGCAGCAGTTCCTCATCCCGGACACCGCCCCGGCCCAGGGCCGCCTCGGCGGCACCGGCCGCGCCACCGCACCCATCCCCGTCGACCTGCGCGTCCTCACCCTCATCGCCCCCGGCCACGCCGACCCCCAGGGCCCCGACGACGACGGCACCGTGCCCATCCTCGCCTTCCTCGGCGCCTGGGCCGGCCACATCGCCTACACCCACCCCGCCGTCACCCGCGACCCCCACGGCACCGCCCACGTACAGCCCTGCGAGCAGGCCTGGCCCAGCCACGGCGAGACCATCACCGGCTGGTGCACCTGGCTCACCCGATACCTGCCCTACGCCCTCGCCCACCTGTGGATCGGCGACCTCCACCGCCAGCTCGGCGACCTCATCGCCCGCATCCGCGACCTCACCCACGACATCCCCCACAGGCACTACAAGGCAGCACCCTGCCCCCGCTGCGACACCTTCGACCTGGTCGCCATCGACGGCCAGACGGACATCACCTGCCAGGCCTGCGGCCACCAACTCGGCCCCGACGCCTACGAACAGCACGCCGCCAGCTACCTCCAGGCCCACCACACCGCCGCCTGACACCCGCTGTCGGACCCCCGTGGCACACTGCCTACCGACACGCGCACCGTTGGTCCCGGTCGCCGCTTCACACGGCCCGCCCCTGACCTGAACAGGGGCGGGCCAGCGCGTTCCCCGCGCGCCCCTGCTGGACAAAGATCGTGACTTAGCGCAACACTGCTGCCAGCAGAACACGTGTGCCCATACAGCCCCGGAGCCCTCCCCCCGGCCCGGGGCTGAGGCATGCGCACAGGAGGTGACCATGGACCACCTCACCACCACCCAAGCCGCCGAACTCGCCACCACCTGGCGCCGACTCGTCTCCGCCGGCGCCGCCGCCGTCACCACCGCCACCATCCGCTCCTGGGCCCACCGCGGCCACCTCGCCCCCAGAGGCCTCGACGAACGCGGACACCCCCTCTACGACCGCAGCGACCTCGCCCGAGCCGAACGCGCCACCCGCGACCGCGCACTACGCCTCGTCGACACCGACCGCACCTGACCCACACACCACCCCAGCGACAGGGGCGCAGGGGAAAGGCCGCCCCGGGAACGCGCAGACCCCTAGGCGGCCGCCCTCCAACGCGCCGCTGGCCTGGGGCACACCGGCAGGCTAGGGACGGCGGCCGCCTCACGGGCGGTAGCGTGCCGTGTGCTGCTTCATACCGATCGCGGCATAGCGGCGCAGATACTTGCGGTAGCAGCGGGCGCACGGCTTCCGCGGATCGCCGGACCTCTTGCCGTGTGGGCAGGTCTGCTTGACGCCAGCCAGCATGATCCGCAGGTGTTCCTCGTTCTTCGCTTCCTCATGAGGGAAGTTGTCCGCACGGTCCAGGTTCAGGAGGGTGGCGAGCGCTTCTCCCCCGGGTGAGAGCGGAGTCTTCAGCGCGAGCTTCTGCGGGCAAATCCGGTCGAGTTCCTCGAGTGCCATCCTGGCCAGCCCTTGGCCGCGGTGGGCGGGGGCAACGTAGATGATCTCTACGGCGTACCGGCCAGTGTCCACCGACATGAACCCTGCGTCTTGCCCTTGGCACCGGATGAACCTGGTGGCCAGGTAGTCCCCGACCGGACTGCCGAAGGCGAGCTCGCCGATGCGGTCGAACTCCTCGAGCAGGTAGTCGGTGAACATGCGCTGCACGCTCTCGACATCCTGTGTCCGCCGCGGGTCGAAGTCCTCGAGCGTGATGCCCGGAGCCAGGTTGAGGGTGGTCATGGTCTTCTCCTTGTGACCGGTGGCCTACATCAAGCCCACGAGAGCATTGTCCCGCTCCGTTGCCGCGGAAGTATGTGCCCGAACCGACGGTGGCGCGGACGCCCCACGCCCGCGCCACCGTCATTCACGGGTGCGTCTCCACGGCCGGCCCTCACCGCCAGGGCGGACCGTCACTTCCGGATCCGGACCTGTCCGCCGTCGGCCAGCCGTGGCCGCCACCGCGCCGAGCATCAGCACGCTGCCGATGATCAGCAACACGGCCGTGAACTCCCGGGCCACACCGACCATGAACACCGCCAGGCCTACTACGAAGACACCGAGCGCTCCGCTCGTTTTCATCCTCACCACCCCCAAGACGCGACACCGTACCGATCGGGAGGAGTCAGTGGCCAGGCGCCGAGCCCTTACCGTCTGCTCCGTCCCCGGGTGCCCCCACCTCACCCCCGCCGGGCGTTGCCCCCAGCACCGCCAGGAGGCGGAGCAGCAGCGCGGCAGCGCACGCCAGCGCGGCTACGACCGAGAGCACGAGCAGCGCTTCCGACAGCCGGTCCTCCAGCGCGACCGGCGCTGTGTCTGCACGGCGCTGGGCCATGGCCACACAGGACCGTGTGGCCAGCCCTCAGTGCACGCCGACCACTGGCCGATGAGCCGACGCGAGCTGGTCGCCGCTGGCCTCGACCCGAACGATCCGGAGTACGGCCGTGGGCTGTGCGGTCCGTGCCACAGCAGCCACACCGCGCGCGAGCAGCCAGGAGGGTGGAACAGGTGACGCACGAGCACACGGTGATCACAGCGACGGACATCGAGCAGCACAGGGCGGCACTGTGCGCGTGGGCGGAGGCCAACGGCATCGACCCGAAGACGATCGCCTTGAGTCCCTTCACCATCTGCACCCGCGGCGACCATGCGGTGATCGAGTACCGGGCGTTCCTCGTGGACGAGGAGGGCCGCCGGCTGTTCGACCGCGACGAGCAGGACGCGCTGACGGTGACCCGCACGGCCCGGCTCGTCAGCCCCCTGGCGGCGCACGGCCTGGACGCCGGCGACCTCGGCCGCTGATCACTCAGCGTCATGATCACCCCGGGGGAGGCCCCCTTCCAAGATCTTTCCGGGGACCGCCGGGGAGGTGACTCGCTGTGTGTACGGGTCTGGGGGTCGGCCGACACACGTCCAGCGTGACCCTGCGTAGCTCCGCCCGGCCGCGACGGCAGGGCGCTGACGTGCCGCGATGGCACGAGGGAGTGAGAGACATGGCAGGTATGGGTCCGCCGCCCAAGGCGAACACCCGGCGCCGCAACGCGACGCTGCCGATGACGCTGCTGCCGGCGAACGGTCGTGAGGGCGAACCTCCGGCCTGGCCGCTGCTCGACGACATCACGATGACCGCCCGCCGGGACGCCGCCCGGCGCCTGGCGGACGAGCTGGAACTGCAACTGCTCGACCCGGAGCTGACCGGTCGGCGCAAGTCCGCGGTGCAGAAGAAGCACGAGGCGGCCCTGACCGAGGCGAACATCCTGGAGAAGAAGCTGGAGGCCCAGCAGGGCGTCGAGGCCGAGCTGTGGGGCGACCTGTGGCGTCTGCCGCAGGCGGTGATGTGGGAGCGGCTGGGCTGGGTGCGCGAGGTCGCGCAGTACGTCCGCTGGAAGGTGCAGGCGGAGATGGGTGACCTGGACGCCTCGAAGGAGTCCCGGATGCTCGCCGACCGGCTGGGCCTGAACCCGCTGTCGATGCTGCGGCTGCGCTGGGAGGTCTCGGGGGACGAGGTGGCCGCGCAGCGTTCGGCGCGACCGGCCCGGAAGGGGAGCGACGTCCGGTCCCGCCTTCGGGCGGTCGGTGAGGAGTAGTGCGCACTCCGGGCGTCCGTCGGTCGCTCGGATACGCACTGGCGGACTGGATCGAGTTCTACCTGGTCCACGGCCCCGGCGACGTCCAGGGCCAGGAGATCGAACTGGACGCCGAGATGCTCCGGTTCATCGTCTGCTGCTACGCCATCAGTGCGGACGGCCGGCGTCGCTTCGACGAGGTGCTGCTGTCCCGGGCGAAGGGGCGCGCGAAGTCGGAGATCGCCGGGATGCTGGTGGTCGCCGAGGCCCTGGCCCCGGTGCGGTTCGACCACTGGGCCGAAGAGGGCGAGGTCTCCCACTGGGGCTACGAGTATCAGAAGGGTGAGCCGGTCGGCCGGCCGGTGACGTACCCGTTCATCCGGTGCCTGGCCACGGAGGAGACGCAGGCCGGTAACACCTACGCCAACGTCACCTACATGCTCAGCCACAGCGAGCGCCTGGCCGAGGACTACCCGGACATCGACATCGGCAACGACTGGCAGACCTCCACGCGGGTGTTCCTGCCGGACGGCGGGGAGATCCGGCCGTCGACGGCCAGCTCGGCGTCGAAGGACGGCGGCAAGGAGTCGTTCTCCGTCGCGGACGAGACGCACCTGTACGTGCTGCCGGAGCTGCGGGACATGTACGAGACGGTCGAGCGGAACACGATGAAGCGGTACCAGGCCGAGCCGTGGTTCCTGCAGACGTCGACCATGTACGCGATCGGCGAGGATTCCATCGCTGAGCGCACCCACCGCAACTACAAGGCCGGCCGTGCGCCCCGGCTGTACTTCGACCACGTCCAGGCGCCCGAGCGGCTGCTGGAGGACGCGGCCTACGAGGACCCGGGAGAGCTCAAGCGGGGCCTGATGCAGGCCTACGGGCCGTTCGCGGCCCACATGGACCTGGACCGTATGGTCACGATGGCCCACAAGCCGACCCAGGACCGGGCCAAGTTCCGGCGGTACTTCCTGAACCTGCCGGTGTCCCTGTCGGAGACGTGGCTGTCCAAGCACCTGTGGGAGCGGTGCGCGCTGCCGCAGCAGGTGGCGCCCGGCGAGCGGATCACGGTGGGGTTCGACGGCTCGGACCACGACGACTGCACGGTGATCACCTGCTGTCGCCTGTCGGACGGGTACGTGTTCACGCCGACGTTCCCGGACGGCCGGCCGATGATCTGGACCAAGTGGGACGACGGCGACCCGGACAACTGGCGCGTGCCGCGCGCCGAGGTCAAGGCCGGCATGAAGCACGTCTTCGCCACGTACAAGGTCGAGCGGGCCTACGCGGACCCGCCGGACTGGCGAGACGAATGCGACGCCTGGGCCGGAGAGTTCGGCGAGGAGACCTTCCTCATCTTCGAGACGCGCATCGCGACCCGTATGTGCCCGGCCTTGGACCGGCTGAAGACGGCCACCCTGGCCGGGGAGCTGACCCACGACGGCAACCCGACGATGGCCGATCACGTCGGCAACGCCAAGCCCGAGCGGCGCCCGTCCGGCATCGCCATCGTCAAGCCGTCCCAGGACCGGAAGATCGACTCCGCAGTGACGGCCGCGCTGGCCCTGGAGGCCCGCGCCGACGCCCTGAAACTCGCCGCCAGCGCGGTGTCGAACTCGGTCAGCGGCTACGGATAGGAGGTAGTGCCCGTGGGCGTGTCCGCGCAGGAAGCACTCCGGATCACGGACGTGCTGGAGAAGGAGCTGGACCGCCGGCAGGCGTCCATCACTCTGTGGAACGACATCTACGGGGGCAAGCAGAATCTCGGGTATGCGAGCGAGCGGTTCCGGCAGGCATTCGGTGGTCTGTTCGAGGATTTCTCGGACAACTGGTCCGAAGTGGTCTGTGATGCTCCGGCCGAGCGGCTGACGCCGGTTGGATTCCGGTTCGGCACTGGTGACGAGAAGGACCCGCCGGCCGCGGACAAGGACGCGCAACGCATCTGGCAGTCCTCCAGCATGGACGCCTGGGCTCGGGTGGCGCACACCGAGGCCTCGGTGAAGGCGCGGGCGTTCGTTCTGGTGTGGGCGGCGGACCCAGATGCGGAGGACGTCGAGCCGGAGATCACGGTGGAGGACGCGACGCAGTGCATCGTGGCCTACGAGCCGGGCTCGCGGCGCAAGCGCAAGGCGGCCTTGAAGCGTTTCGACGGAGAGGACGGGTTCGAGTACGCGACGCTGTACCTGCCGGACGAACTGTGGAAATGGCGTCGTCCGCTGTCCCGTTCGGGACTCATCCTGCCGTCGTCGCTGACGCTGAACCGGTGGCTGCCGCGCGGGGACATCCCCGAGCAGCAGCGCATCGACAACCCGCTCAAGCGGGTGCCGATGGTGGAACTGCGGAACCGGCCGCGCCTGGTCGACGATCCGGCGCCGGAGCACCGGCAGGTCATCCCGATCCAGGGCGCCCTGAACAAACTGATCGCCGACATGCTCACCGCCTCGGAGGCCGGCGCGTTCCCGGCCCGGTGGGGAACCGGCATCGACCTGCCGAAGGACCCGATCACCGGGCAGGAGATCGACGATCCGGAGCTGTGGCGCCTGGCGGTCAACAAGATGCTGCGCGCCTCCAACCCGCAGGCCAGGTTCGGCAACTTCGAGGCCGCGGACCTGTCGAACTTCGTCGCCGGGATCACCCTGCTGACCGAGCACATCAGCGCCCTGTCCCGGACCCCGCCCACGTACTTCATGGGCAAGGTCCAGAACGTCAGTGCGGACGCCCTGACTGCTGCTGAGGCCGGACTGGCCTCCAAGTGCCGCGACAAGACGATGTTCTACGGCGAGGACTGGGAAGAGGTCATGCGCCTGGCCTTCCTGGTCAAGGGCGACGACAAGCGCGGCAACAACCCGCTCGCCGAGACGATCTGGCGCGACGTCGAGTACCGCACCGAGGCCCAGCACATCGACGCGGTGCTGAAGAAGAAGGCCTTGGGCGTGCCGTGGCGGCAACTGATGGAGGACGCCGGCTACACGCCCACGCAGATCGACCGCATGGAGCGGATGCTGGAGCAGGACGCCGACCGGGCCGCCCGGGCCCTGGCGTTCAAGACGCCCGACGGCGACGACTTCGACGACGGCCTGGACGACGAGCAGCTGCCGGACGGGGACCGGGACGGTGAAGAGGTCGCCGCGTGATCGCCTCCGAGGTGCGCGAGATCGCCCTGGCCCACTACGCCCGCCAGCAGGCCATCGCGCACCGCGCGGCGGCCCGCGTCCGGCAGGTGTGGCGCAGGATCGACCGCCGGGACATCTCCGGCTCGTGGCAGGAGCTCGCGCCGCAGCTGATGGAGGCGGTCAGCGACGCGCAGACCGCGGCGGCCGCGCTCGCCGACCCGTACCTGGACGCCGTCCTGGCGGCCGAGGACGCGGACCCGGCGGCCGCCGGACACGTCGTGCCGGGCGCGCTCGCCGGGATCGCCTCCGACGGCCGGCCGCTGATCTCGCTGCTGTACCAGCCGGTCATCGACTGGAAGGTGCGCCTGGCGGCAGGACAGTCGATGGAGGACGCCTTCCGCGGGTCGATGGCGTCCGCGCTGCGTATCACCCGCACGCAGGTCGCCGACGCGGGCCGCGGGGCGACCGGCGCGGCCATGGCCGGACGGCGCACGATCCAGGGCTATGTCCGGGTGGTGCAGCCGCCCGCGTGCGGCAGGTGCATCATCCTGGCGGGCAAGGAGTTCGGCTGGAACAAGGGCTTCCAACGGCACCCGCGGTGCGACTGCATCCACCTGCCGACCACGCTGATCGCCCGCAACCAGCACCGCGGCCGCGTCGGATCGGACGGCTTCACACCGACAACCCGGCCAGGCAGTGGATCGCCCGGCTTCATCGATCCGCGCGCCTACTTCGACAGCCTCTCGCGCGCCGAGCAGGAGCGGGTGTTCGGCGAGGCCGGCGCCCGCGCGATCCGCCAGGGCGCGGACCTGTCGCAGATCGTCAACGCCCGGCGTGGCATGCAGACGATGACCGCCTACGGGCGCCGTGTGCTCGCCACGACCGAGGGCACCACCAGGCGCGGTGCGTTCTACCGGCTGGAGCGGGCCCGCACCGAGCAGCGGACCGGCACCCGCTTCGCCCGCGACCGGATCGAGGCGCGGCAGGGTCTGCCCCGCTTCGAACTGCGCACGCCCCGGCTGATGCCGGAGGAGATCTACCGGCTTGCCGAAAGCCGGGAAGAGGCGGTCCGCATGCTGCGCCGCTTCGGCTACCTGCAATGACCCCCACGCGTGCGGCGCGACGCCGCGCGCTGAACCTCGAGGAGCGCGATGCTCAAGCACACCCGTAGCCGTCTGCTGGCCGCCGTCACCGGCGGGGCCGGCTGGGCTCACCCCTACACCGACCCGTTCACCTGCTACGCCGACGGCGGCGACTCCGGCGGCGGCCAGGGCGACGACGGCGCGGGGGACGGCGACGGGGACGAGGGGGACGACGGAGACGACTCCGGCGACGCGGACGACTCCGACGACGGCAAGGACGGCGACCAGGACGACGCCGAGCTGGGAGAGAAGGGCGTCAAGGCCCTGCGCGAGCTGAGGCGGGAGAACCGCCGCCTGAAGGCCCAGCTGCGCGGCCAGGGCGACGGCGGCCGCTCCGGCCGCAAGACGTCCGCGAAGGACGGCGGCAAGGAGGGCGAGGACCAGGACGACGCCGAGTCCATCCGTGAGAAGGCCCGGGCCGAGGCCCGCGCCGAGGTGTGGAACGAGCGGGTCGAAGCGGCGGCGATCGCCGCGGCGGCCGGCCGCCTGGCCAACCCGGCCCGGGTCGCCGCCCTGCTCCGCGAGGACCTCGCCGAGGTCCCCGAGGACGACAAGGGACGGCCCGACAAGACAGTGATCAACGAACTGATCGACGAACTGCTGGAGTCCGACCCCTACCTGGCCGCGCCCGCGACGGGCGGCACCGGCCGGCGGTTCCAGGGCGACGCCGACGGCGGCGCCCGCAAGAAGACCCAGAAGGCCGCGGCCAGCCTCGACGAGGCCATCGCCGCGAAGTTCGCCGGGAAGACCGGCGGCTGAACCTAGGAGCCATCCATGCCCGTTACGCTCGCGCAGGCGAAGCTGAACGCGACGGACGACATCGACACCCAGGTGATCGACGAGTTCGCCAAGAACAACTTCATCCTGCAGAACCTCACCTTCGAGAACGTGGTGAACCAGGCCGGTGCCGGCGCCACCCTCACCTACGGCTACACCCGCCTGATCACGCAGGCCAACGCTGATTTCCGCGCGATCAACAGCGAGTACACGCCGGCCGAGGTCACCAAGCAGCGCTTCGCCGTCGACCTCAAGCCGCTCGGCGGCAGCTTCCAGGTCGACCGCGTCCTCAACAGGATCGCCCGCGCGGCGGAGACCAGCCTGCAGATGCGGCAGAAGATCAAGGCGACCAACGCCAAGTTCAACGACGCCGTGATCAACGGCGACAGCGCGGTCGACGTCAACGGGTTCGACGGCCTGTCCAAGTCGCTGACGGCGTCCACCACGGAGATGGGCGTGGGCGTGTCCACCGACTGGCGCGGCGCCACGATCGGCGCCGACCTCGGCAAGGCCAACGACGCGCTCGACCTGCTGGACGCGTGGCTGGCGACGCTGGACGGCCAGCCGAACGCGATCCTCGGCAACATCGACTCCATCGCCCGGATCCGCTCCCTGGCCCGCCGCGCGGGCTACTACGACCGCGCCACCTCCAGCGACTTCGGCTCCCAGGTCGAGACCTACCGGGGCATCGCGCTGGTGGACCTCGGCAACAAGGCGGGCAGCAACAACCCGGTCATCCCGACCACCAACAAGACGGTCGCCACGGTCGCCGGCAACTACACCGACATTTACGCGGTCCGCTTCGGCCTGGACGGCTTCCACGGCGTGTCCATGGCCGACGCCCCGCTGGTGCAGACGTGGCTGCCCGACTTCTCCACCGCGGGCGCCGTCAAGACCGGCGAGGTCGAACTGGGCCCGGCCGCCGTGGTGCTCAAGGCCACCAAGAGCGCGGCCGTCCTCCGCAACCTGCTCGTGCGCTGATCGGAGACATAACGCCATGGCACGCATCACCACACCCGTCCCCGGCTACAGCGGCCCCGGCCCGGCCGGGGTCATGTTCCAGGACGGCGTCGGCCACTCCGACAACCAGGCCGTCATCGACTACTGCCGCTCGGCCGGCTACGGCATCGACGGCGAACCGCCCGAGCGGGACACCCCCCAGATGCCCGACCCGCGCGAGGTCACCGGGCCGGTGCAGATCGGCGCCCCGGCCCGGGACGCCGCCGTCGACCCCCGCCCGGGCGACTTCCGCCCGCCCGTCAACGCCGGCGAGGCCAACCCCCACGGCCCCCAGGTGTACGCGCCGGGCCTGCCCGGCGGCGGCCACCAGCCCACCGCCCTGGCCGCCGAACCGACCCCGTCCGCGAACGAGGACGGGCAGAACAGCCCGGGACGCCCTCCGCAGTCCGAGCCGGTGGCCGTCTGGCGGGAGTACGCCGCCAGCCAGGCCAAGGACAGCGACGAGGCCGCCGAGGTCGAGAAGATGACCAAGGCGGAGCTGATCAAGAAGTACGGAGGCTGAGATGCCGCTGGGACCGTTCGCCACCCACGAAGATCTCCGCATCGGCTGGGAACTGACGGCGGCCGAGCAGTCCCAAGCGGACCGGCTGCTGATCGACGCCTCCAACCTCATCCGCATGACGGCCGGCTACCAGCAGATCAGCCGCGTCGACAACGACACCGTCACCCTGCGCGGCTCCGGCAGCACCGTGCTGCGGCTGCCGCAGCGGCCCGTCCGGGACGTCACCGCCGTCGCCGGGCTGGCGTCGACGGCCTGGACCTGGGACGGCGGTGAACGCCTCACCCGCCTCGACGGATACCTGTGGGACGGGCCCGTGACGGTCACCTATAGCCACGGTTTCAACACCGACGACGTCGCCTACCAGGTCGCCGTGTCCGTCGCCTGCGACGCGGTCAAGCGGATCCTGACCAACCCGGAGATGGTCAAGCAGCGCAGCATCGACGACTACTCCGAGACCCTCGCCGACGCGCGCGCCTCGCTGCTCGCCGGCGAACAGGACACGATCCGGCAGGCGTTCGGCGTGAGCAGCTGGGGCGTGACCCCGTGAACGGCCTGGACGCCGTCCTCGCCCGCGGGCGGGCCGCCGCCGAGCGCCGCATGCGCGAGACGGTGCGGCTCTACCGCCAGGACGCGGACACCTTCGACCGGGTCACCGGCACCACCGTGCCCGGGCAGCAGCACGACCTGTACGAGGGCAAGGCGCAGGTCAAACCCATCGCGCAGGCCTCCGGCGAGGACGTCCAGGCCGCCGAGCGTGAGGTCCGGCTGCTGGAGTACGAGGTGTCCCTGCCCTGGGGCACGCCGCTGCCTGACGGGGTGCGCATCCGACCCGGCATGCGCATCGAGGTCCTCACCTCGCCCGACGCCCGCATGGCCGGCCTGGTCCTGTGGGTGACCGGCACCCAGTACGGCGACCAGGCCACCGCCTGGAGGATCACCACGGAGGACCGCACATGACGTCCGCCCGCTTCGACATGAGCAACGTGCGCCGCCTGGAGCGGCACCTGGCCCGCAGCATCCCCCGCATCCGGCGCGACGCCCGCGCCGTCACCATGCGCGGCGCCGTCAACATCAAGAACAACTGGCGGGCCAACGCCCGCCAGACCGCCGGGAAGCACGGCAAGCTCTATCCGCGCTCCATCGGCTTCGACATCGCCCCCTACGGCCCCGACCTGACCATGGCCACCATCGGCCCCGACAAGGGCGGCCCCCAGGGCGCGCTGGGCAACCTGCTGGAGTACGGGTCGGTGAACAACCCACCCCACAACGACGGCGGCCGGGCTCTGGCCACCGAGATGCCCGCGTTCCTGGCCCAGATGGAGCTGCTCGCAGCCCGCGGCCTGGCCTGGTGGTGAGCCCATGACCACCGCGACGCCGGACGTGCTACCGCACATGGACGCCGTCCAGGCCGCCCTCGAGGCGGCCGGCCTGACCGTGTACCTGGGCGGCACCCCCACGGCCGACGGGTGGACGGCCCCCGACAAGTACGCCGTCCTCTACCCCGACCCGGGCACGGCCGTGCGGGAGTCGCTGGCGGACGAGCGCACCGACTTCGAGTGCACCATGCAGGTCACCTGCGTCGGCAGCGACGTCGTGCGCGCGCTGTGGGTGGCCGCCCGGGTCCGCCGGGCCCTGTCCGCGCCCCTGACCGTCCAGGGCCGCAACTGCTGGCTGCCGGAGGACCTGGGCGGGCCCCCGGTGCAGCGCGACGACGACGTCACCCCGCCCGCATTCCTCGTGCCCGTGCAGTACCGGATCTGCTCAACCCCCGCCTGATGGAGGACCCATGGCAACCCTGAACACCCAGGCCATCTCGCTGGCCGGGCTCGCCCCCGCCTACGCCAACGCCGCAGGCGGCGGCGACAAGTGCCAGGTCGGCGACCGCAACTTCCTGCACGTCAAGAACGGCTCCGGCTCCAGCGTCACCGTCACGCTCACCGCCACGGCGGCCGTGCGCGGCCAGGCCGTCTCCAACGTCACCGTCTCCATCCCGGCCGCCGGGGACAAGATGATCGGCCCCCTGGCCGCCGACCTCTTCCAGTCCCCGGTCGACGGCCTGTGCGCCATCGGCTACAGCTCCGCCACCACGGTCACGGTCGCCGCGCTGCGCATCTGACCGCCCCTCGCTCACCGCCCAGCCCCGCACCGAACGGTCGGGGCCTTCTTCATGCCCTGGAGGGCCTCATGGGAGACCTGATCAGCGACGGCAAGACCCGCGTGGTGTGGGCCTCGTCCATCGCGAACATCAACGCGCCGACGGTGGCCGAACTCACCGCCGCGGCCGACTACACCAAGCGCATCACCCCCGACGGCCTCAAGCTCGACCCGTCTACGGCGGACGTCGACACCGGCTCGCTCGCCTCGAAGTTCGACACCAAGACCGTCGGCCGCGTCAGCTTCGACACCGAGCTGACGTTCAAACGGGGCGACAACCCCACCGACGACGCCCCCTACACGACCCTGAAGTACGGGGTGTCCGGGTTCCTGGTGGTGCGCCGCGGCATCGACTTCGACACCGCGTGGGCGGCCGGCCAGAAGGTCGAGGTCTACCCGACCACGTGCGGCGAACCGCAGAACACCGCTCCGGCGGCGAACGAGGTCATGAAGTTCGTCTCGCCCATCAAGGTCACCGACGCCCCGGCGACCGCCGCGACGGTGGCCTGATGGCGAGCATCGAGGACATCCTCAAGCAGGCCACGCCCCGGGAGCGCACGGTGGCGGTGTGCATCCGGGGCGACCTGGCCGGCGAGGTCCACCGGCTCACAGAGGAGCTCTCCCGGGTGTCGCAGGACTGGCAGCCGGCCGACCTCACCGACACCCACCCGGGCCGGAAGATCGCCGAGCAGCTCAAGGCCGCCCAGGAGGCGGCCCGCGCGGCCGAGCAGCCGTTTCTCCTGCGCTACATCGGCGACAAGGCCTACAGCGACCTGCTGGCCGCGCACCCTCCCAAGGACGACAAGCAGCTGTTCGACGACCGGACCTTCCCGCGCGCGCTGATCGTCGCCTCGTGCGTCGACCCGGTGATGACCCCGGAGCAGGCGGAGGAACTCTTCGAGGTCATCAACGAGGGAGAGATCCAGAAGCTGTTCGACGCCGCGTGGGAGGTCCACAACGGCACCGATCTGGCCCCTTTCTCGTTGGCCGCCTCCGCGCTCCTGGCGGGCCTTGGCGGCGAGAAGTAGAAGCGGCCCGGGCCTGGGGCGTGCCCCGCAGCGTCTTCATGGGGCGTGTCGTGGGTCCGGGAGAGCCGCTGTGGCTGCCGGAGGACCGGGCGTGGGCGCTGGCCCTGCTGGCCGTGGAAGCGGACTGCTGCCCGGAGTGCCGCCAGCCCTGGGGCGAGGCCACCGACCGGGACAACGAGTTCGCCTACCGGGCCGAGCTGATCCGCTGCCACGCCTGCACCGCCTCGGCCCGGGCGGTGAAGACCTACCAGGACAAGGGCGGGGCGGCCGAGGGCCTGCACGTCCACATCGAGCACACCGGGGGGTGACCTGTGGCCACCCGTACCGTCAACGTCCGCCTGGTCGCGGACGTCAACCAGTACACCCGCAGCATGCGGCAGGCCGCGCGGCAGACCTCCCAGGTCGCCGACGTCGGGGCGAAGGTCGGCACGGCGATGCTCGCCGGGTTCGCCGTGGCGGCCGCGGCCGCGGCGAAGTTCGACAAGGAGCTGTCCAACGTCCGCGCGGTGACCGGCGCGACCGGCGCGGAGATGCAGAAGCTGCGCGCCGCCGCGCTGGAGGCGGGCAAGACCACCAGCTTCACGGCCACGGAGGCCGCCCGGGCGGAGGCCGAGCTGGCGCGCGCCGGCATCTCCACGGCGGACATCATCGGCGGCGCTCTGAAGGGCTCGCTGGCGCTCGCGGCGGCCGGGCAGGTCGACCTCACCGAGGCGGCCGTGGTGTCCGCGCAGGCGATGAACACGTTCGGGCTGGCTGGCAAGGACGTCACGCACATCGCCGACCTGCTCGCGGCCGGCGCCAACAAGAGTGCGGCCGACGTGCACGGCCTGGGCATGTCGCTGCGCATGGGCGGCCTGCTCGCCCACCAGACCGGGCTGAGCATCGAGGACACCGTGGGCACCCTGGCGGCGTTCGCCGACCACGCCCTGATCGGTTCGGACGCCGGTACCTCGCTGAAGGTCATGCTGCAGCGGCTGGTCCCGCAGTCCAAAGAAGCCAAGATGATGATGGACCAGATCGGCTTCTCCGCCTACGACTCCACGGGCAAGTTCGTGGGTTTGACCGAGCTCGCCGGCCGGATGAAGACTTCCTTCGGCCAGCTCACGCCCGAGGCCCGCAACGCCGCCATGGCCACGATCTTCGGAGCGGACGCCGTCCGCTCCGCGACGATCATGTACGAGCTGGGCGCCGAGGGCATCACCCGGTACGTCAAGAGCGTGAACGACCAGGGCGCGGCCGGCCGGATGGCCGCCGTCCAGACTGACAACCTCATCGGCGACCTGGAGCGGTTGCGCGGCGCCCTGGAGGTCGCGCTCATCGAGGGCGGCTCGGCCGCCAACGGCACCCTGCGCACGATGACCCAGTGGATCACCAACCTGGTGAACGCCTACAACGATCTCCCGCCCGGGGTGCAGCGCGCGGTGACTGGCTTCATGGGCATCGGCGGTGCCGCGTCGCTGGCTGGCGCCGCGTTCCTGCTGCTGCTACCCCGGATCGCAGCCACGCGCGCGGCCCTGGTTGCGATGGGTGTGACGGCCCAGACGACGCGGGCCGCGCTGCTCGGCCTGGGCCGGTTCGGCGTCGTCGTGGCCGGCCTGGCCGCCGTGTCGTGGGGCACGGAGAAGCTGATCAGCCAGTTCGACGCTGCTCCGCCGAGCGTCACCAGGCTGCAGAACTCGCTGCTGAACTTCGCCAGGACGGGTAAGGCCGCAGGCGAACTCACCAAGACGTTCGGCAAGGACCTGGACGGCTTCGGCGAGGCCGTGGCCCGCATCGCACACCCGGGCGCCCTGGACCGCGTGGGTGACTCGCTGTATTCCATCACTCATCTCGGGTCGGACAGCTACGACCTCGAGCAGGCCCGCCAGAAGATCAATGGGGTCGACGAGGCCCTCAAGGGCCTGGTCGAGGGCGGCGCCCCGGACGTGGCCGCGGACGCCTTCGACAGGATGGCCGTCGAGGCCGAGAAGCAGGGCACGTCCACGGAGAAGCTGCGGACACTACTGCCCGGCTATGCCGAGGCGCTGACCGCCACGGATACCCAGACGAAGCTGTCGGCGGAGTCGCAGGCCAAGCTGGCGAAGGAAGCGGGCCTGACCGCCGACCAGCTGCAGGACCAGCGCACCGAGGCGGAGAAGCTCACCGACGCCCTGAACGCGCTCAACGGCGTGGCAATCTCTACCGCCCAGCGGGAGATCAGCTTCCGGCAGTCCCTCGCCGACCTCACTTCCGCGGTGAAGGAGAACGGCCGCTCCCTGGACATCAGCACGGAGAAGGGCCGTGCAGTCAAGGGCGCGTTTCTGGAAGCGGCGCAGGCCGCCATGGACCATGCTCAGGCGGTCGCCGAGCAGAGCAACAGCCAGGCGAAGGGGCAGAAGGTCCTCGAGCAGGACATCAGCCTGCTGCGCCGGCAGATGACGGCCGCCGGGTTCTCCAAAGATGCGATCGACGAGCTGACCGCGGCCTACCTGCAGCTGCCGGGCGCGGTGAAGACGAAGATCAGCGCAGACACCGCCAGCGCCATCAGCGACCTGGAGGCCGTCAAGCGGGAGGTGGAGGGCACCAAGGGCAAGACCATCACCATGCGGGCGCCCACGGCGGAGGCCCGCGCGGAGCTGGAGCGGCTCGGCTTCAAGATCAAGAACACCAAGGGCAAGAACGTCACCATCACGGTGCCCACCGGCACCCAGAAGGCGGCCGTCGACGCGCTGCGGCGGGCCATTGAGGCCCTGCGCAGCCGGAGCATCACGCTCACCACCAAGCGGCACTACATCAACATCACGGAGAACCGCCGCATCAACACCGGTGGCGGCGGCCGCGGCCCCAACGCCGGCGCGAACGCGCGCGGCGGCCGCGTCCGTGGCTACGCGGGCGGCGGCAACGTGCAGGTCGCCCCGGACGGGCTGCTGTCCGGTCCGGGCACCGGCCGCTCCGACGACATCCTGGCGTTCATGGCGAGCGGCGCCGTGGCCCGGGTGTCCAACACGGAGTTCGTGGTCAACGCCGCCTCCACGAAGCGGTACCTGCCGCTGCTGACGGCGATCAACGCCAACCGCATCCCCGGCTTTGCGGCCGGCGGGCTCGCCTCGGGCGGGATCCCCGGCTTCACGTACACACCGACCGGGGCCGCGGTGCTCGGCGGCCCGTCGGACGCCAAGAAGCGCTACGACCAGGAGATCGAGGACCTCAAGAAGGCCTGGGAGGACCTCAACAAGGCCATCGCCGACCAGAAGAAGGCCGCCGACAAGCTGAAGGACGCCGAGAAGGACCTGGCCAAGGTCCGGCGCGGCAAGCACACCAAGAAGCAGCTGGACGCCGCCGAGGACCGCGTCGACAAGGCGCGGGCCGAGAAGAAGAAGGCCGACGCCCGGGTCAGCAAGGAACGCAAGGACGTCTACGCCGCGGATGCCGAGCTGGGCCTGAAGAAGGGCGCCAAGGCCCCGAAGGCCTTCAACCTGAAGGCCTACGAGACCCAGCTGAACGAGTCCGTGGCGGCCACCCAGAAATGGCGCAGCAACCTGTCGAAGATCGGGCAGCGGGGCGGCAAGGAGCTCCAGGCGATGCTGGAGGGCATGGGCGAGGAGGGCTACGCCCTGGTCAACGCCCTGGCCGGAGCGTCGGACAAGCAGTTCAAGTCCATCGTGTCCAAGCTGGAGAAGACCGGCGACCTGGCCAAAGCCACGCTGAAGGACTTCAGCAAGCAGCTCGGCGCCTCCACCAAGGAGAACCAGCAGTTCGCGGCCGACCTGCAGACGCTGGCCGCGCAAGGGTTCGGCGACCTCGCCCAGGCCCTGGCCGCGCAGGGCGACGCCTCCGCCATGACCCTCGCCCACCAGGCGGCCGGGTCCAAGACGCAGGCCGCCGCCGCCAACGCACAGGTGGGCAAAGCCCAGGACACGCTGACCGGCGAGCAGCTGGCGGCGTCCCTGACGCTGCTGTCCACGCTGCGCGGCGGCCCGGGCCGCGGGTTCGCCGACCTGATCGCCGCCGGGCTGGACGTGGCCACCATCAAGGCCATCGTCCCGAAGATGACCAAGCAGATCGCCAGCCTGCCGGAAGCCAACAAGTCGACATTCGTGCGGCAGTGGGTGCAGCAGGGCGGCAAGGCCATGGCCACCGGCGGCATCCTCACCCGGCCCACGATGGTCCTGGGCGCCGAGGCTGGCGTGCCGGAGTCGTGGATCCCGTGGGACCGCTCGGCCCGCTCGCGGGCCCTGCTCGCCCGCACCGCGACGGCCATGGGCTACCAGCTGGTCTCCGCCGGCCGCTACCGCGGCAGCACGCCGGCGGCGGCCGGGGCCCGCGAGGCGACCCGGCAGATCACGATCAACCTGTACGGCGCGAAGCAGTCCACCGCCGAGCAAGCGCAGGACATCGCCCGGCACCTGACGTTCGTCGGCTGAGAGGGGAGTTGCTTCGGTGGCCTACACACCAGGTACGGACATCGACGGGATGCAGGCCACCCTCGGCTCCCTGCGGCTCGGTGCCGTGGACGCCATGGGGGTGGTCTGGCGCCTGCAGGACCTGGAGGGCTGGGACAGCCCCGAGATCCGGGCCGAGTACCAAGAGCGGGAGGCCGACCACGGCTCGTGGGGCGCCCCGGTCTACTTCGGTTCCCGGCCCATCACGCTGTCCGGGATCGTCGAGGCCAACAGCCGCGCCGACCTCGAGGCCGCCATGGAGCGGCTCTACGAAGCGGCCGCCATCACCGACACGACGCTGACCGTGTGGGAGTCCACGCCGAAGCAGGCGACGGTCCGGCGCAGCGGGAAGGTGCTGACGAAGTACATCACCGACACCAAGGCCTCCTGGTCGGTGCTGGTGACGGCGGAGGACCCCCGCCGCTACAGCACCGCCCTGGAGACCGCCAGCACCGGCCTGCCGTTCACCAGCGGCGGCGTGACGTTCCCCGCCACGTTCCCCATCACCTTCTCGGCGACGACCGTGGCCGGGCAGATCACCGCCTCCAACATCGGCTCGATGGACACCCGGCCCCAGCTCACCATCGCCGGGCCCGTCGTCGCGCCGATCGTCGCCGGGCAGTACCCGGACGGCACCGTGCGCCAGCTCATCTACACCCAGACCCTGCAGAGCGGCGACGTCCTGGTCATCGACACCGACGCGCACACCGTGATGCTCAACGGCGACGCCTCAAGGAGGCGGTTTTTGAAGGTCCCCTCCGGCTGGCCCACCATCGGCGCCCGCAGCTCGGTGACCTACCAGTTCCAGGCCGGCTCGTACAACGCCAACGCACTGCTGACCGCCACCTGGCGCTCGGCATGGATGTGAGAGGAGAACCGCCATGCCGGTAGACGTCTGGGCGATCGACACCCTGAACCTGTCCGGGCGCGAGGTGCGCCTGATCGAGTCGTCCACCGTGATGGCCGACGGCACCGTGCTCGGCTCCCGCTCCGGGGTCCGCCCCGGCGACCCGGGCCTGACGGTGTCCCTGGCCGGATCGACCATCAACGTCAGCCCGGGCGTGGCGATCGTCTACCAGCCGGCGCAGGGCGTCTACAAGATCGCGTTGGGCTCGACGACGTCGGCGGGAACCCTGCAGGCCGCGCACGCCACCCTGTCCCGCATCGACCTGGTGTACCTGCGGGTGTGGGACAACGCCGTCGACGCCTCCGGCCTCGCCCAGGGCGACGTCGTCTACCTGCCCGGCACCGCGTCATCGACGCCGGCGGCACCGACGCCGGCGGGCACGCAGATCTACCTGCCCCTGGGCACGATCACCGTGCCGCCGTCGGGCGGAGGAGCGGCCACCGTGTCCTCCGCGGTCCGCCCCTACACCGTGGCGCCGGGCGGCATCCTGCCCTCGTCAACAGCTCCGTCCAGCCCATACGTTGGCCAGTTCTACGACAACGGCACCGACCTGCTGCGCTGGAACGGCTCCGCCTGGGACACCTACCAGAAAGTGCCGGGCGCATGGACGTCCTACACCCCGACCTGGACGGCCTCCACCACAAACCCCGCCCTCGGCAACGGCACACTGATCGGCCGCTACCAGAAGACCGGCCGGACAGTCGTCTGCCATATCAACCTGGTGACGGGCAGCTCCACCACCTACGGGTCGGGCAACTACTCGTTCGCTCTCCCGGTCGCCGCCGCGAATGTCGGCGCCTCCTACATCGGTGGCGCGCACCTGCTCGGCAACGACCGGTGGGTGGGCCAGGTCGTCGTCAGCCCCGGGGCCACCACAACCTCGCCGTTCTTCCCGATCACCGCGACGAACACCCGCACGGACTTCCAGACCCCCACACGCCCCGAGGCCTTCGCCAACGGCTCCCAGCTGCGGATGACGTTCACCTACGAGGCAGCGGCCTGATGGCCGTCCCGTACCGGCTGGCGTGGTATGGCTGCGACCTGCGCACCGGCGGCATCGTCGAGGACCTGCCGGCGATCAAACCCGCCGGAGCCCTGGCCCGGCGCCTGGGCGATACCAGCACCACCCAGTTCGAGCTCGCCCTGGCCGGCGCGCCGCACGACTGGGAATCGGCAACCGCCCCCGGGCGCTCCGTGCTGGTCGCCGTCGACACCGCGACCGACCTGCCGGTGTGGGCCGGTGTCTGCCTGCCCCGCGAAGGAGGCAGCGCGCAGACGGTGAGCATCGGGGCCGCGACGCTGGAGCGGTACCTCGACAGCCGATTCCCCGGCACGCAGACGCACATCGGCGTCGACCAGGCCGACGTCGCCGCTGCCCTCCTTGCCCCCGCCCTCGTCGACGGCCCCGCTTTTGTCATCGACACTGTGGCCACCGGCACCGCCATGGACTACCTGACCGACGACGGCGACGACAAGTCGGTCCTGTCCTGCCTGCAGGAGGTCATGGGCCTGGACGGCGGGCCCGAGTGGACCGTCGACGTGGAATGGAACGCCGGCCGCGACGGCTTCGTCTTCCCCATCCGCGTGCGCTCCGCCATCGGCGTCCAGACGGACATGCCGGAGGGCACCTTCGACTTCCCCGGGTGCGTGGCGAGCTACTCCCTTGCCGAGTCCTACGAGGCGGGCAAGGGCGCAACTGCCGTCCTCGCGCGCGGTGAAGGGGAGGGCAGCTCCCGCCTGACGTCCTCGCTGCACGAGGCGAGTGCGCTGCTGGCCGCCGGATGGCCTCGCTGGGAGTACCGCTACACGCCGGCCACCGGGGTCACCGACCCGGACCAGCTGCAGGCGCACGCGGCCAAGACGCTCGCCCTGATGGGCCAGGGCGCGCAGGTGTGGAGCATCGAGGCGACCGCGTCACGAGCGCCCCGCCTCGGCCGGGACTGGGGGCTCGGGGACAGCGTGCGCCTGGCCGTCGCGTCCTCGCCCCGCCACCCGGCCGGCGCCGACGTCGTCGCACGCTGCTGGGCGTGGGAGCTCGACGTCGGCGCGAACAAGATCCGACCGATTCTCGTGGAGGAAGCCTGATGTCCCGCCAGCTGGACCAGCTACCGGCCGACGCCACCACCCTGGCCAAGAAGGTGGCGGCCCTCGAGCGCGAGATGCGCGAACTGCGGGCATCGAGGCGCATGGACTCGGCGACCGCGGCCCTCATCCAGACCGCCGCTGCTGGGCCCCGCGTCGCCCTCGACGGAAGTGGCCCGGCCCTGCTCATCTACGGGCCCGACGAGAGCGTCCTGGGTCGGTTCGGTCCCGACCCCATCGACGGCGGCGCCGGCTTGTGGACGAAAGGGCAGCAGCCCATCCCGCTGCTGGCCTACCTGTACGGCGGGGAGATGCGCTGGCGCCCCGCCGATGAGAACCAGGTCGTCGAGGCCGCGACCGCGGTCTATGACACCGACCTCGACACCTACACCGACCTCATCCTGTCCCCGGGGCGCGTGCTGCCCGGAGACATTCCGGCACAGCTCATCATGACCACCTCGGTCGGCGGCGGCCCGCCCCTGATGGACGTCCGGGCCGTGCTGACGGCGAAGAACTGGGCGATCGGCTCGACGACGATCACACCCGCCGCCGCCAACACGCCCACCTCCGCCAGCATCACCGGCCTGAACCTTCTGGGCTCCACCTTCTTCGGGTTCGCCACGGCCGCCACGGCCGTGCCCGGCAGCACCGTCACCGGCGTCGGCATCACCGCAGTCACCGCGACCGGCGCGACGCTCTGGGCAACCCGCACCAACACGACCGCAACCACAGTGAACTGGATGGTGATCGGACTGTGAGCCAGACAACCGCCCCCGACGGCGACGAACCGACCGAAGAAGACCCGCCGCCGCTCCCGGTCCCCGATCCGATCACCTTCCTGCCGGCCATGTACTACGCGGCCGTCGTCCGCGACGACAACACGGCCTGCGTGAACTACGCCCGGACCTTCGACGTGCCGGAGCTCTACTCGAACGCCGGCAGCCCGAACGTGGTGTGCGGGCGCTGCCGCCAGCCGATGACGATCATGTCAGCCACGCTGCTCGACCCGCAGCCCGAAGTGTCCTGACCCACCCCCCTTGCCCGCCCCGAGCCCTTCGGCCGGGGCCTTTCTCATGTCTGGAGGCCCCGTGGCCTGGTACAGCAACGCCGTCCGCCTGGAGCTGCAGCCCGAGGCACGCGACCAATCCTCAATACGCCCCACCCAGATGATCTTCCATAGCATCGTCGCGCCGTGGGACGAGCACCGCCTGTACGCCTACTGGAAGAACTCGACCTCGTTGGAGAGCCACTTCGGCGTGGACTTCGACGGCAGCCTCGGCCAGTACCTCTCGACGACCACCCGCGCCGACGCCAACTACCAGGCGAACCGGCGCGCTGACGGGTCCGGCGCCATCAGCGTCGAGACGGCGTCCAACACCGCGGCGTCGGATCCTTGGACGGACGAGCAACTCGAGGCCCTGGCCGACCTCGGCGTCTGGGGACACCGCGCCCACGGCATCCAGCTGCGGGCCTGCCGCAGCGGCGCCGACTCGGGCTACGGCATCCACCGCATGTTCCCGCAGTGGTCCCCGTCCGGGACCGACTGCCCGGGCGACCTGCGTGCCGCGCAGTTCCGTGCCGAGCTGCTGCCCGAGATCATCAAGCGGGCCGGTAAGCCCGCCGCCCCGGCGCCGGGCGGCACGAAGAAGCCCGTCGTGTCGCTGGCACACATCCGGGCCGCGCAGCGCCGCGACCCGGGCCTGCCGCAGGGCGGCACCACCTACAAGGCCGAAGCGCTCGTCGTCGAGGGCGCGCTGTACAAGGCGGGCCTGCTCGCGCGGCGGTGGGTCGACGGCTCCCTCGGCTCCCGCACTAGGCCGGCCGTCGCCGAGTGGCAGGAGCGCTGCGGCTTCCGCGGCGCCGACGCCGACGGCTACTTCGGTCGCGAATCACTCACCCGCCTGGGCGTTGCCCACGGCTTCACCGTGAAGGACTGATCCGCCATGGCACGCGTAGAGACGAAGGTCACCGCCGCGACCGCTGCGGCATACGTCGGAAGCACTGGCCTGCTCGCCTCGCTGGAAGCGGTGCAGGACAACACGGAGCTGGTCGGGTGGATGCCCCCGGCTCTGGCCCCGTTCGTCCTCGCCCTGGTCCCGGCCGCCATCGCGTTCGTGTCCGGCTGGGCGGCCCGGCACACACCCCGCACGGACGAGGACCTGGTCCGCGCGGCCCGTCGGCACGGCCAGTAAGGGGGCCACCGTTGGACGCCACCACCCTCGGGAGTCTGCTCGTCGGGCTCGGCGCGGTCGTCGGCGCGGTGGTGGCGTACCTCGGTAAGAGGAGCGAGAACGCACTCACCGGCTACAGCTCGCTCACCAACGACCTGCAGGAAGAACGCGACGCGCTGAAGGCCGAGCGCGATGCCCTCAACACCAGGCTGGCCGAGCAGGCCGCCCTGCGCGCAGCAGACCAGGCGGAGATCGCCCGGCTGCGCGCCCTGATCGTCCACCTCGGAGGAGAGCCGTGACACGTGCCGAGCGCACCCTGGCCCGCCGCTGGCGCAGCGTCCTGCTCGTGTGCACGCTCATCGCCCTCAGCGGAGCCGTCCTGATCATCTGGGCCCGTATCGATCAGGAGGCCGCCCGGGCCGAGGAACTCGCCGCGGAGGCCGACCGCCGCGGCGAGGCCGTCAGCACGCTCGCGACCGATGTGCGGCTGCTGCGCGCCCAGGTTAAGGAAGAGGGCGGGACGCCGGCGGCACCTGACCCGGCGGACGCCGTCGACGACCTGCCCGCCCGGGCGGAGGTGCCCGTGCCGATACCGGGGCCGCGCGGGGAGCCCGGGCCGTCCGGGAGCCCTGGCCGCGACGGGAAGAACGGCGCCGACGGCGGGCCTGGCACACCGGGGCAGGACGGGGAACCCGGCGAGGCCGGCCAGGACGGCGCCCCGGGCGCGACCGGCCCCCAGGGCGAGCCAGGGCCGCGGGGCGAACAGGGACCTCAAGGCGAGCAGGGCCCGCAGGGCGAGCAAGGGCCGCCTGGCCCGGACTGCCCCGAGGGGTACAGCCTGCAGGCGCCCTCCTGGGACCCGGACGCGCTGGTCTGCAGACGCGACGGGGCCCCGAATCCGGATCCCTCGCCGAGCCCAGCACCCGGCCCGATCGCTGCAGGCCTGGAGCCGTACCGACGGCAGTACCCATGAACACGAATGCCCCCTGTACGGCTCATGTCCGAGCCGTACAGGGGGCATTCGTGTTGCCATGCAGCGTCAACAGCACAACGGCCCCAGCCGAAAGCGGGGGCCGAAGGGCGTACCGTTCTAAGTGCGACCAGAGAACGGAGGCACCAGTATGCCCGAACACACGCGCCCAAACGACCTCCCCGGCACCCGCGTACGCGACATCCGCCTGGCGCGAGGCTTCACCCAGGAGCAACTCGCCGAGCGCGCAGGCCTCAGCCTCGCCGTCGTCAAGAAGATCGAACAGGGCGGTAACGGACGCTTGGACACCTACCACGCCCTCGCCCGTGCCTTGAAGGTGCGCACATCAAGCCTCTTCGACCCGGGCGCCCCGCACGCCACCACACGAGGCGACAACGACAACGTCGACCTGATGCCGCTGCGGCAGGCCATCACCCCGCCCATGGCCGTATCAGGACGCCTGCTATTCGCCGACGCCATCGCGCCCGAGCCCGACCTGGGTAACCTCCGGTCGACCGCCGACGCCCTGGCCCACTCGTACTCGGGCGACAACTACGGGCACCTCGCCCAGTTCCTCCCCGCACTCATCGCCAGCGCCCGTCTGGCCGTCGAGCACTTCGACAATGGCCCCCAGCACACCGAGGCCCTCAAGCTCCGCTCCGACGTCCTGCAGATGGCCGGCCGCTACCTCACACAGGTGCGCGCCTACGACGTCGCCCATCCCGCAATCCGAGACGCCCTGCTGGACGCCGTGACCGCCGGCGACCGTGCGCGCGCCGCATCAGCGGTGTATCTGCAGGGCTGGCTCCTGATGCGTCAGGGGCGGTTGGATGAGGCCGAGCGGCTGGCGTTGGCAACGGCGGACGAAGTGGAGCCCCGCATCTCCCGCGCGTCCAAGGTCGAGCTCGGCGGATGGGGCCGACTGCTCGTACGGGCGTCCAGCGCGGCCGCGAGGAACAACCGGCCCCGCGAGGCGCGGGAGATGCTGCGCCTGGCCCGTACGGCGAGCTCGGCCCTGGGCGGGAGCGTGGCCGCCTACGCTTACGGCTGGGGGAAGTTCGCCTGGCCGACAGTCGCGTTCCAGGCGGTGGAGAACCAGATGGTGGCCGAACAGCCGCGCCGCGTGCTCGGGCTGTCGGCCCGGATCCCCGCCACGGGCACGGCGGCAACGGCGAACACCTGGAACCGGCACCGACTTGACGTGGCCCAGGCACACGTGATGCTGCGGCAGCCAGACGAGGCGACGGACGTTCTGGCGGCACTGCATGGGGAGGCCCCGGAGTGGCTGCGGCATCAGCAGATGGCCAAGTCCACATTCGAGCAGTCGCTGAAGGTGGCCGGGCGTCGGAAGCTCACCGGTCGTCAGCGCGAGCTGGCGGTGTTCTTCGGCACGGCGTAAGTGCTACAGGCCGTAGCCCTTCAGGGTGCAGCGATTCCTGAAGGGCTACGTTCCGTGGCTGTTTGACCCACACGCGCAGCCCTTACTTTCGGTGACCTAGCGATCACTGACGCAGGGGAGACCTGCTGTGGGCCACGTACTGAAACCAGTCGAGACACACCCCGGGGTGCTCGTGCACCCCACCGCGGACCGTCGCTTAGCGGCCGGGCACTGGCTGCTGTCGACACTGCCGGCGCCGCAACGCGCGATGGCCCGTCAGGAGTGGCGGTGCCACGAGGTGGCCATGCTGCCGCTCGGCGGCCTCTTCTCGGCTGTCCGCCTCCCCGGCCGCATGGTGGCCGCCGTCGCCGGGCGCAGCGAGACGGCTGCCCTGGACGCGTTCTTAGCGCAGGCTCTCGACGGCGGCCCCGTCATCTGTGACCCGCACTTTTCCCGGTACTACGCCCTGGTCCCTGCCAGCATGCCGAGGACCTGGCACAAGGCCGTCGATGACTGGCGCACCAGGGACGTGGACTGCCTCGGCCGCGGCACCTACCTAGGCGTGCCGAGACCGGACGCCGTGCAGGACGCCCGCGGCCGCGCTTCTTACTGGGCCGTACCCATGGACTCGCCCGCGACGCTGTGCGCCCCCATGGTGGTTGCGCGGCTGATCGCCGCAGGATGGCGCACCCTGGCCACGGAGCCGGAAGAGTGAGCACCTCCGCCCGCCCATCGTCCGTCACCGCGCCGTGGGGCTCCGAGTACGAGCGCCTAGGCGTCCACTACAGCTCCTGCCCGACGTGCAGGGCCGTGCGACTTGGGCGTCAACCTCAACCTGCCCTGTGCGGAGAGCTCGCGGTTGAACGAGGAGTACCGGAGGGCGCGTAACCGCGCCTGATCACCCTACGACTCCCGCCCCGGTCCCCAACCCTAGACAGGTCGAGCGCCGGGGCGGGTCTCACACGCTCCACAACGACGACACAAGGAGAGGCATGTTCGTTCACTCCGACCGCCTGCCCACCAGCCCGGCGCTACCGCAGGGCCTCGTAACCGCACGCCCGTGGGGCCTCGGCCGCATGGCGCCCTACCCCACCATGGCACCCGCCTACGCCCGCGCCGCCCTGGATCCGGCCACGCAGACCGCGGTGTTCTACGACGCCGCCGGCCAGGTGCTGGAGATGGGCAAGCACGGCACGTCCACCGGCACCAACCCGGCGACCGGCACCAGCCCTGACGGCCAGGGCGGCGGGGACACCGACACCGGGAACGACACCGACCAGTGAGCGACTCGCCGGTGTTGGTCGTCACCAGCCTGCACGACCCCACCGCCGACGTGGTGATCCGTGAGCTGCACGATCGGGACGTCCCGGTCGTGCGGCTCGACTCGGGGGACTTCCCCGCCACCCTGTCGGTGGAGGCAGAGATCAACGAGCACGGTCTGCGTGGCCGCCTGCACACACCCTCCCGCACCGCGGACCTGGCGTACGTGCGGGCCCTGTACTACAGGCGTCCGACCGGCTTCGCCTTCCCGCACCTCGGCGAGCAGGACGCCCGGTTCGCCGTCACCCAGGCCCGGTACGGGCTGGGCGGTGTCGTGGCGTCCCTGCCCGGGTGCCTGTACGTCAACCACCCGCACCGCATCGGGGACGCCGAGTTCAAACCCGCCGGCCTCACCACGGCCGTCGACGCCGGGTTCCTGGTGCCGCCCACCCTCATCACCTCAAGCCCCGACGCCGCCCGGCAGTTCATCAAGGCCCACGGGCCCGTGATCTACAAGCCGCTGTCGAATCCCGTCTACCTGGTCGACGGTGTCTCCTCCGTGGTGAAGGTCGCTGAGGTCGCCGAGGCGGACATCGACGACGCGGTCGCCGGCACGGCCCACCTGTTCCAGCAGCGCGTTGCCAAGGTCGCCGACGTACGGGTGACCGTCATCGGCGGCCAGGTGTTCTGCGTCCGCATCGACTCCGACCTCCTCGACTGGCGCACCGACTACAGCCGCCTGACCTACACGGTCGTCGAGGCACCGCCCGGCATCCGCCCAGCGATCCACCGCTACATGAACCGCTTCCGGCTCGTCTTCGGCGCATTCGACTTCGCCGTCGGCGAGGACGGCCGATGGTGGTTCCTGGAGTGCAACCCCTCCGGCCAGTGGCACTGGCTGGAGACCGAGACCGGCCTGCCCATGACCGCGGCCCTGGCCGACCTTCTGGAGAGGACATCGTGACCGAAGAAGCCCAGCTTCACCGGCTGCTCCTGGACAGGCTGACATCCACCGGCAGCCTGCGCACCGAACCGTGGAAGCAGGCAGCCGCGGCCGTCCCCCGGCACGAGTTTCTGCGCGGCGGCTTCTTCCGCCGCGCGCACGGTACCGACTTCACCGCCTGGCAGCCCGTACGGCCGGGAGAGCCCGGCTGGCTCGAGGGCTGCTACACCGACGAGTCACTGGTCACCCAGATCGCCGGCACGATCGTGCCCGAGGACATCCGCGGCCGGATCAGCCGGGAGCCGACCAGCTCCAGCACCTTGCCCTCCCTCGTGCTGCGCATGCTGGAGGACCTCCAGGTCGAGGACGGCCACCGGGTGCTGGAGATCGGAACCGGAACCGGCTACTCCACCGCCCTGCTCTGCGCACGGCTCGGCGAGGACAACGTCACCTCCATCGAGTACGACCCGGACGTAGCCGCTCGGGCCCGGGCCGCGCTGGGCCACGTCGGCCTCTACCCCACGCTCATCACCGGCGACGGCCTCAACGGCCACGGCGAGGGCGCACCCTACGACCGGGTCATCGCCACGTGCGCCGTGCGCACGGTGCCCACAGCGTGGATCGAGCAGACCCCGCCGGGCGGCATGATCCTGGCGACCATCTGCGGATGGCTGGGCTCCTCGGAGCTCGCGCGTCTGACCGTCCGCGGCGACGGCACTGCCTCCGGTCCACTGCTCGGCGGAGGCGTGTCGTTCATGCTCGCCCGCCCGCACCTGCCGCCGCCACTCGGCCTGCTCCCCGACTTGGAGGACGGCAAGGAGAGCGAGACGACCATGGGCACGGAGGTGCTGGACAACTGGACGTCCCGGTTCGTCGTGCAGCTCGCCGTGCCGGGCGCTCAGCGGCTGACGCTGGAGCGGGACGGGCGTGCCGAGGACGTCCTGGTCGATGTCGAGACCGGCTCGTGGGCCGCGGTGTACCGGGACGGCGGCCGGTGGCTCGTCCGGCAGGGCGGCCCGGAGCCACTGTGGGACGCCGTGGAGGAGGCGTTCCGGCGCTGGTGCGCGGCCGGCGCCCCGACGCTGGAGAAGTTCACCGTGACCGTCACTGCGGAGGGGCAGACGATCCACTGGTAGCCCGGAGGCCCGCTCCCTCCTCGACCGGCCGCTCGTAGCCCAGTAACCCCGGCCGGCCCCGTCCGCCTGTTCACCCCCGTGGCGGGTGGGCGGGGCCTCACTCGCCGAGAAGCTCGGCGAGCGGCACACCCAGAACTCGGGCGATCCGCAGCAGAGTCGACAACTTCGACTCCTCGCCCGTCTCGACTCGCCAAAGGGTCACGCGGTCGATGCCGGCGGCGAGGATAAGCCGCTCCTGGGTGAGGTTTTGCCGCTCGCGTTCGGCACGGATGCGGTGGCCGATGGCCCGGCGTTCTTCGGTGAGCCAGGAGTCGTCGTCGGGCAGCACGTGCATCCGACACACGCTCGGACGATCTTGTGCAGATGTCTGCTGAACGTGTTCAGCATTGTGTGATCACTGAGGGCGCGGGTATGCAGAGCTGTGCACCCCCCTCATCGGTCGGCCCGCCCGGTTACCAGCTGCCACGCGGGAGGGGCAGGGCCAGGCGCCCCCGGTCTACGGACCGGGGGCGCTGTCGTTGCGGGGCGCTGCAGGGGGTCAGCGGGGGAAGACCTCGAAGGCGACGGCTGGCCGGCCGCCGAAGCGGGGGGCGAGGGCGTCCGCCTGCCGGGTGAGGAAGTCCCGGCAGTACTGCTCGACGGACATACCTCCCTTAGCGGGGTCCTCGTCGGTCAGCACCTCGATGTACGTGCGGTGCTCCAGCAGCGAGCGCACCGCGCGCTCCATGCCGGGCGTCGCGTCCACGGCGTGGGTCGGTGTGCTGGAACCGGCGACGGCCACCCAGCGCACGCCGTCCCAGGGTTCGAGGCCCTGCTCGGTGAGTTCCGGGAAGATCCAGCGGTTGCCGGCGTCGCCGGCCGCGTCGAGCGTGGCCCGGCCGACGGCCACGTGGTCCGGGGTGTTCCAGGCGGCGCCGCCCCAGGTGTCGCGGTGGTTGAGCGTGATGACCAGCTCGGGCCGGTGCCGGCGGATGGCGGCGGCGATGTCGCGGCGCAGGGCGGTGCCGTACTCGATGACGCCGTCCCTGTGGTCGAGGAACTCCACCTCGGTCACGCCGACCACCGCCGCGCTCGCCCGCTGCTCCCGCTCGCGCAGCGGGCCGCACCGCTCGGGTGCGATCGTGTCGATGCCCGCCTCGCCGCGGGTCGCGAGGACGTAGGCGACCTCGCGGCCCTCGTCGGTCCACGCCGCGATCGCCGCGGAGCAGCCGTACTCGAGGTCGTCGGGGTGGGCCACCACCGCGAGGGCGCGCCGCCAGTCGCCCGGCATGGGCTGGAGTTGAGTGCTCGTCGGCTCCGTCATGCCGGCAGATTAATCCGCACCACCGACATCACGCCCCGTCACGCGCCAGCGCCAGCAGCCGGTCCAGGACCCGGGGACCGCCGGTGCGCACGCCGTCGTGCTCGAACTCGTCCGTGACCCAGGTGCGCAGCCCGCGGATCGCGCGGGCGGTGCGCAGGGAGTGGGCGGTGTCGACGTACATGTCGTCGTGGTAGACGGCGGCGGCGACCGGTACGTCGTTGGCGGCGAGACGCGCGGGGTCGTACAGCGGCGCCCAGTCGGTGCGGGCGGCGAGCAGGTCGGCGGTCTCGCGCAGGGGGCGCAGGGCCGGGTCGCACGCGAACATCCAGGGGTGAATCGATTCGCCGGTGAACAGCAGCGGCTCGTCGCCCGCCAGGGCCTTGGCGGCGTCGAACTGCGGGAACTCGGCGCGGACCCGCTCGGCCGACCAGGCGGTGGGCCGGGCGTCCTGGGCGTAGACCGACTCGTGGATCAGGGCGTACAGCGGGTGGCGGGCGTAGGAGAGCAGGCCCTGGACCTGCTCCTGGAAGGCGTCGGAGAGCGTGAACCCCTGCGGGGTGCGGACGAAGGCGTCCTCCAGGAGGTGGTGGAGGCGGTGGGTGCCGTCGCCGGTGCCGAGGACGATGCCGAGGGACTGGAAGGCCTCGACGGTGAGCCGGTAGCCGTTCGGCAGGGCCACGTCGTGGGTGAGCAGGTGGTCGGCGATGCGGCGGGCACGTTCGGCGTCCTGCGGGTAGCGGGCGTAGTGGGCGGCGACCTTGCGTTCGATCCGCGGGAAGGCGGCCCGGTACACGTCGTCGGCGTGGGCGTCCAGGGAGGGCAGCCCACCGGTGATCAGCGCGGTGGCCAGCCCTTCGGGAGCCAGGGTGAGGTAGGCGGTCGTACAGAAGCCGCCGAAGCTCTGGCCGAGGACGGTCCAGGGCGCGCCGCCGGTGACCTCGGGGCGGATGGCCTCGCAGTCGCGAACGATCGAGTCGGCGCGGAAGCGGGTGAGGTACTCGGCCTGCTCGGCGGGGCCGCCGCGCAGCGGGAGCGTCTGCCGGTTGGCGGGCGTGGAGTGGCCGGTGCCGCGCTGGTCCAGCAGGAGCACGCGGTACTCCTTCAGCGCCCGGCCCAGCCAGCCGGGCCGGCCGACCGTGCGGTCCGCGCCGAACCCCGGACCGCCCTGGAGGTACAGCAGCCAGGGCAGCTCCTGGTGGGCCTTCTCCCCGGCGACCACCTCACGGGCGTACAGCTCGATGGTCTCGCCCCCGGGCCGGTCGTGGTCGAGGGGCACCGTGAAGCGCCGGTCGGTGAGGACGACTCCGGGCTGGCGGTAGCTGAGGATCAACGAGGCTCCCGGGACGGACGGATTTTCGGGCCGCGTCCCAGTTCATCACAGGGTTCGTCCGGGGGTCAGCCCCTCGATCATGAAACCGTGCCGAACGGCCGTCCGGGCTCAGCGGGAGGCCAGGCTGGAGCGGCGGACGACGAGCTCGGGCTGGAGCACCACCCGGCGGTGCTCGTGCGGCCGGGCCGCGCCCTCCTCCTCGGTCTCCTCCAGGAGCAGGTCGGCCGCCATGGCGCCCATGGTGACGGCGGGCTGCCGTACGGAGGTGAGCGGGACGGCCGCGGCGGCCGCGAACTCGATGTCGTCATAGCCGACGATGGCGAGGTCGTCGGGGACGCGCACCCCGGCCGCGTACATGGCCTGGAGCACGCCGAGCGCGAGCAGGTCGTTGGCGCAGAACACGGCGGTGGGCCGGTCGGCGAGGCCGAGCAGCCGGGCTCCGGCGTCCCGGCCCGCGGCGACGTCCAGCCGTTCGGTGGGCAGTTCGCGCAGCGCGTCCGGACCGAGCCCGGCCTCGGCGAGCGCCTCCAGGGCGCCGGTGCGGCGGTCGCGGACCTGGTTGAGGCCGGGCGGGCCGCTGACGTAGGCGAGGGAGCGGTGCCCGGCGTCGACGAGGTGGCGTACCGCGAGGGCGCCGCCCGCCACGTCGTCGACGGAGACCGAGCACTCGGTGGTGCCCTCGGCGACCCGGTCGACCAGGACGAACGGGATGCCGTGCCGGCGGAACGCCTCGATGTTGCGGCCGGTCGCGTCGGCCGGGGTGAGCAGCACGCCGCGTACCCGCTGCTCGGCGAAGAGCGACAGGTACTCGGCCTCCTCGCCCGGGTTCTGGGCGCTGTTGCAGACCATCACGCCGAGCCCGGCCTGGCGGGCGGCGCGCTCGGCGCCGCGCGCGACGTCGACGAAGAAAGGGTTGCCCATGTCGAGGACGAGCAGCCCCATGATGCGGCTGCGGCCGGCGCGCAGCTGGCGCGCGGACTCGCTGCGGACGTAGCCCAGCCGGTCTATCGCGGACAGCACGCGGGCCCGGGTCTCGGTGGCGACCGTGTCCGGGCGGTTGATCACGTTCGACACCGTGCCGACGGAGACTCCGGCGGCACGGGCGACGTCCTTGATACCCACCGACTGGGCCATCGGGCAGGGACCTCCAGAGGGAGACGAGGGGGGCCGGCGGCCGGGGCGGCTTCACATTACCGGCACGCCGCCCCGGGAACCGGTCGCGGTCAGGCGGGCAGCCGGAAGTCGACGACGTGCAGTGCCGAGGGGGTCGTACCGCTGGACTTCTCCTGGTACATGAAGGACAGCACCCCGTCCTGGGCGACCCGCGTCTCGTCGATGACGACCTCACCGAAGGCGTTGAGGCCGCTGCCGTCGAAGAGGATCCTCCAGTCCGTGTGGCCGGAGGCCGCCGAGGCGCCGGCGATCCGGCCGAAGGGGAAGATCGCGTAGGCGTTGTCGTACTTGTCCAGGATCAGCTTGGTGCGCTGGCTGGAGTTGAGCGGGACCGGTATCTCGGTCTTCTGCCAGGTGCCGGAGGCGTTCCTGCGGACGTGGAAGGCCCGGCCGTTCCTGGTCCGGTCGGTGACGTAGTTCGTGGTGCACTGCCCGAAGCGGCCGGGCACGTAGGAGATGATCGCGTGCGGCCGGCCGGCGGAGTCGGTGAACTGGCTCTCCTGGTTCATCAGGGAGTGGTCCGGGTTCAGCGGGTCGACGACCAGGCCGGGGTCGTTCACGGACACCTTGTCGGAGCCGCCGGTGACGCCGACGACCGTCCCGGCGTTGTTGCGCCAGGTGCGGCCGCGGTCGTCGGAGTAGACGTAGCCGGTGTCGTGGTTGGTGATGCCGCCGCCGCTGCACATCACGGCGCCGTTCTGCTCGCGCCAGGTGAAGAACGAGTGCAGCCTGCCGTCGCGGTCGTAGTCGATGCCGTGCAGGTACATGTTGCGGGCGGTGGAGGAGCCGTGCTCGCTGGTGTAGGTGCCGGTGGAGCTCGACCACTCGCCGAGGTTGGTCCACTTGGTGCCGTCGTACTCGGCGAGCGCGTTGCGGCCGTTGCCGGAGACGGCGACGCGGTAGCTCAGCTGCAGCCTGCCCTCCGGGGTGGAGACGAACTGCGGGTAGGTGAACTGGGAGGTCGGCGCCAGGCCGTCGAGGGTGGACTGCGGTGCGCCGAAGCGGCCGGTGGTCCAGCTCAGTCCCGCGGGGTTGTCCATCAGCCCGGCGACCGACTTGACGTAGGTGAAGCCGTCGCTGTGGGAGTCCATGTTGAGGTGCAGCCGGCCGTCGACCCGGGAGACGCCCATGGAGATGACGTTGTGGGAGTCGTCGTAGCGCAGGGTGTGCCCGACCTTCACCGTCGACCAGGTGCTCGACCCGAGGGCGCGGCGGCCGACGACGGCGTTGCGGTCGGCGGTGTACCAGGCGGCGTACTGGTGGCCCTTGTAGGTCAGCAGGCCGTTCTTCTGGAAGGCGTTGTTGTTGACCAGCCCGTCGTAGGAGACGAAGAAGAGGGCCTGACCGTCGAGTGTGGTGGTGCCGGTCCGGGTGACGGACGGGCCGGGGCCGGCGGCCCGGGCCGTCCCGGAGGTGAGGGCGGGCGTCACCACGGCGCCGGCGAGGGCGGCGGCCAGCAGCGTACGTCTGTGCATCTCGTGGACTCCATCGTCATGCGAGGTGGAACACTTCCGTGAGCGGTTTCATGGCCTCGTCGGGCCGGGCGCCGTCCAGCGACTCGAAGAACGGCGCCATCTCCGCCTGCCAGCGGGCGTTGACGTCGGTGGCTTCCATGCCGGCCCGGGCGGCCGCGAAGTCCTCGGTCTCCAGGTAGCCGACGAGCAGTCCGTCCTCGCGCAGGAAGAGCGAGTAGTTGTGCCAGCCGGTCTGCGACAGTGCCTGGAGCATCTCCGGCCACACCGCGGCGTGCCGCTGGCGGTACTCGTCGAGACGGTCCGCCCGGACCTTCAGCAGGAAGCACACGCGCTGCATCAACGACCCTCCGAGGTCTAGAAATTGAACTGGTCGATGTTCTTCGCGTCGAACACGGTCGGCTTGCCCAGGCTGATCACGCCGTCCTTGCCGATGGTGTACTCGCCCATGGAGCCGGCCTTGAAGGTCTCGCCCTCCTTGCCGGTGATCTGCCCGGACGACAGCGCGACCGCGGTCCGCGCGGCCAGCTCGCCCAGCTTGGCCGGGTCCCACAGCTCGAACGCCTCGACGGTGCCGTTCTTGACGTACTTGCGCATGTCGTTGGGGGTGCCGAGGCCGGTCAGCTTGACCTTGCCCTTGTACTTGGAGCCCGACAGGTACTGGGCGGCGGCCTTGATGCCGACGGTGGTCGGGGAGATGATCCCCTTCAGGTTCGGGTACTCCTGGAGCAGGCCCTGGGTCTGCTGGAAGGACTGCTGGGCGTCGTCGTTGCCGTACGCGACCTTCACCAGCTTCATGTCCTTGTACTCGGGCTTCTTCAGCTCGTCCTTCATGAAGCCGATCCAGGTGTTCTGGTTCGTCGCCGTCTGCGCGGCGGACAGGATCGCGATCTCGCCCTTGTAGCCGATCTGCTTGGCGAGCAGCTGCACCTCGGTACGGCCCAGGTCCTCGGCGGAGGCCTGCGAGACGAAGGCGTTGCGGCAGTCGGGGGTGGTGTCGGAGTCGTAGGTGACGACCTTGATGCCGTTCTTCATGGCCTGCTTCAGCGCGGTGCACAGCGCGCCCGGGTCCTGCGCGGACACGGCCATCGCGTCGACCTGCTGCTGGGTGAGCGTGTTGACGTAGGAGACCTGCCCGGCGGTGTCGGTCGCGCTGGACGGCCCGACCTCCTTGTAGCTGGAGCCCAGCTCCTTCAGCGCCTTCTCGCCGCCCTTGTCGGCGGTGGTGAAGTAGGGGTTGTTGACCTGCTTGGGCAGGAAGCCGACCGTCAGGCCCTTCTTCAGCTCGGCGTCGGGGTCGGCCTTGCCGGCGGTGGCGGCCGAACCGCCCTCGTCGGCGACGTCCTTCTTGGTGGTGCCGCCGCAGGCGGTGAGCGCCAGGGCGAGGGAGGTGGCGGTGGCGAGCGCCGCACAGCTGCGGCGGAGGGTCGTCTTGCGCATGGCTGTCGTCCTTTACGGAAGGGCTGGTTATGAGGCGGGAGTCGAGGTGGCTCTGCGGCCCGCCCTCGCTGTGGAGATCTGCCGTACGACCCGGGGGCCGAGCACGGAGAGAACGAGCAGGACGCCGGTGACGACGATCTGCGACTGGGCCGAGACGTCCTGGAGGCTCATCACGTTCTGCAGCGCCCCCAGCAGGAACACCCCGGCGATCGCACCGCCCAGCGTGCCCTTGCCCCCGTCGAAGTCGATCCCGCCGAGCAACACGGCGGCCACCACCGACAGTTCGAGCCCCGTGGCGTTGTCGAAGCGCGCACTCGCGTAGTGCAGCGCCCAGAAGATGCCGGTCAGTGAGGCCATCAGACCGGTCAGCGTGAACAGGATCAGCTTCTGCCGCCTGACCCGGATCCCGGCGAAGCGGGCGGCCTCCTCGCTCGCCCCGACCGCGAAGAGCGAGCGCCCGAACGGCGTGGCGTGCAGGGCGACCACGGCGATGGCCAGCAGGACGAGGAAGGGCAGGAAGGCGTACGGAATGAAGGTGTCCCCGATGCGCCCGGCCGCGAAGTCCAGATACTGCGCCGGGAAGTCGGTCACCGCGTCGGAGCCGAGCACGATCTGCGCGATGCCCCGGTAGGCGGCCAGCGTGCCGATGGTGACGGCCAGCGACGGCAGGCCCAGCCTGGTCACCAGCAGCCCGTTGACCAGCCCGCACAGCACACCCAGCAGCAGGCAGACCGGGATGATCGTCTCGATGGCCATGCCCTGGTTCCATAGGGCGCCCATCACGGCACCGGACAGACCGGCCGTGGAGGCCACCGACAGGTCGATCTCGCCGGAGACGACCAGCAGGGTCATCGGCAGCGCGATGAGGGCGATGGGGAGTGTGTTGCCGATCAGGAACGACAGGTTGAGCGCGTTGCCGAAGCCGTCGACGAAGCCGAACGAGAACAGCAGCACCACGATCAGCAGGGCGCCGACCGCGGAATCCCACCTTTTCAAGGCGGACCAGCGGACCGCTCGGCTCAGGGAGATGTCAGCCATGGCGGGCGTTCCTCTTCTTCAGGGCCAAGGCCACGCGCAGCGCGACGATCCGGTCGACCGCGATGGCGAGGATGAGCAGGATGCCGTTGATGGCGAGCACCCAGACGGAGCTGACGCCGAGCGCGGGCAGCACACTGTTGATGGAGGTCAGCAGGAGCGCGCCGAGGGCCGCGCCGTAGACGCTGCCGGAGCCGCCGGTGAAGACGACTCCGCCGACCACGACCGCGCTGACGACGGTCAGTTCGTAGCCGTTGCCGGTGCCGGAGTCGACGTTGCCGAACCGGGCGAGGTACATCGCGCCGGCGAGTCCGGCGAGGGCGCCGCAGAAGGTGTACGCGGCGAGGATCCGCTTGCGCACGGGGATGCCGGCGAGCCGGGCGGCCTCCGGGTTGGAGCCGAGGGCGTACAGCTCGCGGCCGCTGCCGAAGTGCTTGAGGTAGTAGGCGGTGGCGACCAGGACGGCCAGGGCGATCAGGGCCAGGTACGGCACCGCCGAGATGCCGCCGGAGCCGAAGTCGACGAACCCGCCGGGCAGGTCGGCCGCGGTGATCTGCCGGGAGCCGACCCAGATGGAGTCGATGCCCCGGATGATGTACAGCGTGCCGAGGGTGACCACGAGCGCGGGCACCTGGCCGAGGCTGACGAGCAGTCCGTTGAGCAGTCCGAAGCCGATGCCGAGCAGTACGGCCAGGGCGATCGCGACGACCGCGTTGCCGCCGCCCTGGAGGTGGCTGCCGGCGGCGAAGGCACTGATGCCGAGCGTGGAGCCGACGGACAGGTCGACGTTGCGCGTGATGACGACCAGGGACTGGCCGGTGGCGACCAGGACGAGGATCGTCGCGTTCAGCAGCAGGTCCTTGATGCCCTGCTCGGACAGGAACTCGCTGTTGCCGGCCTGGGTGACGCCGATCATCACCAGGAAGACGACCAGGATGGCCAGTTCGCGCATCTTGAAGACGCGGTCCACGAGCCGCGTGCCGCTCGACTTGGGCACGTCGGCCACGGGGGCCTCCTGCGGGGACACGACCGTCATGCGGCGGCCCTCCCGGTGGCTGCGGCCATCACGGTTTCCTCGGTGGCGTCGGAGCGCGGGATCTCGGCGGTGAGGCGGCCCTCGTGCATCACCAGCACGCGGTCGGCCATGCCGAGGATCTCGGGCAGGTCGGAGGAGATCATCAACACGGCCACGCCGTCCGCGGCCAGCTGGGACAGCAGCCGGTGCACCTCGGCCTTGGTGCCGACGTCGATGCCGCGCGTGGGCTCGTCGACGATCAGCACCTCGGGGCCGGTGGCGAGCCACTTGGCGAGCACGACCTTCTGCTGGTTGCCGCCGGAGAGCGTGTTGACCGTGTCGGCGATCCGGGCGTACTTGACCTGGAGCTTGACGGCCCAGTCGAGGGAGCGGCTGCGCTCGGCGCCGCGGTCCATGAGCCCGGCCTTCACGGTGGTGCGCAGCCCCGTGAGGCCGATGTTCCGCTCGATGGACATGTCCATCACCAGGCCCTGGGCGCGGCGGTCCTCGGGCACCAGGGCGAGTCCGGCGGCCATGGCCGTGGAGGGGGCGCCGTTGGCCAGGGCCTTGCCGTGGACGCGGACCTCTCCGGCGTCCCAGCGGTCGATGCCGAAGACGGCCCGGGCGACTTCGGTGCGCCCGGCGCCGACGAGTCCGGCCAGGCCGACGATCTCGCCGTGCCGTACCTCGAAGGAGACGTCGGTGAAGACGCCCTCGCGGGTCAGCCGGCGCACGCTCAGGGCGACCTCGCCCGGCTCGACCTCCTGCTTGGGGTACAGCTCGTCGAGGTCGCGGCCCACCATGCGGCGCACCAGGTCGTCCTCGGTCAGGCCCGCCAGGGGCTCGCTGGCGATCCAGGCGCCGTCGCGCAGGGTGGTGACCCGCTGGCAGATCTCGAAGATCTCCTCCAGCCGGTGGGAGATGAACAGGACGGCGGCGCCCTGCTCGCGCAGGGTGCGCACGACCCCGAAGAGACGGGCGACCTCGCTGCCGGTGAGGGCGGCGGTCGGCTCGTCCATGATCAGCACGCGGGCGTCGAAGGAGAGGGCCTTGGCGATCTCGACGATCTGCTGGTCGGCGATGGACAGACCGCGCGCGGGGCGGTCGGGGTCCAGGTCGACGCCGAGGCGCTCCATCAGCGCGGCGGTCGCGTTGTGCGTGGCCTTGTGATCGATGCGGCCGAGCGCGCGGCGCGGCTGGCGGCCCATGTAGATGTTCTCGGCGATCGACAGGTCGGGGAAGAGCGTGGGCTCCTGGTAGATCACGGCGATGCCGGCGTCGCGGGCGTCGCCGGGCCCGTGGAAGGCGACGGGCGCACCGTCGAGCAGCACCTGGCCGGCGTCCGGCCGGTGCACTCCGGCGAGCGTCTTGATGAGGGTCGACTTGCCGGCACCGTTCTCTCCGGCCAGGGCGTGCACCTCCCCGGGGAACAGCTCCAGGGAGACGTCCCGCAGGGCGCGGACCGCGCCGAAGGACTTGGAGACGTCCCTCAGCGCCAGAACCGGGGCCGGACCCGTGGTGGACGGGTGGGTCATTGGGGGCTCCTCGACGACGCCGGCGGGACCGCCACTCGGCGGCGTGGGCGTCGTGAAAGGTTTCAACTGGGTTGCCGGGACGTTAGGCGGGCCGTGCATGTCACGTCAATGGGTTCCGGTCGAAAAAGTTTCGATGCCAGAAGGTCACGCCCTGGTCACGGGAGGCCGTCTTGGCCGGAGGGGTTGACACCCCTTCGGGGGGCCCATAGCTTCGCGTCCTGAATCGTTTCATTCAGTGGTCGTCACGCGTGGCCGTCGCGACCCGATGTCTCAGGAGTTCTGACGTGACCGAGCTCGCCGCGGCGAAGGCCGCTCTCAAGACACAGGCCGTCGAGACGCCGTCGTGGGCGTACGGGAACTCCGGCACACGGTTCAAGGTGTTCGCGCAGGCGGGCGTTCCGCGCACGCCGCAGGAGAAGCTGGACGACGCGGCGAAGGTGCACGAGTTCACGGGGGTCGCCCCGACGGTCGCGCTGCACATCCCGTGGGACCGGGTCGACGACTACGCGGCGCTGGCCAAGCACGCGCAGGACCGCGGGGTGAGGCTCGGGGCGATCAACTCCAACACCTTCCAGGACGACGACTACAAGCTCGGGAGCATCTGCCACCCGGACGCGGCGGTGCGGCGCAAGGCCGTGGACCATCTGCTGGAGTGCGTCGACATCATGGACGCGACCGGGTCCACGGATCTGAAGCTGTGGTTCGCCGACGGCACGAACTACCCCGGGCAGGACGACATCCGCAGCCGGCAGGACCGGCTGGCCGAAGGGCTGGCCGAGGTCTACGAGCGGCTCGGGGACGGGCAGCGGATGCTGCTGGAGTACAAGTTCTTCGAGCCGGCCTTCTACACGACGGACGTCCCGGACTGGGGCACCGCCTACGCCCACTGCCTCAAGCTCGGGCCGAAGGCCCAGGTCGTGGTCGACACGGGGCACCACGCGCCCGGGACCAACATCGAGTTCATCGTGGCGACGCTGCTGCGGGAGGGCAAGCTCGGCGGGTTCGACTTCAACTCGCGGTTCTACGCGGACGACGACCTCATGGTGGGCGCCGCGGACCCGTTCCAGCTGTTCCGGATCATGTACGAGGTGGTGCGGGGCGGCGGGCTCTCGCCCGAGATCGCGTTCATGCTCGACCAGTGCCACAACATCGAGGCGAAGATCCCGGCGATCATCCGCTCGGTGATGAACGTGCAGGAGGCCACGGCGAAGGCGCTGCTGGTCGACGGGGACGCGCTGGCCGCGGCGCAGCGGGCGGGGGACGTGCTGGAGGCGAACGCGGTGCTGATGGACGCGTACAACACGGATGTGCGGCCGCTGCTGCGTGAGGTGCGGGAGGAGATGGGGCTGGACCCCGAGCCCCTTGCCGCGTACCGGCGGTGCGGGTGGGCCGAGAAGATCGTGGCCGAGCGGGTGGGCGGGCAGCAGGCGGGGTGGGGTGCGTAGGCGTCTGCCGGGTTCTGCTCCATGCGGGCTGCAAACCGGTTGTGGCTGGTCGCGCGGTTCCCCGCCCCCCTGACATACACACTCTCCGTTGCAAAGGAACTGTTCATGGCTGTTCATCCCGAAGCTGACGCTCTGCTCGCCCGGTCGCACCGGCTCGGGGCCGATCCCCGGAACACGAACTACGCGGGGGGCAACGCCTCCGCCAAGGGCACCGCGCCCGATCCCGTCACCGGCGGGGACGTCGAGCTGATGTGGGTCAAGGGGTCCGGCGGGGACCTGGGGACACTGACCGAGGCGGGCCTGGCCGTGCTGCGCCTGGACCGGATGCGGGCGCTCGTCGACGTCTATCCGGGTCTCGAGCGCGAGGACGAGATGGTCGCCGCCTTCGACTACTGCCTGCACGGCAAGGGCGGGGCCGCACCCTCCATCGACACCGCGATGCACGGGCTGCTCGAGGCCGCGCACGTCGATCATCTGCACCCGGACTCCGGGATCGCGCTGGCCTGTGCCGCCGACGGGGAGAAGCTGACGGCCGAGTGTTTCGGGGACACGGTCGTGTGGGTGCCGTGGCGGCGGCCCGGCTTCCAGCTGGGGCTGGACATCGCCGCCGTGAAGAAGGCCAATCCGCAGGCCATCGGCTGCATCCTCGGCGGGCACGGCATCACCGCCTGGGGCGACACCTCCGAGGAGTGCGAGCGGAACTCGCTGCACATCATCCGCACCGCCGAGCAGTTCCTCGCCGAGCGGGGCAGGCCCGAGCCCTTCGGGCCGGTGCTCGACGGGTACGCCGCGCTGGGCGCCGCCGAGCGGCGGGAGCGGGCCGCCGCCCTCGCGCCGCACGTGCGGGCCCTCGCCTCCCAGGACCGGCCCCAGGTGGGGCACTTCGACGACTCCGAGGTCGTCCTCGACTTCCTCGCACGCGCCGAGCACCCGCGGCTGGCCGCGCTCGGCACCTCCTGCCCCGACCACTTCCTGCGCACCAAGGTCCGGCCGCTGGTACTGGACCTGCCGCCGGCCGCCCCGCTCGACGAGGCGATCGCCCGGCTGAAGGAACTGCACGCCCGGTACCGCGAGGAGTACGCCGCCTACTACCAGCGGCACGCCGAGCCCGGCTCCCCCGCCATGCGCGGCGCCGACCCGGCGATCGTGCTGATCCCGGGCGTCGGCATGTTCTCGTTCGGCAAGGACAAGCAGACCGCCCGGGTCGCGGGCGAGTTCTACGTCAACGCCATCAACGTGATGCGCGGCGCGGAGGCCGTGTCCGCCTACGCCCCCATCGAGGAGTCGGAGAAGTTCCGGATCGAGTACTGGGCGCTGGAGGAGGCCAAGCTCCGGCGGATGCCGAAGCCCAAGGCGCTCGCCACCCGGGTCGCGCTGGTGACGGGTGCCGGCAGCGGCATCGGCAAGGCCATCGCGCACCGGCTCGTGGCCGAAGGGGCGTGTGTGGTCGTCGCCGACCTGAACGCCGACAACGCCCAGGCGGTCGCCGAGGAGCTGGGCGGCCCCGACAAGGCCGTCGCCGTGACCGTGGACGTGACGTCGGAGGAGCAGATCGCCGAGGCGTTCCGGGCGGCGGTGCTGGCCTTCGGCGGTGTGGACCTCGTGGTCAACAACGCCGGCATCTCCATCTCCAAGCCGCTGCTGGAGACCTCCGCGAAGGACTGGGACCTGCAGCACGACATCATGGCGCGCGGCTCGTTCCTGGTGTCGCGTGAGGCGGCCCGTGTGATGATCGCCCAGGGCCTCGGCGGCGACATCGTCTACATCGCTTCAAAGAACGCCGTGTTCGCCGGACCCAACAACATCGCCTACTCGGCCACCAAGGCCGACCAGGCCCACCAGGTGCGGCTGCTCGCCGCCGAGCTGGGCGAACACGGGATCCGCGTCAACGGGGTCAACCCCGACGGCGTCGTGCGCGGCTCGGGGATCTTCGCCGGCGGCTGGGGCGCGAAGCGCGCGGCCGTGTACGGGGTCGAGGAGGAGAAGCTGGGCGAGTTCTACGCCCAGCGGACCATCCTCAAGCGCGAGGTGCTGCCCGAGCACGTGGCCAACGCCGTCTTCGCGCTGACCGGCGGGGACCTCACCCACACGACCGGTCTGCACATCCCCGTCGACGCCGGCGTCGCGGCCGCCTTCCTGCGGTGAGCGCCGACGTGAAGGCGTACGCCGCGGTCGACCTCGGCGCGTCCAGCGGGCGCGTGATGGTCGGCCGCGTCGGCCCCGACAGCCTGCGGCTCACCGAGGCACACCGTTTCCCCAACCGGCCCGTGCGGGTTCCGGAGGGGCTGCGGTGGGACGTCCTCGCGCTGTACGCCGGAGTGCTGGAAGGGCTGAGGGCGGCCGGACAGGTCGACTCCGTCGGCATCGACAGCTGGGCCGTGGACTACGGGCTGCTCGACACGGACGGGGCGCTGCTCGGCAACCCCGTGCACTACCGGGACGCGCGGACCGAGACCGTCGCGGAGAAGGTGTGGGCGACCGTGCCGGCCGAGGAGCTGTACGCCGCTACCGGACTGCAGTACGCGCCTTTCAACACCCTCTACCAGCTGACCGCGGCCCGTTCCACGGCCCAGTTCGCCCGGGCGGAGCGGCTGTTGCTGATGCCGGACCTGCTGACGTACTGGCTCACCGGCGAGCAGGGCACGGAGCTGACCAACGCCTCCACCACCCAGCTGATCGATCCGCGCACCCGGGACTGGGCGTACGGGATCGCGGAGCGGCTCGGGATCGACCTCGGGCTGTTCGCGCCGCTGCGCCGGCCCGGGGACCCCGCGGGGGTGCTGCGGAGCGAGGTGCTGGAGGAGACGGGACTGGCCGGTCCCGTGCCGGTGACAACCGTCGGGTCGCACGACACCGCGTCGGCGGTGGCCGCCGTCCCCGCGACGGGCGAGCGGTTCGCGTACATCTGCACCGGGACCTGGTCGCTGGCCGGCCTGGAGCTGGACGCGCCGGTGCTCACCGAGGAGAGCCGGGCGGCCAACTTCACCAACGAACTGGGGCTGGACGGCACGGTCCGGTACCTGCGCAACATCATGGGGCTGTGGCTGCTCCAGGAGTGCGTGCGGGCCTGGGGCGAGACGAACCTGGGCGGGCTGCTGCTGGAGGCGTCCAAGGCCGAGGCACTGCGCTCGGTCGTGGACGCGGGCGACGCGGCGTTCCTGGCGCCGGGGCGCATGCCCGAGCGGATCGCCGAAGCCTGCCGGGCCTCCGGGCAGCCCGTGCCCCGGACTCCGGGCGAGGTGACGCGCTGCATCGTCGACTCCCTCGCCCTCGCCCACCGCAAGGCCGTGCGGGACGCGCAGCGGCTGGCCGGGCACCCCGTGGACGTGGTGCACATCGTGGGCGGCGGCACGCGCAACGCGCTGCTGTGCCAGCTGACCGCCGACGCCTGCGGACTGCCCGTGGTGGCCGGGCCCACGGAGGCGGCCGCCGTGGGCAACGTGCTCGTGCAGGCGCGGGCGCACGGGCTGGTCGGCGACCTCGCGGGCATGCGGGATCTGCTCGTGCGGACCCAGCCGCTCACCCGGTACGAACCGCGCGGCGGCACCGAACGGTGGCGTGCCGCGCAGGACCGGCTCGCCGGGGCCTGACGGGGTCTCCCCCCGGCCGTACGCCCGGACTACCCTGCAACTCATCCGATGATCAACCCGAGGAGCCGCGATGCGTGTCGCTCTGTTCCTGACCTGCGTCAACGACACGCTGTATCCGGACACCGGGCGCGCCGTGGTGAAACTGCTGACCAGGCTGGGCGTCGACGTCGACTTCCCGATGGCGCAGACCTGCTGCGGGCAGGCGCACTACAACACCGGGTACCGCCATGAGGCGGAGCCGCTCGCCCGTCATTTCTCCGATGTCTTCGGCGGGTACGAGGCGATCGTGACGCCCTCCGGGTCGTGCGGGGCGATGGTGCGGGAGCTGTATCCGCGGATGGGCGAGCGGGCCCGAGCCGAGGGGCGCGGCGGCACCCTCGCGGCCACGCTGGCGCCGGTGGTGCCGAAGACGTACGAGCTCACCGAGTTCCTGGTGGACGTGCTCGGCGTGACGGACGTCGGGGCGTACTACCCGCGCACGGTGACCTACCACCCGACCTGTCACGGGCTGCGCGGACTGGGCCTCGGCGAGCGGCCCCTGCGGCTGCTGCGGGCGGTGAAGGGGCTGGAGCTGGTGGAGCTGCCGGGCGCGGAGGAGTGCTGCGGCTTCGGCGGCACGTTCGCGCTGAAGAACGCCGACGTCTCGGCGGCGATGGGGGCGGACAAGGTGCGCGACGCCGAGTCGACGGGCGCCGAGGTGCTGTGCGCGGCCGACAACTCCTGCCTGATGCACATCGGCGGCACGATGGCCCGGCTGCAGACCGGCATGCGGCCGGTGCACATCGCGGAGATCCTGGCGAGCACGGAGGAGGAACCGGCCGCATGAGCGGAACGTTCGTCGGAATGCCTGCGTTTCCCCCGCCCGCCCACCCGGCGTTTCCCCCGCCCGCCCACCCGGCGTTTCCCCCACCCGCCCACCCGGCGTTCCCGGAGGCCGCGCGGGAGGCCGTCGGGAACGCGACCCTGCGGGGCAATCTGCGGCACGCCACGCACACCATCCGCGCCAAGCGGGCGAAGGCCGTGGCGGAGGTGTCCGACTGGGCCGAGCTGCGCGAGGCGGGCAAGCGGATCAAGGACCACACGCTGCGCCATCTCGACCGCTACCTGGTGCAGTTGGAGGAGTCGGTCACGGCCGCGGGCGGCGTCGTGCACTGGGCCGCCGACGCGGCCGAGGCCAACGAGATCGTCACGCAGCTGGTGAAGATGACCGGCGAGTCCGAGGTCGTCAAGGTCAAGTCGATGGCCACGCAGGAGATCGGGCTCAACGAGGCGCTCGAAGCCGCGGGCATCCACGCCTACGAGACGGATCTCGCCGAGCTGATCGTGCAGTTGGGCAAGGACCGCCCCTCGCACATCCTCGTACCGGCCATCCACCGCAACCGGGGCGAGATCCGCGACATCTTCGCCCGGGAGATGAGCGAGTGGGGCCGCCCCGCTCCCGAGGGCCTGACCGACACGCCCGCCGAACTCGCCGAGGCCGCCCGGCTGCACCTGCGGGAGAAGTTCCTGCGCGCCAAGGTCGGCGTCTCCGGCGCCAACTTCATGGTCGCCGAGACGGGCACGCTCGTGGTCGTGGAGTCCGAGGGCAACGGGCGGATGTGCCTGACCCTGCCCGAGACGCTGATCTCGGTCGTCGGCATCGAGAAGATCGTGCCGACCTGGCGGGACCTGGAGGTGTTCCTGCAGACCCTCCCCCGCTCCTCGACGGCCGAGCGCATGAACCCGTACACGTCGACCTGGACCGGCACGACCGACGGGGACGGGCCGAGCACCTTCCACCTGGTGCTGCTGGACAACGGCCGTACCGACACCCTCGCCGACGAGGTCGGCCGGCAGGCCCTGCGCTGCATCCGCTGCTCGGCCTGCCTGAACGTGTGCCCGGTGTACGAGCGGGCCGGCGGCCACGCCTACGGCTCGGTCTACCCCGGCCCGATCGGCGCGATCCTCAGCCCTCAACTGCGCGGCACGGGCAGCGAGATCGACGCCTCCCTGCCGTACGCGTCATCGCTGTGCGGGGCGTGCTACGAGGTGTGCCCGGTCGCCATCGACATCCCCGAGGTGCTGGTGCATCTGCGGGAGCGGGTCGTGCAGGGCGGTGAGGTCACCCGGGAGGGCAACCGGGTCGTGCTGCGGCCCGCGAAGGGGCACGCCGCGGAGCGGGCGGCGATGCGCGCGGCCCGCTGGGCGTTCGCGCACCCGGGCGCGCTGCGCACCGGTCAGCGCGCCGCCTCCCGGACCCGCCGCTTCCATCCCCGGACCCTGCCGGGCCCGGGCCGGGCGTGGAGCGCGAGCCGGGAGCTGCCGCCGGTACCGGCCGAGCCGTTCCGGGACTGGTGGCAGCGCACGCGCGGCGGGAAGGACGGGGCCGAATGAACAGCAGGGAGCGGATCCTGGGCCGGGTGCGGCGCGCGCTCGCGGACGTGCCGGCCGACGGGACGCCGATCGCGCGGGACTATCTGCGCGAGCACGGACAGCGCGGTGTGGCCGAGACGGTGGACCTGCTCGCCGAGAACCTGGCGGACTACCGGGCCGTCGTGCACCGCACCGGCGCCGCGGGGCTTCCCGGCCTGATCGCGGGGCTGCTGCAGCAGCGCGGGTCGGCCTCGGTGCTGGTGCCGCCCGGGCTGGACGAGGGATGGCTGGCGGCGACCGGGGTGACGCGGGTGGCGGACCGGGCGGAGAGCACCCCGGGCGAACTCGACCGGGTGGACAGTGTCGTGACGGCCTGTGCGGTCGCGATCGCGGAGACCGGGACGATCGTGCTGGACGGCTCGCCCGACCAGGGGCGGCGCCGGATCACGCTCGTCCCGGACCATCACCTGTGCGTCGTACGGGTCCCGGACCAGGTCGTGTCGTCCGTGCCGCAGGGGCTCGAACGCCTCGACCCGGTGCGCCCGTTGACGTGGATCTCCGGGCCGTCGGCGACCAGTGACATCGAGCTGGACCGGGTCGAGGGGGTGCACGGCCCGCGCACCCTGGAGGTGATCCTGGTGGACGGGGCGTGAGGTGAGACGGGCTGCGGCGGCTCAGGGCAGGATCGAGTCGACGTAGCCGCCGTCCACGCGCAGGGCGCCGCCCGTGGTCGCCGACGCCTGGTCGGAGGCGAGGTAGACGACCATGTTGGCGATCTCCTCCGGCTCGATCAGCCGCTGCAGCAGCGACTGCGGCCGGTGCTGCTTCATGAAGGCGCGCTGGGCCTCGTCCCACGGCAGGTCCCGGTCGACGAGCTGGTAGACGAAGTCCTCCACGCCGCCGGTGTGGGTCGGTCCGGCGATGACGGAGTTCACCGTGACGCCGGTGCCGGCGGCCTGCTTGGCGAAGCCCCGGCCCACCGCGAGCAGGGCCGTCTTGGACATGCCGTAGTGGATCATCTCGGCGGGGATGACGACCGCCGAGTCGCTGGCGATGTTCTGCACGCGGCCCCAGCCGCGTTCCGTCATGCCGGGCAGGACGAGCCGGGTGAGGCGCACGGCGGACAGCACGTTCACCTCGAAGTAGCGCAGCCACTCCTCGTCGCTGATCTCCAGGGGGTCGGCGGACTCGAAGATGCCGAGGTTGTTGACGAGGATGTCCACCTGCCCCAGCGCGTCCACCGCCTGCCGGGCGCCCCCGTCGCCGGTCACGTCGGCGGCGACGGGCACCAGGTCGGCGCCGGGGGCCTCGCCCCGCAGGCGCTCCACGGCCTCCTGCACCCGCCCGGGCGAGCGGCCGTTGACGCCCACCCGGGCGCCCGCCCGGGCCAGGCCCGTGGCGATGGCGGCGCCGATGCCCTGGGTGGAGCCGGTGACCAGAGCGGTGCGGCCCTTGAGATCGATCTGCATGCCGAGTCAGCCCTTTCCGTACGGGGGTTGATCGAGTACCCGGGGGGTGTCGCTGAGTACACCCCGCGATACGGGTTCTGCGGCGAGTGTGGTCACGTCCTCTTCTCCGTAGCGTCGTCGGCGAGACACAGGGCGTGTCGCACGAAGGGGGACGAGGAGATGTTCCGCACCGGTCCACGACACCACCAGGACCCGGAACCCGCCGCGGAGGCACTGCGGCTGGTCAAGGTCACCAAGACGTACGGGAGCGCCGAGAGCGCCGTGACCGCCCTGGCCGGGGTGACGCTCGGGCTCGGGCGGGGGACGTTCACGGCGGTGATGGGGCCGTCCGGCTCCGGCAAGTCGACGCTGCTGCAGTGCGCGGCCGGCCTGGACCGGCCCGACAGCGGGATCGTCCGGGTGGACGGCACCGAGCTGACGGGCGGCGGCGAGGCGGAGCTGACGAAGTTCCGGCGGGGCCGGATCGGCTTCGTGTTCCAGCGGTACAACCTGCTGGACACGCTGACCGTGGCGCAGAACACCGTCCTGCCGCTGAAGCTGGCCGGGCGGCGCGTGGACCGGCGGCGGGCGCGCGAGGTGCTGACGTCCCTGGGGCTCGGCGACCGGCTCGGGCACCGGCCGGACCAGCTCTCCGGCGGTCAGCGCCAGCGGGTGGCGATCGCCCGGGCCCTGGTCACCGACCCCCGGGTGATCTTCGCGGACGAGCCGACGGGCGCCCTCGACTCGCGCAGCGCGCGGGACGTGCTCGGGCTGCTGCGGCAGGCGGTGCGGGTGCACGGCCGCACGGTGGTGATGGTGACGCACGACCCGGTCGCCGCCTCCTGCGCCGACTCCGTGCTGTTCCTCGCGGACGGCCGGCTGGCGGGCCGGCTGGACGCGCCGACGGTGGACGCGGTCGCCGAGCGGCTGGCGCACCTGGGCGACGACGTGCCGGCGGGGGTGTGAGCGATGTTCGTGCTGGCGATGCGTTCGATCGGGCAGCGGCCCGGGCGGTTCCTCGCGACGCTGCTGTCCGCGTTCCTGGGCGCGGCGATCATCATGACGTTCCACTCGATGCACGACACGGCCGGGCAGCCGGGCGTGGACCCGGTCAGCTCGGAGACCCTCTCGACGGCGGCGGGCGTGGTCGGCGGCTACGGCACCCTGCTGGTGTTCTTCGCGGTCGCCTCGACGCTGACGGTGAACGTGCGCCAGCGGGCCGCCGAGATGGAGCTGCTGCGCTGCTCGGGGGCGACTCCGGCGCAGCTCAAGCGGATGGTCGTGGGTGAGGCGGTGGTGGTGGCGCTGGTGGGCGCCGCGCTGGCGATCGGCCCGGCGATGCTCGGCGGCCGGGCGCTGCTGGACATGTTCCAGGACAGCGGTCAGATCGCGGGGTCCGTCGAGTTCTCCTTCGGGACGGTGGCCTATGTGACCGGCATCGGCATCACGCTGCTCGCCGCGGCGGGCGCCGCGTTCCTCGCGGTGCGGCGCGCGACGGCGGGCGGCGGGCAGCGGCGGGGCCGGGCGCGGACGGTTTTGGCCTACGCGGCGCTGGTGGCGGGGGCCGCGGCGGTGACGTCGACGTTCGCGTTCTCGGCGGCGGACGCCGCGCTGATGGCGGCGCCCGCCTACGGGGCGATCCTGCTGTCCGTCGGGTGCGCGCTGCGGGCGCCGCGGCTGCTGTCGGCGGTGCTGGACCGGCTGCCGCTCGGCGGGGCGAGCGGGTGGCTGGCGGTGCGGAACCTGCGCGAGCGGGCCGGGCAGCTCGCCGGGATCCTGATGTCGCTGATCCTGTTCACGGCCGTCGCGACGGCGACGCTGACGATGCAGGCGGTGGAGAGCGACGCCGTGGCGGCCTCGGGGGCGGTGAAGTCGGTCGACGCGAAGACCCTGGAGACGCTCAACTTCACGGTCGTCGGCATCATCGTGGTCTTCGTCTGCGTCATGCTCGTAAACTCCCTGTACGCGGCGACCTCGTACCGCGAGCGGGAGTTCGGGCAGCAGCGCCTCGCCGGGGCGACTCCCGGGCAGGTGCTGGGCATGGTGGGGGTCGAGGGGCTGGTCCTGACGGTGACCGGCGTCTGTTTCGGCACGCTGGCGGCGCTGGCGGGGATCGTGCCGTTCACGATGGTGCGCACCGACGGGGTGCTGCCCAACCAGGTGTTCGGCGTGTGGCTCGCGGTGGTGGCGGTCGCGGCGGCGGTGACGGTGGGCACCGGCCTGGCGACGGCGCGCCGGGTGCTGCGCACTCCGGCCGTACGGGCGGTGGCGCCGGCGGCGTGATAGCGGTGGTGGTGAAGGGGGCGGCCGCGACGGCCGCCGCCTCACCGCGTCCAGGCCGGCCCCCGGCGGGCGCCCCGGTTCCACCCCCGTTCCGCGGCGACCCCGTGACAGCATCGCTGAACAAGCGCTTAGATAGGTGTCTCGACCGCCCCGCCCCGCCACCCCGACCTGGAGGCCCCGGTGTTCACGTCCGTCGACGACGTCTCCGCCCGTCTGGCCGAGACCGGTTATCTCGCCTCGCCGGCGGTCGCCACGACCGTGTTCCTCGCCGACCGCCTGGGCAAGCCGCTCCTCGTGGAGGGCCCGGCCGGCGTCGGCAAGACGGAGCTCGCCAAGGCCGTCGCCGAGGTCGCCGGGGCGCGTCTGGTCCGGCTCCAGTGCTACGAGGGCGTCGACGAGTCCCGCGCGCTGTACGAGTGGAACCACGCCAAGCAGCTGCTGCGCATCAGCGCCGGCCGCGACGAGACGTGGGACGAGACCCGCACCGACATCTTCGGCGAGGAGTTCCTGCTCACCCGGCCGCTGCTGACGGCCATCCGGGGCGACGACCCGAAGGTGCTGCTGATCGACGAGACCGACAAGGCGGACGTCGAGGTGGAGGGCATGCTTCTGGAGGTGCTCAGCGACTTCCAGGTCACCGTCCCGGAGCTGGGCACGATCACCGCGACCCGCCGCCCCTTCGTCGTGCTCACCTCCAACGCGAGCCGGGAGCTGTCCGAGGCGCTGCGCCGCCGCTGTCTCTTCCTGCACATCGGCTTCCCCGAGGAGGAGCTGGAGCGCCGGATCGTACGGCTGAGGGTGCCAGGGCTCGACGAGACGCTGGCGCGTTCCGTCGTGCGGGTCGTGGGCGCGCTGCGGGCGATGGACCTGCGCAAGGTGCCGTCGGTCGCCGAGACGATCGACTGGGCGCGCACCCTGCTCGCGCTCGGCGCCGGTACGCTGGACGAGACGGTCGTGCGGGCCACCCTCGGTGTGCTCCTCAAGCACCAGGACGACGTCCTGAAGGCGTCGGCCAAGCTGGACCTGGACGCCCTGTGACCACGGCGGTCACGGCGGCGGGTGTGGCCGAGCGGCTGACGTCCCTGGTCGGGGCGCTGCGGGCGCACGGCGTGCGGATCGGCACCGGCGAGACGGTGGATGCGGCGCGGGCGATCGGCGAACTGGGCCTGGCCGACCGGGAGCTGCTGCGCGAGGGGCTCGCGGCGACCCTGCTGCACGGGACCGGGCAGCGGCAGGTGTTCGACCCGGTCTTCGACCTCTACTTCCCGCGCGGGGTCGGCGCCCCGGAGCGGGAGCCGGCCGGCCGGCAGGACCTGCGCGACCGGCTGGCCGCCGCCCTGGCCGCCGACGACCGGGCGATGCTGGGCCGGCTGGCGATCGAGGCGGTCGACGGCTTCGGCGGTTACGGCTCCTCGCCGGAATCGGACGGCTGGTCGTCGTACCAGACGCTGGAACGGCTGCGCCCGCAGACGCTGATGGCCCGGGTCCGGGACGAGGTGCGCGCGGGAGGCGGGAGTTCCGGCTTCACGGACCGGCTGCTGGAGGACGAGGTGCGGCGGCGCATCGACGCCTTCCGGGCGCTGGTGGCGGCGGAGGCGCGCCGCCGGGTCGCCGAGCGGCGTGGGCGGGACGAGATCGCCCGGCGGGCGGTCGCCCCGACCGCGGACCGCGTCGACTTCCTGTTCGCGGGCAAGGACCGGCTGGCCGAGCTGCGCAGGACCGTGCAGCCGCTCGCCCGTAAGCTCGCGACCCGGCTGGCGGCCCGGCGCCGTCGCGCCGCCCGGGGCAGCATCGACCTGCGGCGCACCCTGCGCGGTTCGCTGTCGACGGGCGGGGTGCCGATGAAGCCGGTCCTGCGCCGGCGGCGTCCGGCCCGGCCGGAGCTGGTGCTGCTGTGCGACGTGTCGGGCTCGGTGTCCGGGTTCTCGGACTTCACGATGCTGCTCGTGCAAGCGCTGCACGACCAGTTCGGCAAGGTGCGCGTCTTCGCCTTCGTCAACCGGATCGACGAGGTGACCGGTCTGCTGGAGCACGGCAGGGCGGATCCGGAAGGGCTGGGCGCCCGCATCCGGGCGGAGGCGGCGATCACGGGCTGGCACGGCAGCAGCGACTACGGCATGGCCCTGGGCGAGTTCGCCGAGCGCTACGCGGACGTGGCCGGTCCGCGCACAACCGTGTTCGTCCTCGGTGACGCCCGGACGAACGGCGGCGACCCCAACCTGCCGGCCGTGCGCCGGATCGCCGAACGCGCCCGCCGCGTCTACTGGCTGAACCCGGAGCAGCGCTCGCGCTGGGGTAGCGGCGACTCGGTCGCCCCCGCCTACGCCGGGCTGGTCGAGATGCACGAGTGCCGCACCGCCCGGCAGCTGAGCGTCCTGGTGGCGCGGCTGCTGCCGGTGTGATCGGACGGCGGCGAGCCGGTGCTAGTCCTTCTTGGCGTACTCCTTGGCCATGCTGCCCGCGAAGTCGTACACCACGCACTGCTCGTCGCCGACGACCCAGGCGTCGTGCCCGGGCGCGCAGACGAACACGTCCCCGGGTCCCACCTCCGTCTCCCCGCCGTCGTCCATGCGGATGTGCAAACGGCCCGAGACGACGTAGCCGTTGTGGTGGATCTGGCAGCTGTCGGTCCCGGCGATGGGGGCGACCGACTCGGACCAGCGCCAGCCCGGTTCGAACGTGGCCACGGCGAAGTCCAGTCCGGTCATGTGGACGGCTTCGAGGTGGCCTCGGGGGTAGTCGCGCCGCTCGTCCGGCTTGTCGAGCGTCTTCACCTCAAGCATGACGCTCCTCCTCGGTGAGGGGTTTGCTTCCATCGTCCGTCCGGGGAGCGGGCGACGCCATTCAGGCAGGGCCCTGCCCGCACAGCGCCGCGAAGCGTTCCGTGTCGACGTTGCCGCCGGAGACGATCACGCCGATCCGCCGGGGCAGCGGGCCGACGCGGCCGTGGAGCAGGGCGGCCAGGGGCGTGGCGCCGCTCGGCTCGACGACGATCTTCAGGCGCTCGAAGGCGAACCGCATCGCGTCCCGGATCTCGTCGTCGCCGACCAGCGCGATCCCGTCGACGAGACGCCGGTTGACGGAGAAGGTCAGTTCGCCGGGCGTGTGCAGGGCCTGGCCGTCGGCGATGGTGTGCGGGACCGGGATGCTGACGCGCCGCCCCGCCTCCAGCGAGCGCCTGGTGTCGTCCCCGGCCTCCGGTTCGACGCCGATCATCCGGATGCCCGGGTGCAGGACCTTGGCGACCGTGGCGCTGCCGGCCATCAGCCCGCCGCCGCCGACCGGCGTCAGCAGCGCGTCCAACTCCCCGGCTTCCTCCAGGAGTTCCAGCGCGGCCGTGCCCTGCCCGGCCATCACGTGCGGGTGCTCGTAGGGCGGGATGAGGGCGAGGCCCCGCTCGGCTGCCAGGGCCTCGGCGACGGCGACGCGGTCGCCGGTGTAGCGGTCGTAGGTGACGATCTCGGCGCCGTAGCCCGCGGTGGCCGCGCGTTTGGACGGCGGGGCGTCCTCGGGCATGACGATCACGGCCGTGGTGCCCAGCTCCCGGGCGGCCAGGGCGACGGCCTGGGCGTGGTTGCCGGAGGAGTAGGCGGCGATGCCCCGGGACAGCTGCTCGGGCGTGAGCCGGGAGGCGGCGTTGTAGGCGCCGCGGAACTTGAAGGCGCCGACGCGCTGGAAGTTCTCGCACTTGAGGTGGACCTCGGCACCGACGAGTGCGTCGAGCGTGCGCGAGCGCAGCACGGGCGTGCGGTGGGCGACGCCCTTGAGCCGGGCGGCGGCGTCCCGGACGTCGTCGGCGGTGACCGGCGGGGTGGTGGTCGTCACGGGTGCCCTCCAGGGGACGTGTCGCGGGCCGCCCGGGCCCGGGCGAGGTAGTGGTAGGCGGAGGCGCGGGAGATGCCGAGCCGCGCGGCGACCTGCTCGACCGCCCCGCGCACGGCGAAGACACCGCGTGCGTCCAGCCCGTCGAACAGCTCCAGGCGCTCCTCGCGGTCGAGTTCCGGCCAGCTGCCCCGCTGCCGGGTCCGGTGGGCGTCGACGAGGGCGTCGACCACGGAGTCGATGTCGTTGCCGAAGGTGGTGACCGGCAGCTCGGCCGGGGCGGAACCGGCGCCGGCGAGCGCGCCGAGCAGCTCGTGGACCTTCCCGACGGCTCTGACGTCCACGTTGACGCAGAGGGCGCCGAAGACGGCTCCCGTGGAGTCGCGCAGCACCATCGTGGAGGACTTGACGACCGTCCCGTTCCGGGCGCGGGTGACGTAGTTCAGCTGGTCGGCCGCCTCGTCGCCGCGGGCCAGGACGCGCATGCCGATCTCGCTCATCGCACCGCCCACCGTCCGGCCGGTCACCGATCCGGCCACGGCGACGACCGACTTCTCCGGGTTCCGGTAGTCGTGCAGCACGACCTCGCAGACCGGGCCGAAGGTCGCGGCGACGCCGTGGACCACGGGCGTCAGCGCGGCGAGGATCGCGTCCCGTTCGGCGTCCCGTTCGGCGTCCGGCGCGGTGGCCATCCCATCCCCTCTCGTCGGCTTCAGCCCTTCGGCGGCTCCCACAGACAACCACTTTAGACCAGCAGTCCAGCTTCTGGATAGACAATCCAGAAGCGGGCCGTCTCCGGCATTCCTGTGGCGTCCCCTGGCCTTCGCGAGCACGGACCCGGACGTGGCCGAGGCCCGCGGGGTGCCGGTACGAGGGCTGTCCCTCGCGTTCACGCTGGTCCTCGGACTCGCCGTCGCGCTGTCGGTGCGGGTCGTGGGGGCACTGCTGGCGCTGTCCCTGGTCGTCACCCCGGCGGCGGCAGCGGCCCGCGTGACCGCCTCACCGGTCCTGCTGCCCGTGCTGGGCGTGCTGTGCGCCGTGGTGTCGATCGAGGGCGGCATCCTGCTCGCCCTGGGCGGCAGCATTCCGACCAGCCCTTACGTCACGACGATCTCGTCCACGCTCTACGCGGTGTGCCGGGTCGCGGGCCGGTACCGCGGGCGGCGCCGCGGTGCGAGGCGGACGGTGCCGCGACCGGCCTGACGGGGCCTCGTCGACACCGCAGCCGTGCGCGGCGTACCAGGACGGCCGGGCCGGGCAGCGCGGCCCGGACACCGGGCCCGCCGCCCGCCGGGGCGAACCGGCGGGCGGCGCGGGCCCGTCAGGCCGCGGCCAGGGCGGGCGCCGGGGGCGACGCCGGTTCCTCCGCCTCGGCGAGCTGCGCCAGGAGCGTCGCCCGGGCGCGGGCCACCCGGGAGCGGACCGTACCGACCGGGCAGTCGCTCACCGCGGCGGCCTCCGCGTACGGCAGGCCGAGCAGCTGTGTGAGGACGAACGCCTCGCGCCGCTCGTCGGGCAGCGCGGCCAGCAGCTCCTGCAGAGCGACACCGTCGTCGAAGCCGGGCAGGCCGCGCGGCTGGGCGAGTTCGGCCGCCGGCTCCCAGTCCGGCAGGTCGGCCCGGCGGGGGCGTGCGGCGGTGTACCGGATGCTGTCGGCGACCGCGCGCCGGGCGATGGCCAGCAGCCAGGTGCGGGCCGAGGAGCGGCCCTCGAACCGGTGCAGACTGCCGAGCGCCCGCAGGAACGTGTCCTGGGCCAGGTCGTCCACGGCCTGCGGATCGGCGCACAGGTGGGCGACGTACCGGATGACGTCGCGGTGCAGGGCGCGCACGAACCGGTCGACGGCCGCGGAGTCACCGCCGCGGGCGGCCAGCGCCCAGGCGGTTATCGACGCGTCGGCGAAGGCCGTTGCCTCGGGCGCGTGGGGCAGGGCAGGAGTGATCACCTGATGTCCTTCGGGTCTTCCGGGCCGCGGGCGGGCGGGCACGGCGGCACACGGGTGCCGGGGCGTGCGCACGGGGCCGCGCGGTCCGGTGAGCTGACGGGGACACGGCCGTTGCGCTGCGGCGCGCCCGCCCCCGGCGGGCATGACCGCCCGGGGCACCGGCGTACCGGGGTACGACCGTGACCGGGGCGTACTGGGCCGCCCCGGGAGTGCCGGCTGCCGTCAGGCGGCAGCGGTCCCCGCGGGCGGACCGCGAGAGGTGATCGCGTGGACGAGGAGGAGCAGGCGCGGGGCCCGGTCGGACGACGGCCGCCCGACGCGCGCGGGCGGAGGCGGCGGTGCGGGCCGGGCGAGCAGCAGTCGCAGCGGCGCGGCCAGCCGGCTGCCCACGGCGCGCAGGAGCCGGAAGACGGCGCGCTCCCCGTGGCCCAGCCACAGGCCGCAGAGCAGGGCGGCCAGCAGGTGGGCGGCGAGCATGCCGAGGGAGGAGTCACCGCCGGAGGCGTGCCCCGGGTGCCCCATGTGCCCCATGCCCGAGTGCATGGACGCGGATGTGGACAGGGGCGTGGAGCCGGACATGGGCATGGGCATGGACTCCATGGAGTTCAGGCCGTGCGCCGTCGCGGACCCGGCCACGCCCCGGGGCGCGAGCGAGAAGGCCGAGTGCAGCGCCGTCTGGACCACCACGGCGACCGCGACGACCAGCAGGAGCCCCCGCTCACGGCCGGCCAGGCACCAGCCCGCGGCGCCGGTCACGCCCCAGCCGGCCAGCAGGACCGGCACGGGCACGTGATCGCCGGACATCATGACGTGTCCCAGGGCGGCGAGCACGACACAGACGGCCGCGAACACCGCGGCCCGCGTCGCGCGCACTCCCCGCCCAGCCGCCATGGCGCCTCATCCTCGCATTCCGGCCCCACGTGAACGCCCCTGAGTACGGACATCGGCGGGGCCGGACACTCAATCGACCACTTGTGAACCACATCACAACGGTTCGTCCGTGAGTTCCGGGGGCGGTGACGGACCAGCACACGAGGCGGGAGGCGCGGGCGGCGTCCGGGCGCCCGGCCGGTCCGCTTAGGGTGCTCGGCATGACGACGAAACCGGCGGCGGACCAGACACGGCAGACGGAGCGGGCACGGCAGGCCGGCCAGGAACGGCAGACGGAGCGGACGGGGCGGACCGGCCGCGTGGCACAGGCGTACCTCTCCGAGTTGTTCTCCCTGGAGGGCCGGGTCGCGGTCGTCACCGGCGGCAGTTCCGGCATCGGCCGGGCCATCGCCGGCGCACTCGCGCACGCCGGGGCGAGCGTCGTGGTCGTGGCCCGCACGGAGGCGGCCCTGGAGGCGACGGTCGGGGAACTGACGGCCGAGGGCTGTCGCGCGGCCCGGGTCAGCGCGGACCTGGGCACGCGCGAGGGCGTGCGGACGGCCGCGGAGCGGGCGGTCGAGGCGTTCGGTGAGCCCGACATCCTCGTCAACTGCGCCGGGATCAACCTCCGTCCGCACATGGACGAGCTCACCGAGGACGTCTGGGACGCCACCATGGCCGTCAACCTGGAGGCACCCTTCCTGCTCGGACAGCGCTTCGGCCCCGGCATGGCGGAGCGCGGGTACGGACGGATCCTGAACATCAGCTCGCAGCAGGCGCACCGGGCGTTCGTGCAGAGCGGTGCCTACGGCGCGTCCAAGGGCGGGCTGGAGGCGCTGACCCGCTCCCAGGCCGAGGCGTGGTCGCCGCGCGGCGTCACCTGCAACGTCCTGGTGCCCGGCTTCGTCATGACGCCGCTCAACGCACGGCTGTCGTCGGACCCCGAGAAGGTGGCCGGTCTCGCCGCGCGCACGCTCATCGGGCGGAACGGGCTTGCCGAGGACTTCGCGGGCGCGGCGGTGTTCCTGGCGAGCCCGGCGTCGGCCTACATCACCGGGCACTCCCTCTTCGTGGACGGCGGCCTGTCCGTCCACTGAGCCGCCGGCGCCCGGCCGCACCCGCGGTCACTGCCGACGGCGCGGGCCCGCACCCAGCGCGTGCTGCCGGCCGCTCCCCGTGCGGCGGCCGCGCGCCGGGCTTCGGCGATCATCCCGCCGTCCGGGTCCGCGCCCACGCCCTCACCGAACAGGTGGGCGAGGCGCAGCCCGGGCGTCCCGGGTCCGCAGCCCACGTCGAGCAGACGCCCGCGCCCGTCGAGGCGCAGGGCACCGGCGAGGGCGTCCGCCAGACCGGGGGCGTACGGCAGCCGCCCCCGGTCGTCGTAGGGCGCGGACCCGGCGAACGGCATCTGGTCCCACCCCCCAGCCGCCCGCCACACCCGCCCACCGCCCTCGCCCGTGCGCCACCACCGTCCGGTGGCGGCTGTCGATGATGGCCCGCCCGCACGGGCCGGGGTGCCGTGGACGGCGGATGCGCCGACGGGCGCGGGCCGGTGCCCGGTGTCAGGCTGGGCCCAGGACCTGCGAAAGGGAAGCATCGCCATGATCACCACGGAGTACGCCCCCGGTTCCCCCTGCTGGCTCGACCTCGGCGCTCCGGACGTCCGGGCCGCCGCGGCCTTCTACGGCGCCGTGCTCGGGTGGGAGTACGAGTCCATGGGCGAGAGCGAGGACTTCGAAGGCGGCATGTTCCGCAAGGACGGCAAGATCGTCGCCGGCCTCGGCAAGCTCACCGAGGAGGGCGCCCGCTCGGCCTGGATGCTCTACTACCAGGTCACCGACGCGGACGCGGCGGCCCAGGCCGTGCAACAGGCGGGCGGCACGGTCCGGGTGGCGCCGATGGACCTCGACGAGTGGGGCAGGATGGCGCAGTTCAGCGACCCGCTGGGCGGCCAGTTCGCCGTCTGGCAGCCGGGGACGAGCGCGGGCCTGGAACTGGTGGACCAGCCGGGCTCGCTGTCGTGGACGGAGCTGTACACGAGCGACGCCGCCGCCGCGAAGGAGTTCTACGGCGGTCTCTTCGGCTGGCAGTTCGGTGACATGCCGCTGCCGGGCGGCGGAGGCACGTACACCCTCATCACCCCCGCTGGGCTCCCCGAGGAGCGCATGCACGGCGGCCTGATGGAGGTGGGCCGGGAGGCCCTCGCGCTCGCGGGCGGCCGGCCGTACTGGCACCCCGTCTTCGCCGTGGACGACTGCGACGCCGCGGTGGCCAGGGTCGGGGAGAACGGCGGCAGCGTACAGATGGGACCCGAGGACGCGGAAGGCGTGGGCCGCCTGGCCGTCTGCCTGGACCCGGCGAACGCGGACTTCGTGCTGCTCACTCCCGCCGAGATGTGAGGGTCGCCCCCGAGTGGTGAGGGTCGCCCCAGAGGTGTGCGGGCCGCCCCGCCGGCCCGGTCCCGGGGGGCCGACGGGCCCCTCGGAGCACCTGCCTACTACTTGCATATGATGCGCAAATGCGCGACTACATCATCAGGGAAGCCACGCCGGACGACATCGACGGGGCCCGGGTGGTGATGCTGGACGCGGTGTACCGGGACTTCAAGACGGGCTACGTGCCGCGCTGGCACGCCGACATCATCGATCCGGTGTCGTACTACGTCACGCCACCGCGGCACACGCTCCTGGTGGCGGTGGACGAGAGCGACGGCACGGTGGCGGCCACGGCCGCGCTGGACGCGCGCGGACCGGCACACCCGCCGAACCCGCGCCGGCTGGCCGAGCGGTTCCCGTCCGGCGAGACCGCGCAGCTGCGCCGGGTGTACGTACGGCCCGAACACCGCAGGCGAGGGCTTGCCCGGCACCTGGTGGAGCGGCTGCTGGAGTTCGCGCGGGCCGACGGCGGCTACCGGTCGGTGTATCTGCACACGTATCCGGACTCCCCCGGTGCGATGGGCCTGTGGCGGACGCTGGGCAAGGTGCTGTGCGACGAACGGGTGGACGTCCCCGGCGGGGGCAGCGGGGCCGTGCACTTCGAGATCCCGTTCGCATGACGCAGGTGGCGAAGCGGCTGCGCGTCCTCGCACGGGGCGGCGGCCCGACGCTGCTGTGGCGTGCCGTGCTGACCGCGGGCGCTCGTGGGCGCGATCGGCCTGCTGCCGTGGCTGTCGCGCACCGATCCGGCGCTCACGGTCCTCAAGGCCCGCTCGGCGGAGCGCGACCCGACGCCCGTCACCCTGCGCGCCGTCCGTGCCGAACTGGGCCTGGACGACGGCCCCCTGCACCTGCTCGGCCGCTGGCTGGGCGGACTGCTGCACGGGGACGCGGGCACGTCGTGGGTGTCCGGCTCCGAGGTGCTGCCCGGGGTCGCCGAGGCGCTCGGCGTGTCGCTGCTGCTGATGTCCGGGGCGCTCGTGGTCGCCGCGCTCACGGCGGCGGCGGTGTGTGCCCGCACGCTCCGGCTAGGCGCGCGGCGGCGGCTCGGCGGGCGCCAATCCGCCGGTTCGGCGGCGGCCGTCACGGCCGCGCTGCCCGAGTTCCTCGTCGCCTCGGTGCTGGCCTCGGTGATCGGCGTGCAGCTGGGCTGGCTGCCCGCCCTCGGCTGGTACGGGCCGCAGTGGACGGTGCTGCCCTCGCTGGCCCTCGGCCTGCCAGCGGCGCACCGCCTGCCGCGCCACCGACGCCGGCGGGATGCCGCGCGCGGCCGCGGCCGACGCCCACGGCTCGGCGAATGCGCCGGGCAGCAGATCGTCCAGCATCCGCCCGAGGACCGCCCTGGGCCGTCCTCTTCCCCGCGGCCGTGCTCGCCCTGCTGGGGGCGCTGGCGGTGACGGCCGCCGGGGGCGTACGCCTGCCCGGGCGGCGCGGGCGGCCCCGTGGGCAGGCCGGTCCGGTCCCGCGGCCGCCCGGGCCCGTGCCACGGCAGCGGCCGAACCGCCCCGAGGCCCGTGTGGTCCCCGCTTCCCTTTCCGCCTCACCGACAGAAGAACGATGACCGGCCTCATCTCCCGTGTCCGGGCCCGCCGGGCCGCCCGCACGCCCCTGGGCACGACGACCGACAGCGCGAGGACCGACGGCACGGCGCCGCGGGCCCCGCGCGAGAGCACCCGGCGGCTCTGGACGGACCTGTCCGCCCTGCTGCGGCTGCTGATCCTGACCCAGCTCGCCTTCAACCTCGGCTTCTACGCCGTGCTGCCGTTCCTCGCCGAGCACCTCGGCACCGCGATCGGCATGGCGGGCTGGCTGGTCGGGTTCGTGCTCGGGCTGCGCACCTTCAGCCAGCAGGGCCTGTTCGTGGTCGGGGGCCGGCTGGTGGACCGGTGGGGCGTGCGGCCGGTCGTGCTGGCCGGCTGTGCGCTGCGGATCGCCGGGTTCGCCTGGCTCGGGTACGCGGAGGCGACCTGGGCCGTCGTCGGGGCGGTGCTGGTGGTCGGTTTCGCCGCCGCGCTGTTCTCCCCCGCCGTGGAGTCCGAGGTGGCCCGGCAGGCGGTCGCGTGGGAGGAGGACGGGCACGGCCCGCGCACCCGGGTGCTGGCCCTGTTCAGCGTGGCCGGGCAGGTGGGCGCCTTCGTGGGGCCGCTGCTCGGGGCGCTGCTGCTCGCGGTCGGCTTCCGCACGGCCTGCCTCGCCGGTGCGGCGGTCTTCGTGCTGGTCCTGGCCGGGCACCTGTGGCTGATGCCGCGGCACATCCCCGGCCGGGTCCGCGTCCGGGAGCGGGGCGGCGTGCGCGTCCTGCTGCGCAACCGCCGTTTCCTGGCGCTGTGCTGCGCGTACGGCGCGTACCTGCTGGGCTACAACCAGCTGTACCTGGCCCTGCCGGACGAGGTGCAGCGCGCCGCCGGTTCCCAGGCGCCGCTGTCCTGGCTGTTCGCCCTGTCGTCGGTCCTCGTGGTGTGCGCGCAGCTGCCGGTGACCCGCTGGGCGGGCGACCGCCTCGACCTGCGCCGCTCCATGGCCGCCGGACTGCTGCTGATCACAGCCGGTTTCGCGGTGGTGGCCGCCGCGCGCCCGGCCGGCTGGACGGGTACCGCCGGGCTGCTGCCGGCCGCGGGCTTCGTCGTGCTGCTCACCGTCGGGCAGATGCTCGTGGTGCCCGCCGCCCGGGCCTGGGTGCCCGACCTCGCCGAGGCGGGCCGGCTCGGCCTGTACACGGGCGCGCTGTCCTCCGTCTCCGGTGTGATCGTGCTGGCCGGCAGCGCCGCCACCGGCTCGCTGCTCGACCTGGGGCTGCCGGCGGCCGTGCCGTGGCTGGTCCTGGCGGCCGTACCGGCTCTGGCCGTGGCGCTGCTGCCGCGCCGGGAACACAGAGAGGACCGGCAGGACGGTACGGGCAGGGAGGAGGGGGCGCCCCGGGCGGAGTGATCCGGGCTCCCCCCTCCCCCGCGGACGCACCCCCGGAGTGCGACGTCGCACGCGCCCCGGCTGTCGAGGGGGCCGTACCGTGCGGCTCACCGCCGCGGAGCACAATGATCATCCGGCGCCAGTATCCTGGGTCGGCTGTGGCACCCCCCACCAATCCCCGTGCGACCACGGGGAGTTCGGGCTGCGGCAAAGAACTTCCCACCTGCATGAGACGAGGACGAGTGCTGCTAGCGGGCCGCTACCGGCTGGATGTTGAGATCGGGCGCGGTGGAATGGGAGAGGTCTGGCGGGCGTACGACGAGACGCTCGCCCGAGCGGTGGCCGTCAAGCTGCTGCTGCCCCAGGACACCGACGCCACGGCGGCCTCCCGGTTCCGCCTGGAGGCCCAGACCGCCGGGCGTCTCAACCACCCGAACCTGGTCGGCGTGCTCGACTTCGGCGAGTACGACAACCGGCTGTACCTGGTGATGGAGCTGGTCGAGGGCGACAGCCTCGCCGGGGTGCTCGCCGCGTCGGGCGCACTCCCGGCCGGCCGGGTGGCCGACCTCGCCGCCCAGGCCGCCGCGGGGCTCGCCGCCGCGCACGGGCAGGGCATCGTGCACCGCGACATCAAGCCCGCCAACCTCCTGCTGGACCACCACGGCACCCTGAAGATCGGCGACTTCGGCATCGCCCGCTTCCTCGACGACCCCGGCGCCGCGCTCACCGCGACCGGGCAGATCGTCGGCACCGGCCTCTACCTCGCGCCGGAGCGCGCCCTCGGGCAGCCGGCCGGCCCCGCCTCCGACATGTACTCGCTGGGCTGCGTGCTCTACCAGCTGCTCAGCGGCCGCCCGCCGTTCCAGGCCGACACCGCCGTCGCGCTCCTGCACCAGCATCTCGACGCCGCGCCCGTGCCGCCCCGCGAACTCGGCGTCGCCGGTCTCCCGCCGGCGTTCGAGAACTACCTGCTGGGACTGCTCGCCAAGCAGCCCGAGGACCGGCCGTCGGCCCAGCAGGCCGCCGAGTGGTTCGCCGGCGGCGCCTGGCAGGGGCGGCCCGAGCCGCTGCCGGAAGCCACGCCCCCGACGGCCTCCCCGGTCCCGTCCCCGGCGCCGGCGGCCTACCCGCGGGCCGGGACCGGCGCCCCGGCCACATACGCGCTGCCCACCGGGTCGCGCACCGCCCCGGGCGGGCGGGCCCGCCGCGCGGCACCGCGGGGCGGCCCGGGCGGCGGTCCGCAGGGCGGAGCGGGCAGCCGTGCGCAGGGCGGTCCGGGCAGCCGTGCGCAGGGCGGTCCGGGCAGCCGTGCGCGGGGCGGCTCGGACGGCCGGTCGCGCCTGGCCGTCACGGCCGCCGCCGCGGCTCTCTTCCTCGCGGCGATGTACCTCGGCATGGTGTGGTTCGCGCCCGAGGACACCGCGACGAAGGGCACCGAACCCGACGCCTCGCCGTCGGCGAGCAGTCCGGCGGCCTCCGCGGAGCCGAGGTCGGGAGCCTCCGCCGGTCCGGTCACGTCCACCGCGGGCACCGGCGTGACGCCGGCCGTCGGCACCGTGGGCGATGTCACCCCGTCTTCCGAGGCGCCCGCCGCCCCGGGCCCGGCCGAGCCGACGCCCGGCCCGTCGAGCCCGGCGCGGGAGCCGGGCGCGGGCGGCGCGGAGCAGGTGGAGCAGCCGGGGCAGCGGCCTCCCCACGTCCCCGCGGACGGCGGGGAGGACGAGGACGACGAGGGCGAGGACTGAGCGGGCCTGCGCCGGTGCGCGAGCGGGCGCCCCCTCGCGCGCCCCCTGGGGCGGCTTGTCATCGCCCTGATCCCGGCCTTATTGTCACCACGCCTTGGTGAACGGGAAATCCGGTGTGATGCCGGTGCGGCCCTCGCCACTGTGAATCGGGAAGTCCGGCTCCGGCCCTCGCGGGCAGCCACTGGGTCCTCGTGACCCGGGAAGGCGGAGTTCGGGCGGTGGTACCCGTCAGCCAGGAGACCGGCCAAGGCGCGTCAACCATCCACGAGGTGCTGGAGAGGGTCTGCTGAGCCATGCACATAGCCGAGGGTTTTCTGCCTCCGGTGCACGCGGCCGCCTGGGGCGTCGCGTCGGCGCCGTTCGTCGTCCACGGAGTCCGGTCACTCACCCGTGAGGTGCGCGAGCACCCCGAGAGCACCCTGCTCCTCGGTGCCTCCGGCGCCTTCACCTTCGTCCTGTCGGCCCTGAAGCTGCCGTCCGTCACCGGAAGTTGCTCCCATCCCACGGGCACCGGCCTGGGGGCCATGCTGTTCCGGCCGCCCGTCATGGCGGTGCTGGGCACCATCACCCTGCTCTTCCAGGCGCTGCTGCTGGCGCACGGCGGGCTGACCACGCTCGGCGCCAACGTCTTCTCCATGGCGATCGTCGGGCCCTGGGCCGGCTACGCCGTCTACCGGCTGCTGCGCCGGTACGACGTGCCGCTCATGGTGACCGTGTTCTGCGGGGCGTTCGTCGCCGACCTGTCCACCTACTGCGTCACCAGCGTGCAGCTGGCGCTCGCCTTCCCCGACCCGGGCAGCGGGTTCCTGGGCGCGCTGGGCAAGTTCGGGTCCATCTTCGCCGTCACCCAGATCCCGCTCGCGGTCAGCGAAGGGCTGCTGACGGTGCTCGTGATGCGGCTGCTGGTGCAGTCCAGCAAGGGCGAACTGACCCGGCTCGGCGTGCTGTCCGGCGCGAAGAGCGCTCGGACCGAGTCGGAGGCGGTGGCGCGATGAGCCGGAACACGAAGATCAACCTGCTGCTGCTGCTCGTCGTGGCCGCCCTCGCGGTGCTGCCCCTGGCCCTCGGCCTCGGTGACCACAAGGAGGAGCCGTTCGCGGGCGCGGACGGTGAGGCGGAGTCCGCGATCACCGAGATCGAGCCGGGCTACGAGCCGTGGTTCTCCCCGCTGTACGAACCGCCGTCCGGGGAGATCGAGTCGGCCCTGTTCTCCCTCCAGGCCGCTCTCGGCGCCGGTGTCCTCGCCTACTACTTCGGCCTGCGCCGCGGGCGCCGGCAGGGCGAACAGCGCGCGCTGGAGCGGGAAGCCGGGAGCGCGCCCGCCGGCGCGGCCGGGAAGTCCGCCGACGGTCAGGGCTGAACCCGGGTGCTGCCGATCGACGTGGCGGCGCACAGCAGTCGCTGGCGCCGTCGTCACCCCGTGGACAAGGCCGTGCTCGGGCTCGGTCTCACCGTGCTCGCGATCTCGCTGCCGCCCTGGCCGGGCGCGGCGCTGGTGCTGGTGACGGCCCTGGCGCTGCTGCTGGGGCCGGCGGGCGTGCCGGGCCGGCGGCTGTGGCGGGCCTACCGGGTGCCGCTGGGCTTCTGCGTGACCGGCGCGCTCCCGCTGCTCGTCCGGATCGGCGGCCCTGACGGTTTCGTCTCCCTCGCCGGTGACGGGCCCGTCCGGGCCGGGGAGTTGCTGCTGCGCACCTCGGCGGCCTCCCTGGGCGTGCTGCTGTTCGCCTTCACCACCCCCCTGTCCGACCTGCTGCCGCGCCTGGTCCGGGCCGGGGTCCCCGCGCCGGTCGTCGACGTCGCGCTCGTGACGTACCGGATGAGTTTCCTGCTGCTGGACTCCGTGCGGCGGATCCGGGAGGCCCAGGCCGCGCGTCTCGGCCACACCAGCCGGGCCGCGGAATGGCGTTCCCTGGCCGGGCTGGGCGCCACCGCGTTCGTGAGGGCCTTCGACCGGGCCGCCCGCCTGCAGGCCGGACTCGCCGGGCGCGGCTACGACGGCACCCTGCGCGTGCTGGTGCCTCAGGCCCGGGTCTCCGCCCGCTTCACGGCCGCCGGTTGTGCCCTGCTCGTGGCACTGACCGCTCTCACCTTCGTCCTGGAGAGGCCGCTGACATGAGCGAGCCCGCCCTCGTCGCCCTGCGGGGCGCGTCCTACGGCTACGAGGACGGCCCGCCCGTGCTCAGCGGCCTCGACTTCGACATCCGCGAGGGGCGCGCGCTGGCGCTGCTCGGCCGCAACGGCAGCGGCAAGACGACCCTGATGCGTCTCCTGAGCGGCGGACTGAGGCCGGACGAGGGCCGGCTGACGGTCGACGGGCAGCCGGTGACGTACGACCGCAAGGGTCTGACCCGGCTGCGGACGACCGTGCAGCTGGTGGTGCAGGACCCGGACGACCAGCTGTTCGCGGCCTCGGTCGGGCAGGACGTGTCGTTCGGGCCGCTCAACCTGGGTCTGGACCAGGCGGAGGTGCGGGCGCGGGTGGCGGAGGCGCTCACCGCACTGGACATCACCGCCCTGGCCGACCGGCCCACCCACCTGCTCTCCTACGGGCAGCGCAAGCGCACGGCCATCGCGGGCGCGGTCGCCATGCGGCCCCGGGTCCTGATCCTCGACGAGCCGACGGCCGGACTCGACCCCGACGGCCAGGAAAGGCTCCTCACCACGCTCGACGGACTCCGCGCCACCGGCACCACGGTGGTGATGGCCACCCACGACGTGGACCTCGCGCTGGCCTGGGCCGACGACGCGGCGCTCCTCACCCCGTCCGGCGTCCGCACCGGCCCCGCGCCCACGGTCCTGGCCCGCACGGACCTGCTGCGCGCGGCGGGGCTGCGGCTGCCGTGGGGCGCCGCCGCGGCCGAACTCCTGCGCGCACAGGGGCTGTTGACCGGCACGGAGCGGGGTCCGCGCACGCCGGCCGAGCTCGCCGCGCTGGCGGCCGGGCGGCCGGCGGCGTCCGGGGCCTCGAACGTCCCGCCCCGGCGCGGTCAGTCGAAGTAGGACTGGAGCGAGCCGCGGCGGCGGACGTCGAGGGTCGCGCAGTGGAACGAGCCGCCGAAGGGGGCGTAGTGCAGCAGGTCGCACGGGATCGGCTCGAAGCCCCACTTCTCCAGGGCGCGCAGCATCCCGGTGTGATGCCGCTCGGCGATCACCCGCTTCTCGTCGACCATGAGCACGTTCATGCTGAGCCACTTGCCGCACATCGACGTGACCTGGAGCAGCCGCTCGTCGATCGGGTCCGGTTCGGGCGCGACCAGCACCTCCCAGGAGTCGAGGATGTCCGGCAGCCCGTCGGGGTCGACGTACTCGGGGTTGATCAGCACCTTGCCGGGGGCGAGCAGCACGAACGTGGTGTCGATGTGCATGGGCGTGCGGCAGCGGCTGGCGATCTCGTGGACGCGGTACCCGGGGCCGAGGTGGCGGCGCAGCCAGTCGATGCCCATCGCGTTGGTGACGTTGCTGCGCGTCACGAACAGATCGCGCCCGGCCCGGACGAAGTCCGCCGCGTCGAAGACGGGCTCGAACTCGGTGAGGATGTACCGCATGGGTTCGCCGTCCTCCGGGACCCGGAAGTCCGGATCGAACAGCTCGTCCGCCAGCTGCGGTTTGGGCGCCGCCGTCCAGCGCGCGCCGCGCCGGAAGTAGTCCTTGAGGATCGGCCGGTAGGAGTGCGTCTCGAAGTAGCGGCACGGCCAGGCCATCGGCGTCTCGATGATCTCGTCGCCGATCACCAGCATGCTGTCCCGCGGACAGGTGTTGCAGAAGCCGCGCGAGGACCAGTCGGGCGTGCCGAAGCGGCGCCGGTGGTCGACCGCGTCCGGACGGCGGACCGTGACACCGAGGGACTCCAGGAGGGCGACGAACGCGTCGAGCTCCTGGCGGGCCTGCTCGACGAGCAGACGCGGATACCGCAGCCCCGCGGCGAGCCCCTGCAGACGCCCGGCCCAGGGCGGCACGTTGCAGGTGACCACCGGGTGGCCGGAGGGGATGGTCGCGCCCTCCAGCCGCCCGACGATGATCTCCTCCAGCGGATCCCACTCGTTGTGCGAGCTGACCGGCTGGGCGAGGTGCTCCGGGCCGGGGGCGGCCGGGGTGGGGTGCTTCGCGGCCTCGTCGGCGACGGTGGCCGTTCCGGGAGTGTCTGTGACCGCCATGCTCACCACTCTTCTGGTCGCACGCTTCGGTGGCACGCCGCGCTGTGACACGGCGCGAGGCGGCCCGCCGGAGCGTGCCCCCAGCCGTCGCGCGGGGCTTCGACACCCGCGCGGGCGGGCCGGCCGTGACATACGGTTGCCCACCTTCGGGCACTTCACTACGTTGCCGAGGTGGATCTCTTCTCGACCTCCTGGGCGGCGCTGCGCGCGGCCGTCGCCGGTCTGTCCGACGAGGACTTCACGCGCCCGTCCGGCTGCACGGGCTGGCTGGTGCGGGACCTGGTGTGCCACCTGGTCATCGACGCGCAGGACGTCCTGATCACCCTCGCCACCCCGTCCCACCGGGAGCCGACCCGTGACGCGGTGACCTACTGGGAGGTCTCCGACACCCCGCCGACCGGCGAGGACCCGCTCGACGCGCTGACGGTCCGGCTGGCCGCCGCGTACCAGGAGCCGCACCTGCTGAAGCTCCACCTGGACGACGTGGGTTCCGCCGCCTGCCGTGCCGCCCTGCTCGCCGACCCGGCCGGCCGGGTCGGCACCCGCGACGAGGTCCTCACGGTGGCCGACTACCTCTCGGTGTACGTGCTGGAGTGGACGCTGCACCACCTGGACCTGATCGCCCACCTCCCGGACCCGGAGCAGCCCCCGGCGGCGACGCTCACCCGCTCCCGCGAGCTGCTGGAGCGGATCGCGGGCGGCGCGTTCCCCGCGTCGTTCCCCGACGTGGACGCGCTGCTGATCGGCACGGGGAGGCGGGCGCCGACCCAGGCGGAGCGGGCAGGGCTCGGGGAGCCGGCCGACCGGCTCCCGCTCTTCCTCGGCTGAAAGGCCCGGCGCGAGCCCCGCCGTCGATCCGTTCCGGACGAGGTGGGAGCATGGCGAGTATGGACATCCGCCGCAGGAACCACGTGAACGTCACCGGTCCCGAAGACGCCCCGGTGCTTCTCCTGGCCCACGGGTTCGGCTGTGACCAGAACATGTGGCGCCTGGTGGCGCCGGTGCTGGCGGAGCGCTACCGCGTGGTGCTGTTCGACTACGTCGGCTCCGGCAAGTCGGACCTGGCGGCGTGGAGCGAGGAGCGGTACTCCTCGCTCCACGGCTACGCCCGCGACGTCGTGGAGGTCTGCGAGGAGCTCGGCCTGCGGCAGGCGGTGTTCGTGGGGCACTCGGTCAGCGCCATGGTGGGCGTGCTCGCGGCGCAGGCCGCGCCGGAGCGGATCGGGGCTTTGGTGATGGTGACGCCCTCGCCCTGCTACATCGACAGCGGGGACTACCGCGGCGGCTTCAGCACGGAGGACATCGACGAGCTGCTGGCCTCCCTGGAGGCGAACTACCTGGGCTGGTCGTCCGCCATGGCACCGGTGATCATGGGCAACCCGGACCGCCCGGAGCTGGGGCGGGAACTGACCAACGCCTTCTGCGCCACCGACCCGGACATCGCCCGGATCTTCGCCCGTACGACGTTCCTGACCGACAGCCGTGAGGACCTCAAGGGCGTCCATGTGCCGACCCTGGTGCTGGAGTGCGAGCAGGACGCCATCGCTCCCCGCGAGGTCGGCGCGTACGTCCACGCGGCGATCCCGTCCTCCCGCCTGGTCACGCTGGACGCCACGGGGCACTGCCCGCAGCTGAGCGCGCCCGAGGCCACCGCCGAGGCGATCCTCGACTTCCTGGAGTCCCTCAAGTGATGTGCCGCAGGGGCGGTCCGGAGCCCACGGGGACCGGGGACGGGGCGAGCACGGACGCGGCCTTCACCGCCCTGCTGGAGGACAGTGCCGAGGACCTCTACGAGTCGGCACCGTGCGGCTATCTGTCCACGCTGATGGACGGCACCATCGCCAAGATCAACGCGACGCTGCTGGACTGGCTCGGCCTGGAACGCGAGGCCGTGGTGGGACGCAGGCGCTTCACGGACCTGCTCACCGTCGGCGGCCGGCTCTACCACGAGACGCACTTCGCGCCGCTGCTGCGCATGCAGGGCGAGCTGCGCGGGATCGCCCTGGAGATGCGGCGCGAAGGCGGCGGCCGGCTGCCGGTGCTGGTGTCCGCCGTGGTCAAGCACGGCACCGAGGGCGAGCCGCTGCTCATCCGCACCACGGTCTTCGACGCCTCCGACCGCCGTGCCTACGAGGAGGAACTGCTGCGCCGCCGCCAGGAGGCCGAACGGGCCCGGGCGGAGGCGGAGCGGGCCCGGGCCGAGGCCGAGGCGGCCCGACGGCAGGCCGAGGCCGACCGGGCCCGGCTGGCCGCCGCCCTCGCCGTCCTGCAGCAGTCCCTGGTGCCGGACTCGCTGCCCGCCGTGCCGGGCCTGGAGACGGCCGTCCACTACCACACGGCCTCGCCGGACCGGCTGGGCGGCGACTTCTACGACCTGTTCCCGGTGGCCGGCGACCGGTGGGCGTTCTTCCTGGGCGACGTGTGCGGCAAGGGGCCCGAGGCCGCCTCGCTCACCTCGCTGACGCGCTACACGCTCCGGGCCGCCGCGCACCACGACCCCGAGCCCGCGGCGGCCCTGGCCACGCTCAACGCCGTGCTGCACGAGCGGTACACGGGTGACGGCAACCCCCGCTACTGCACGTGCATCTTCGGGATCGTCGAGCCGGCGGGCGAGCACGGCCCGGCGGTGGTGCGTCTCGCCTCCGGCGGGCACCCGCCGGCTCTCGTCCTGCGCTCCGACGGCAGTGCCGAGTACCTGCCGACCCCGGGCGGCCTGCTCGTCGGGGTGCTGACCGACGCGCCGATCGGCACCGCTTCGACCGTCCTCGACCCGGGCGACACACTCGTGCTGTACACCGACGGTCTCACCGAGGCCCGCACAGGGCCCGGCCGTGACGACCGGTACGGGGAGGACGCCCTGCTCGCCTTCGGCGCCGGCCTCGCGCCCGCCACGCCCCGTGAGGTGATCACCGCGCTGACCGGGCTGCTCGCGGGCTTCGGCGACGGGCTGGACGACGACACCGCCCTGCTCGCCCTCGGGGCCCCCTTGCCCGCGATGCGCCCCGCGACGAGCCGCCTGCCATGAATCCGCTGACCATCGGCCTTCGCTCCACGCCGGCCGGCCCCGTGCTGCGGGTGGCGGGCGATCTCGACTTCGACCGGACCCCCGAGCTGCGCCGGCGGATCGACCAGCTCACCGTGGAGCCCGGGCAGCGCCTGGTGATGGACCTGTCCGGCCTCACGTTCTGCGACTCCTCCGGCATCACCGCCCTGCTCGCCGCCCGCCAGCGCGCCCTGGCCGCCGGGGCCGACATCGCGCTGGCCGCCGTACCGGCCAACCTGATGCGGGTCCTCACCCTCGTCGGCCTCGACCGGGTCTTCACCCTGCTCCCGGACACTCCCCCTGGGTGACCCGGGGCGTGGCGGGCTCGCCCTGAGGGGACGAGCTCGCGTGCGCCCGGGCCGGCTCCGCCCCCGAGTCCGCCCGCCGTGCCTCTTGGCGCTCCCCGCACACCACCGCCCGGCCGGAAAACGCTTGGACTGCGCGGTCGCGGTCGCGGGACACTTCCGGACTCGACCCGAAACTCCACACATCCGTTGCGGTGACGGCCCCTGCCCGCACACGCGCGGGACGGGCGGCCGCAGGACGACACAGGGGTGGGATGGAAACGCCTGGATCACGCAGGGTTCAGCCGGGCAAGCGCTCGGTCCTTCTGGCACTTCGGTACTACGGGAGGGAGCTGTCCCGGCTGCGCCGGTGGACGGCTCCCGCCATGTTGCTCTCGGCGCTGGGCAACATCGGCATCAACTACATCGCGCCGCTGATCGTCGCCAAACTGGTCGGCGCCCTCGCCGGCGGCCGGGACGTCACGGCCGCCTCGGCGCTGCCGTACGTGCTCGGCTTCGCCGGTGTCCTGCTGCTCGCGGAGGCGCTGTGGCGGATCGCGCTGCACTGCCTGAACCGGCTCGACGCCCTGGGCATCGAGCATCTGTACGTCATCGGGATGGACGAGCTGTTCGCCAAGGACGCCGCGTTCTTCCACGACAACTTCGCCGGCTCGCTGACCAAGCGCGTGCTCAGCTTCGCCTCCCGTTTCGAGCCGTTCGTGGACACGCTGACCTTCCAGATCGTGGGCAGCTTCGTGCCGCTGACGTTCGGCGCGGTGGTGCTGTGGCACTACGAGCCGCTGCTCGTGGCCGGCCTGCTGTTCATGATCGTGCTGACGGCGGTGCTGGTCGTGCCGCTCATCCGCCGGCGGCAGCGGCTCGTCGACGAGCGTGAGGAGGCGATCGCCCGGGTGTCGGGCCATGTCGCCGACAGCCTGATGAACATGGAGACCGTGCGGGCCTTCGCCGCCGAGGAGCGCGAGGCCGCCGAGCACCGCTCCCGGGTCGCCACCTCACGCCGGCTCACCCTGCGCTCGTGGGACTACGGCAACCTGCGCATCGACACACTGGTCGCGCCGATGTCCGTGGTGACCAACGCGGTGGGTCTGCTGCTCGCGGTGACGCTCGCCGGGGGCGCGAACGGCGTGGAGGCGATCGTGGTCGCCTTCACGTACTACACCAACGCGACCCGCATCATGTTCGACTTCAACCAGATCTACCGCCGGCTGGAGGGCTCGATGACGGAGGCCGCGCAGTTCACCGAGCTGCTGCTGACGCCGCCGACGGTGCTCGACCCGCCGGAGCCGGAGCCGCTGCGGCCCCGGGGCGCCGACGTCCGCTTCGAGAAGGTGACCTTCGCCCACCGGGGCGGGCGCCCGCTCTTCGACGGGCTCGACCTGGACGTGCCGAGCGGGTCGAAGCTCGGCCTGGTGGGCCGGTCGGGCGGTGGCAAGACCACGCTCACGCGGTTGTTGTTGCGGATGACGGACATCGACGGCGGCCGCATCCTGATCGGCGGCCAGGACATCAGCCGACTGCGCCAGGCCGACCTGCGCGGGCAGATCGCCTACGTCCCGCAGGACCCGGCGATGTTCCACCGCACCCTGCGGGACAACATCGCGTTCGCCCGGCCGGACGCGACCGAGAAGGAGATCCGCCGGGCGGCCGAGGCGGCGCACGTCACGGAGTTCGCCGACGCGCTCCCGGACGGCTTCGACACCATGGTGGGCGAGCGGGGCGTGAAGCTGTCCGGCGGGCAGCGCCAGCGCGTCGCCCTGGCCCGGGCGATCCTGCGCGACGCGCCGATCCTGCTGCTCGACGAGGCCACCAGCGCCCTGGACTCGGAGAGCGAAGTGCTCGTCCAGGAGGCGCTGTGGCGGCTCATGGAGGGGCGGACCGCGCTGGTGGTGGCGCACCGGCTGAGCACGGTCGCGACCATGGACCAGCTCGTCGTCCTCGACCGGGGCCGGATCGTCGAGCAGGGCAGCCACCAGGAGTTGCTCGCGCTGGGCGGCGCCTACGCCAAGCTGTGGCAGCACCAGTCGGGCGGGTTCCTCGACGACACGGCTGGGCAGGCCGAGGTGGTGTAGCGCGGCGGACCGTCTCCCCTCCCGGCGGGGAGGCGGCCCATGACCGGCGAGGCCCCCGGCGGCCTCGCGGCTGCGGCCCGGCCGGACCGCCCCCGGACCGGCCGACAGGTCCTCGGGGACGGGTCGGGCGGCGTCTACCCACCCGAACTGCCCGTCTGCCGGCCCGGGTTCGCCGGACCGGGCGCCGCAAACACCGCACAGGCCCGTTTCACCCACGGGTGTGACACCGGACGGCCACCCGGGTGAACGCCGTGTCACGGAGCGTGACCGGCCGTTACGGTGGCGCGGTGCTCAACGCCCCGCGTGCCCGCTTGACAGCCGTCGCCGTCCGTCTGCCGTCCCGTTTCCGGAGCATGGAGGAGATCCGAGCCGGGATCGCGGAAGCCTGTGCGTCCCGCCGCCCGGCCTGTCGCAGGACATCCCGCGCCGGGCACCTGGTCATGGACGACGCCGGCGGCCAACTCGGCGCCCGCATCCGCGACTTCGCGCTGCCCGAACCCCTGCGAGGACAGTGATGACCGCCCCACCCGACAGCATCTCCGCCCGTCTGGCCCGCCTCGGCGAGCACCCGCGTTCCCCCGTCATCGTCCGCTGCAGCGGCCCCGTCTCCGCCGAGGACGTGACGGCGGCCCAACTGCTGGACGGTTGCACGCGGATCGCCGACGCCCTGCGGGCGGCCGGGGTGCGCTCCGGCGACAGGGCCGTGGTGATGACCCGGGACGCCTATCAACTCGTCGTCTGCATCTACGCGTTGACCTCGCTCGGCGCTGTTCCCGTGCTGGTCGAGCCGCCTGCCGGGGTGCGGCACCGCCAGGACGAGATCGCCCCCGGTGTGTTCATCGGGGAGCCGCCGGCGCACGTGGCGCGCCGCGCCCTGGGCTGGGGACACGGCCACGTCCGTACGGCCCTGGTCACCGGCCGCGGCTTCCCCGGGCAGGCGCACCTCCTCGGGCGGCACCTGCCGTCGGCCGTGCCGGACGGCACCGGTCCCGCCCCGCGCGTGGCGGAGCCCCGGCCGGAGGACCTGGCGATGATCGCCTTCGCGTCCGGCTCCACCGGGCGGCCCAAGGGCGTGCGGTACGCCCACGCCACCCTCGCCGGGCAGCTCACCGCCCTGGATTGCGTGCTGCGGGCCGAGGCGGACGACGTGCTGCTCTGCTGCTTCCTGCCGTTCGCCGCGCTGGGTCCGCTGCTCGGCGTGACCACGGTCGCCCCGCAGGTCGACCACCTGGCCCCCGCGCGCACGCCGCCGGCACACCTCGTGGGCCCCCTGCTGCACCACCGGGCGAGCGTCCTGCTCGGTTCGCCGGCGGTCCTCGGTCTGATCGCCGGGCACTGCTCCCGCCACGGTCTGACGCTGCCGTCGGTGCGCCGCGTGGTGTCCTTCGGCGCGCCGCTGCACCCGCGCCTCGCCGAGGCCCTGGCCAGGGCGCTGCCGGCCGGGGCGGAGATCCTCGGCGTCCACGGCGCCACGCAGTGCCTGCCCGTCGCGGCCATCGACGCGGAACAGTCGCGCACGCTGCGGATCCAGCCGCCGCCGGGGCACGCGGGCACCTGTCTGGGCCGGCCCCTGCCCGGCGTCCAGGCGCGCGTGCTGGACGCCGACGCCACCGGTCTGGGCGAGATCTCCGTCGCCGGGCCGGCGGTCGGCCCCGGCCGCCACGCCCGGCCCGAGTCCACGGACGCGGCCCGGACCGAGGCGGACGGCACGCTCTGGTACCGCACCGGTGACCTGGGGCGCCTCGACGACGAGGGCCGCCTGTGGTACCTGGGCCGCAAGGCCGACCTCGTCACCGGCGAGGACTTCACCCTCACCACCGAGGACATCGAGGTCCTCGCCGACACCGCCGCCGGGGTCCGCCGCACCGCCCTGGTGGGCGTCGGCCCCGCCGGGCGGCAGCGGGCGGTGCTCTGCGTCGAACCCGAGCGCGCGGCACGCAAGGACACGGTCGTCGGCGCCCTGCGCACGGCCCTCGGCGACCACCCGCAGGCCCACCGCATCGGCTCGGTGCTGTTCCACCCCCGTCTGCCCACCGACTTCCGCCACGACTCCGGGATCGACCGTGCTCGGCTCGCCACCCGGGCCGGCGATGAGGGCCACGGGCGGGAGCGGGTCGGTGCATCGCGCGGTTAGGTCCGGGCGGTCCGGGAACGCGGTGCGCTGTACGTCCCCGAGCCGAGGGTGCCGCGATGACCGAGTACGAACGTTCCCGCACGATGCCCGCCCAGCCCGAGCACGTCTTCGACCAGGCCGCCGACGTGGGCCGGCTGGACACCTGGCTGCCGGACGCCCTGCACGTGGAGGCCGGGGAGCTGCCGGCCGTCACCGTGCACGAGGACCGCGCCGACGAGGACACCGCCGCCGTGCTGCGGGCCCGGCCCGAGCAGATGCGGCTCGAATGGGGCACGCGTGAGCATGGCGGTTACGCGGGCTGGCTCCAGGTCGCCGGTGTCGGCGGCGGCACCAGTGAGGTGACGCTGCACCTGTCGTTCTTCGACGCCGGCCACGACCCGGGCGAGGGCGCCGTCGTCGACGCCCTCGACACCAGCCTGCGGCGCCTGGAGGAACAGGTGCGGCAGCGCGTCGGCCACACGGCGGACTGACCGCCGTGGCACGCGCCAAGCAGTACGCCGTCGCGGCGTCCGGGCAGTGGACCGACGAGGAGGAGGGCCGGCGCCGCCTGCCGTCCGGGGAGGTGCACGCCTGGGAGCCGGGCCGGAACGAGACCGTCTGCGGGCTGTCCCTGAGCCGGTCCCAGCTCCTGCGTTTCCCTCATGTGGGCTGGCCGGACACCTTCCCGGAGTCCGGCGGAGCGGCGGACCGGGTGCGCCGCCAGTGCCCGCGCTGCGCCTCGGTGGCCGGCCGCCGCGGTCTCGACGCCCGGCCCCGCTGGCACCGCACCAACCCCCGGCCGTGAGCGGCGGTCCTCACCGGCCCTCGCACCCGCCGGCGGAGCCGCAGCCGGCGGGGCCGGACCCGATCGGGACGCCGTTGCCGCGCAGCACCTCGCGCACGTCCAGGATCAGGGAGAACACCTTCTGGTTGCGGTCCTCCCCCTGCTCGTCCCAGGCCCGTTGCTCCGCATCCAAGGCGATCCGGTCCTCGGCGAACACCCGCTCTCTGAACCGCCTGATCAGCGGCCGGGCCAGGTGCCGGGCGGCGGGGACGCGCGGCTTCCCGATCATGAGCAGGCCGTAGGTGTGGCACCTGCGCTGCTCGGCGTCGTCGGGCACGTAGGCGGCCCAGAGGCGGAAGGCGGGGCGCTCGGCGTCGCCCGCACCCGCCCGCGCCCCGCCCGGCGCGTACGGACGGGTGAGGCGCGGGCCCGCGGGAGTTCAGTGGCCGACGGGGGGCGCGAAGCAACCTGTCTCCAGGTAGGGGCCGTTGGCCCGCGCGTCGACGTTCGACGGCTGCACGAACGCGGTGACGCAGGCGTCGTCGTGGACGCGCAGCGCGACGCGCGTCCCCTCGGGCGTGACGTAGCGGCCGTCCTCGTAGCGCGAGAGCATCTCCGTCACGGTGAGGGTCCCGCCGAGCCGGGTGCCGTCCGCGCCGACGCGCTCCTCCTCGTAGCCGAGCCGGAGCAGGGCCGCTTTCACGGAGGCCGGGTCCCACCGCTCCTGCTTCCACAGCCGTCGCAGGACCGGCCTGATCCGGTCCGCCTCCCGCTCGGCGTCCCGCGCGTGCCCGGGGGACATCTCGCCCGGCCGGCGGTGGGCGTTGTTCTCGTTGTGGTGCGGGGCGCCGTCGCCGGCCCCGGGTTCCACGTACGGCGACGCCCCCAGGGCGGTGGGTGAGGGCGGTCCGCCGGACGGGCCCGGGGCGGTCCCGCGCTGCGCGTCCGAGGCGCGCAGCTCACCGCATCCGGTGAGGGCCAGGGCCCCCGCGAGGGCCAGGGTGGCGGCGAGCGGGGCACGGCGCGCGGCCGTCGAGGTGGGCATGGGGCCACCCTCTCATCAGGAGCCGCCGCCCGGGCACGCCGTCAGGTCCGGGTCCGCACGGAGGGCCGCCCCCTGGGTTTCATGGGCGAGCCCCGGGTGGACGTCCTCGAACTGAACAGCGCCATCGCGGCGTTGACCGCGCGGGCCCGTCAGGCGTACGCCGTCCAGTCCACGATCGGCACGGCCGCGCCGGCGGCCTCCCTGCCGCGGCAGTGGGCATGGTGCCTGCGGGCGATGCCGTCCAGGTCGATCCGGGAGCCGAAGGCGGGGTGGGCGGCCAGCCGGCGCGCGTAGGCCCACAGGCGGGGGTGGCCGGTGATCCGGTGCACCGCGGCGGCGTCCAGGTGGTGGCGGTGCACGGTGTCCAGCTGCAGCAGCGTCGCCCACACCTGCACGTCGGCGAGGGTCGGCCCGTCGCCGAGGAGGTACTGCCGCCCGTCGAGCCGCCGCTCCAGCTCGTCCAGCGCGTCCAGCAGCGTGGCCAGCGCGGTGTCGCGGGCCACGGGGTCGCCGTCCCACCGCCCGGCGCGCTGGGCGGCCGCGGCGATGCCCCGCTCGCAGAGCCGGGCCACCTCTTCGACGGCCTCCTCGGCGCCGCGCGGGTGCAGGTCGGGACCGTCGCCGCCGAACCGCCGCGCGAGGTCGCGCAGGATGTCGGGGGCGTGGGTGCTGACGATCCGTCCGGTCCAGCCGTCGCTGAGCACCGGTGCGGCGGCCGGCCCGGGGTGCTGGTGGGCGCTGGCCTCGTACAGCGGGCGCAGGGCCCGGTGTCCCCCGCCGGGCGCGTCGGGCACGGCCGGCAGCAGCGTCACCGGGACGGTGTCGTCGAGGCCGAGCAGGCCGTGGACGACGGCGATCTGCACGGAGTGCGGACACGACAGGGCGAGGTGCAGCCGGTAGCGGCGGGACGCGGCGTAGTAGCCGCTGCGCGCGTCACGGCCGATCCTGCTCCGGAAGGTCGGCACGGCGGTCGGGAAGGTGGCGGACATGCGTCTCCCTGGGGGCTCGGTCACGGGCGGACGACGGCGACGGCGCGCGGCGGCCGGGCGCCGCGGGCGGCGACGGGCGACTCGCCGCGCTGCACACCCGCACCAGGTCGATGTGGCGGCGTGATGTCAGCCGGGGCAGTGACCGCAGGACGATACGGACGATGTCGCTCCCGAGGTCCGCTGCGCCCATGATTTCCCTACCGATTCCCTAGGATTCCTCTACGGAGTGTCGGGCCGTGGCGACGGCGCGTCAAGGGGCCCGTCCCGGGGGCCGGGAGCGCGCCACCGCCCCCGGCCCCGCGGGCGCCGGGTCACCGCTCGTCGCGCAGGCGGGCCGCCAGGGCGGTCAGCGCCTCGGTCTCCTCCGTGTGTCCCAGGGCGGTCAGCCGGGCGACCGCCGCGTCGAGGCGGGTGAGGGCGGGGGCGGGGCGTTCCAGGTAGATGCCCTCCACGGCGCCCGCGAGGCGTACGCACTCGGCCCATTCGCCGGCACGGTCGCCGTCCGCGCCCGGCTCGCCGAGCAGGGCGAGGGCCTTGTCCAGGGCGGCCAGCGACTCCTCGTGGGCACCGGCGTAGGCGTTGACCCGCCCGTGTTCGTAGGCCAGGGCCGTGTCCAGCGGGCGGCCGTGCGCCTCGTACCCGGCGGCGCGGGCCTCGTCGGCGAGGCGGGCGGCGTCGGCCAGGAAGGCGCGGGCGCCGGTCAGGCCGTCGGGGCCCTGCTGCTGGGCCTGGAGCCGGGCGAGTTCGCGCAGGCAGTTGCTGAGCAGTTCGTAGCGCGGGTCCCGGGCGTGGGCGGCGAGCGCCTGACCGGCGGCCTCCCGGGCCCGTCCGAACTCACCGGACTCACCGAGGAGTACGGCCGTCTCGGCGGCGATCATGGCGTGGCTGCCCGGGTCGTCGTCCCAGCCGGCCGACTCGGCCGCGAGGGCGGCGAACTCCGCCGTGGCGGCCTTGAGGTCCTCCCCCGCGTGCAGCGCGCGAGCGCGGGTCAGGCGCAGTTGGGCGACGAGCCGGTCGTCCAGCTCCCCGGCGGCGACGTCCGGTTCGGCGAGCAGGGAGTCGAGCAGCGCGATGCAGTCCTCGACGCGGCCGAGGTCGAGGCTGAGCTGGGCCGCGTTGCTGTAGGCGCAGTACGCGTCCGTCCGGCTGCCGCGGCGCAGCTCCAGCTCCGCCGAGCGGGTCAGGTGCCGCAGGGCCTCGTCGGGGCGGCCCAGGTGCATGCAGGCCTCGGCCAGATCACCGTGGAGGCGGGCGGTGTCGATCGCGTCGGCGGGCCAGTCGGCGGCCAGGCGCAGGCCCTCGGAGAGGTCGGCGTGCGCCCCCTCGGCGTCCCGGAGACCGAGCCGGAGCCGGCCGCGCAGGCCGAGGGTGCGGGGCAGGTGCCAGTCGGGTCCCTGGGCCTTGAGCCGGTCCAGCAGGGCGTCGGTCTCGGTGACCGCGGCGGGCAGGTCCCCGGAGATGGCGAAGGTGCCGGCCCGCAGCAGCAGGGCGCCGGAGACCTGCCCGGTGATGCCGTGCCGGCCGGCGAACGCGTGCAGCAGGTCCGCCTCGGCGAGGACGGGCGCGACGTGCTCCTCGCTGCCCGTGGTCTGCAGGCGCAGGGCGAGCGCGGTCGCGCGCAGCCGCAGCAGACGGGCCTCCTGGTGCGGGGTGAGGCCCGGGGTCTGCTCGTGCATGCGGACGATCGACGCGTGGGCCGCCGTCAACGCGGCGGCCTTGGCCTCGCTCGCGCCGTCGCCCTCGACGGGGAGTTCGGCGGTGGCCAGCAGGGCGCAGGCGCGGGAGATCGCCGCGTGGCCCGGCAGGCCGGCGTCGTCGAACAGGGCTGCCGCCTCCTCGTGGAGGGCGGCGGCCTCGGCGTACTCGTCCCTCTCCCCCACCCGGGCCGCCTCGTCGTTCAGCAGGTCCGCGCGTAGCCGGGCCGGTGGGCCGACGGCCGCGTCGTCGGGGTGGGCGTAGTCGCGGGCGGCGACGAGGGTGCGCAGGCGGGCCCAGCAGGCCCGCGCGTCCGGGTGCCCCAGCTCGTCCAGCTCCCGTGCCCTGAGGATGAGTTCGGGCAGCGCCTCGGGGACGGCGGCGGCCGTACGGGCGGTGGGGGTGGCGGCCGGGGCGGCCGGGGCCAGCTCGTCCAGGGCGCGGGTGCGCAGCGTCAGTTCGAGCGCGTCCACGAGCGGGGTGCGCTCGAGCCGGGCGCGGCGGCGGTCGGCGTGGGTCGTGGTGCCGTTGCGGGCGTCGAAGCGGGCGGCGAGGTCGTCGGCACGGCCGCCGGCCTCGGCGCGCAGGCCGGAGACCGTCCAGGTGCGGCCCGCGTATCCGGCGGCGGGCAGGTCGCCGTGGCCGAGCGACTCGACGCGCCGCAGGAGGACCTCCACGCCGGTGAGGAAGTCGAGCTGGTCCAGCGGCGAGTCGACCTCGTCGAACAGATTGCGGTTCTCGGCGAGCAGTTCCAGGCCGCGCGCCTCGTTGCCGGTGAGCGCGCAGAACTCCAGGTGCCGGCCGACCTCCGCCGACATCGAGGGGTTGCGGCGGCAGCCGCGGTAGCCGGCCAGGTGCAGTTCGCGCGCCCGGTCGGCGCGGCCGGTGCGCAGCAGGGGCAGCAGGGCGTGCGAGACGGAACGCGCCGGCTCCTCCTGGCAGGACTCCCTGCCCGCAAGGACGGGCTCCCAGGCGCGCAGCGCCCGCTCGTCGTCGCCCGCGGCGAGGCGGTACAGGGCCCGCTGGCACGTCTCGCAGGCCTCGCAGTCGCTGAGCCGGGTGCGGGCGCGGGCCGCCCACAGCTCGTAGGCGAGGGTGGTGTCCTCACCGACGTGGGCGGCGAGCTGGTACGCCTGCCCGTAGTAGGGCTGGAGGCCGAGCCCTTCCTTCTCGTAGCGGTCGCGCATCTCCGTCAGCCACTGGCGCAGGCTGGCCAGCGGTATCTCGGGCAGCTGGCGCAGGGCGTGGGCCACCCACTTGAACCGCCAGAACAGCTGGTGGCGCAGGCGCTCGTCGAAGACGTCGGGCTGCTCGTCGAAGAGGGTGAGCAGCCGGGCGAAGACGACGGGCGACTTGCGGGGCTCGGAGCCGTAGGTGTACGCCTCCTGCAGTTCGAGGAGGGCGTGGACGAGCGGGACGGGCTCGTCGAACTGCTCGGCGGCGTCGACGAGTTCCTCGGCGGTGAGGGTGCGGGTGCGGCCGTAGGGACGCTGGTCGTTCTCCTGGAGCGCCTGGTACAGCTCGTCGGTGGTCTGGGGTGTGGTCGGCATCGTCAGCTGTCCTTGCGGAGGGCGTGGGCGAGAAGGTCGAGGAAGGAGCGGTTGATCAGGCTCGACTCGGCGGGCCGTAGCGGGCGACGGGACAGCATCGCGGCCTGCCCGTAGAGGGCTTCGGCGCTGGTGCGGGCCAGCTCGGGCTCGTCGATGGTGACGGCGGTGCGGACCAGCGGGTTGAGCTGGTTGAGGATCAGCTGGGCCCGCGGGGCCTCCTGGCGCAGCGCGCCGAGGATGTCGCCCCACAGCCCGCCCTCCTGCTCCCGGGCGAGCCGGGAGCGGGTGCGCTCGTGCCGGGCCTCGCGGCTGTCGACGAGCAGGGCGGGGGCCGAGGCCGGCTGGAAGGTGCGCAGCGCCACGTCGCAGTCGAAGACGGCGAGGGCGTCACGGGCCTGCGCGAGGTAGGCCGCGGCGGCGAGTTCCGTCTCGCGGTCGACGGGGTCGAGGTGGGCGGTGAGGGTCGCCGGGTCGAGGTCGGCGACGGTGGCCTCGGGCCTGATCTCGGGCAGCCGGTGGACCAGTTCGCGGTCGTAGGTGTAGCCGCCGTTGACGACGCCGAGTCCGGCGGCCGAGGCGATCGCCGCGACCTGCCGGAACTCCTCCACACTCGACGTCACGAGCACCGTGCGGTGGGTGCGCGCGAACTCGTCGAGGGTGGTGTGCCCGTCGGTGGTCTCGAACGGCAGCCAGGGCAGCAGCATCCGCAGGATCCGGTCGTCGTGCACGGCGAGCGACTTCACGGCCAGGTGGTGGGCCTGGAGGAAGCGGTGCAGCAGATCCGGGTCGCTGGCGGCGGCCCGGGCGATCCAGTCGCGCAGCCGTTCGGCGAGGGCGTCGCGCACGGCGGCGAGGGTGTCGTCCTCGTACAGGGACTCGCGGGACGCCGTCGGGCGCAGGCTCTCGGCGTCGACGACGCAGCGGACGAAGAACGCCCAATCGGGCAGGATCTCCTCGGCCTGCTCGGAGAGCAGCATGCCCTTGACGTGCATGCGATGGCCGTGACGGCGTCCGGCCGGGACCGTCTCGGGCAGCACGCAGGCGATGCCCTTCAGGCCGACGGCCGGCAGGTCCAGCTCGATGGTGTCCAGCGGCGTGAAGCCGAAGACCTCCTCGCCGTACGCGGCCAGGGCGCGGGAGCGGGCTCCCGGCGTGGGGTGGGTGCGCGCCCAGGGCGCGGGCTCGGGGTTGACGGACGCGCCCGGGGCGCCGGGTCCGGCCGTGCCGTCGTCGAAGGTCACCGGGTGGCGCAGCAGGGAGCCGAAGTGGCGGGCCAGTGCGTGCACCTGCGCCGGGCGGGTCCACTCGCCCGCGTCGGCGCGGGGGGTCAGCGTGACCGTGGTGCCGGGCCGGGGGCGGGCGGTGGCGGGCAGGGTGCGGACGGTGTAGCTGCCGTCGCCGCGCCCGCGCCACTCCACGGCCGGGGCGTGCGCGGTGCGGGCGGAGCGGCTGAGGACGTGGATCTCGTCGGCGACCAGGAAGCAGGAGAGCAGGCCGATGCCGAACTGTCCGATGAAGTCGCCGCGCTGCTCGGCGATGCCCTCGGCGCGCTTGCTGCTGCGGCCGATGGTGGCGAGGAAGCGGTGCACGTCGGCCTCGGTGAGACCGACGCCGTCGTCCTCGACGCGGACCACCGCGCCGTCGGCGTACAGGCGCACGCCGAAGGCGCCGGTGGGGGCGTCCGGTTCGAGGGTGTGCCGGGCGGTCAGCGCGTCCACCGCGTTCTGCATGAGTTCACGCAGGTAGACGCGGGGGCTGGAGTAGAGGTGGTGGGAGAGGAGGTCGACGAGGCCGCGCAGATCCACCTGGAAGGTGCGGTCGGCGCCGGCCGGGGTCGCGGCGGTGTCGGGAGGAGTCATCGGGCGGTTCCGGGGGTGGGAGACGGGTGAGGTGACCAGGTGCGGGCCGCACGGGGCCGGACGGGTCCGGTGGTTGCCCGGGCGTTCCGGGGCCGGTGCGGAGTGCGCCGACGGCCCGCCCGGCACTCGGGTGCGGCGGTGACAGCCGTGCCCGGGCTCGGCGGGGAGCCGTATCGGGCTCGCTGGGGAGCCGTACGCGGGCTCGCCGGGGCGGGGTTTCGTGAGCCGGGCCTCGTGGTGGGGCGGAGGCCGCACCTCGCGGCGGTGTCGGGGCTCAGCCCTTGCGACCGCGGCGGGCTCAGCCCGTGCGACGCGGCGGGCTCAGGCCTTGCGGTGGTGGCGGGCGAACTGCTTTTCGGGGTCCGCGAAGTACGTCCAGGGCCACTTGGTGTAGGCGCCGTCCAGGGTCCGGAAGACCCGCCGGACGGTGTGCCGCTCACCGGCCAGCGACAGGGCCATGGCGAACATGTTGAAGTCGTGCTGCCAGCCCGGGCGCCACACGTACGCGGGGTGGAGGATGCTGTGGTCGGCGGCCTCGCGCAACTGGGCCCGGATCTCGTCGGTTTCGAGGTGGTCCCCGCGGTCCGCCTCGACCCACTCCTCGATGTACGCCATGGCGATCACACAGCCGAGGCGGTGTCCGTGCGGGGCGCGGGAGAACACCTCCTGGGCGTACGCCAGGGCCTGCCCCGGCTCGCCGCCCCAGCGGGGCTGCAACTGCGACAGCCACTCCAGATGGGTCTCCAGGTCCAGCGGGTCGCGGCGCAGGGCGGCGTCGAGCCGGGTCTCGTTGACGGCGGAGCCCAGCGACATCCCGCGGCCCGAGGTGAGGAGCCGACGCCACGGCGTGACCCAGTCGGGGCGCAGCTCGGCGGCCTCCAGCAGGTGCTCCTCGGCGATCCGGAGCCGCTCGTGGAAGATCCGCCACTGCTCCTGCGTGACGTCCACGGCGCGTGCGGCGGTGCGGGCCTCCCAGCCCCAGCTGACGTGGCGCGTCCCGGAGATCAGCAGGGCGGTCGCCCGGTGCTCCTTGTCCTCCTCGACGGCCCGGACGATCTAGTCCTGCACCCCGTCCAGGTCGGCGAGTTCGCCCAGGACCTGGTGGTCGCGGCCGAGGTCGAAGGGGGCCAGCGCCGCCTTGACGGCGTCCCAGTCGCCCGCGTCGGCCGCCTCCACCAGGGCGAGCACCCGCGCGTCGCCGAGCGCGCGCAGCGTGTACATCCCGTTCCTCTGTCTGCGCGGGACGGGAAGGGCGTGCGGATCCTCCGCGGGTCTCTCCTCGCCCCTGCCGAACAGCCTGCCGAACATGCCGCGCCCTCCCCTGGTCCCGCGTGATCGTTCGGAGCAGCATAGACGGCACCTACGACAGCGCTTCCACAGGGTTTTCACCAGGGCTTCACGCCGCGGGCCGCTCCTCGGTGTCCAGGTCTGCGTACACGATGTGGTGGTCCGAGTACGGGCTCGGCTGCACCCGGTGGCCGAGGGCGGTGATGCCGCGCAGGAAGACGTAGTCGAACCTGAGCTGCCAGTCGGTGGTCGGCTCGCAGCCGCCGGTGGCCGGGGGACGGCACCGGGAGTCCGCCTCCACGGCCAGTTGCTGCACCGGCGTGAGTTCGGGGGCGCCCGGCACGGCGTTGAAGTCGCCGATGAGGACGGCGCGTTCGTGCCGGGCAGCGGCCGCGGCCAGGATTCGGACCTGTGCCGCCCGGACCGTCTCCTGGCGTCGCTGGGCGAGGTGGGTGTTGAAGACCCGGACGGCTTCACCGTCCACGGTGGTGGTGACGGCCATGTACCCGCGGTCCTCGGAGCCGCCGTCGGGGTACTCCACACTGACGGCGTCCGTCATCGGTGCCGCGGAGAGGATCGCCTGGCCGAAGGCGCCCGGGCTCCACGGCGCTCCCCCGCACCGGCCCCACTTGCGCAGGACCGACCCGTACTCGACGTGGTAGACCAGCCCGTGCAGGTTCTTCAGATGCTCCCGGATGGCCTCGACGTCGCGGACGCACGCCTCCTGCATGCCGATGACCTGCGGAGCGTACGCGGCGATCGCCGCGGCCCGGTCGGCGTCGCCCGCGTCGCACGGGTTGCAGATGTTCCACGTCATGACCCGGTCCGGTACTACGTCCTTGACGGCTCCGACGGGCAGCGACGCGCCGAGCAGGGCACCGCTCGGCGCGCTGGGGCCGACGAGCACCATGCAGACGACGGTCATGACGCCCACGAGCCACCGCGCGCACCTTCCGAGCACCACAGCCTCCTCACACACCGGTCCTCCCATAGTGACCTGTGCGGCAGCGGTGTTCGGCCGGAACGGCAAGATCGACGAAGCGAGGGGCACCGACCATGAAGGTCGTCGTCATCGGTGCCGGTGTGCCGGGCGCGAGTGCCGCGAGGCATCTGTCCGCCGCCGGCGCGGAGGTGGTGCTGCTGGATCACCGGGGTGCCGGTGCGCCCACGAGCGCGACGACGTTCGCCTGGGTCAACTCCAACCGGAAGCACGATGTGAGCTCCCACAGGCTGAACGTCGCCGGGATGGAGGAGCACGCCAGGCTCGCCGAGCGGCTGCCGGGGCCGAGGTCGTACTTCCCGAGCGGAGCCCTGCACTGGGCCGACGAGGCGAGCGAACAGCGGCTGGTGAGCAATGTGGAACGGCTGCGGTCCCTCGGCTACCCGGCGCACCGGGTCACGCCCGGGGAAGCGGGGCGGATCGCGGGCGGCCTGCGCATCCCGGCGACCGTCACGGCCGTCGCGCACTTCCCCGGCGAGGGATACGTGCTGCCCGGCCTCTTCCTGGCGGGCCTGCCGTCGAATGCCGAGCGGCACGGCACGCGGTTCGCGCCGGGTGAGGCCGTGGGCATCGACGACGGGCCGGGCGGAGTGTCCCTCGCCCTGGCCGGAGGCGGAGTCGTCCGGGGCGATCGAGTCGTCCTGGCGGCGGGCCGCTGGACGGAGCGGCTGGCCGCACGGGCCGGGATCGACATCCCGATGGTGACGGACACCGCCCGCGGATCGCAGCCGGTGGGCCTGCTCGGCTACGTCCGTCACCGGCGCTCGGCCTGCGCCGCGTGATCCATGGCCCCGGCCTCAACCTCCGCCCCGTGGCGGGCGGGCAGATTACTCATGGCGCACAACCTAATCCGGCGGACGTCTCCGCGTCAGCGCGTCACCCGGCCGTGCACCCCGCGCGCGCAAGCCGGCCGCTCGGCACCGCCGGAGTCGGAAAACAGTAGCGGGGCAGTGAGGTCACCCGGCGGGCGATCGACGTCGTCCAGGGGTTGCTCCGGCAGCTATTGGACCCGCTGGGCGGTCTCGACAGCGCGCGAGCCAAGGAGGTCACGCGCGCTCTGACGGTCCTGCTCGACACACCCCTCGAGCCCTTCGGCGAGCATGAGACGGAGCAGCCGTGACCACCACCGCACCCTCGCTCGACCCCCGCGTCATCGCCCTGGGCCACTACGCCGGGCGCGCGATCCTGGAGACCCTGCCGGCCCGGCACGGCGTCACCTTCCAGCAGTCCGTCACCCTCCGGCTCGCCGCCGCCGCCGACGGGCCGCTCGGCCGCGACCGGCTCGCCGACGGTGTCACCGGCGCCCTGAAGACCGGACCGGCGCCGGCGCACGGCGTGATCGACGAGCTGATCGCCGCGCGGCTGCCGGCTCCGGAGGGGACGTCGGACGGGCGGATCACGGAGGCCGGGCGGGAGCCGTACGCCAGGACCTCCGGCGAGACGGCACCGATCACCGCCCGCGTCCACCACGGCATCCCCGAGGAGGAACCGGCCGTCGCCGGCCGGGTGCTGAGCCTGATCACCGAGCGCGCCGACGCCGAGCCGGCCGCCCCGTCCGGCAGCTCCGGCCAGTAGTGGAATATTGAATCAATAGGCGCGGTTGACGGCCTCGAAGGAGGTCACCAGTGAACACGACCTACGAGCCGGCCTACTACGACCACGGAACTCCGGCGGAGCGCTGGGAGCGCGCGCAGCTGTTCTTCGACGCCCAGGACTACGCCGCCGCCGCGCGCGTCCTGGTCGGGCTGGTCGAGGAGGCGCCCGAGCAGACCGGGCCGCGGCTGCTGCTGGCCCGCGCCTACTACCACTCGGCGCAACTGCGCCGCGCCGAGGCCGAGTTGCGGACCATTGTCGAGCAGGACCCGGTCGAGCACTACGCCCGGCTGATGCTCGGCCGTACGCTCCAGCGGCAGAGCCGGCACGACGAGGCCGAGCCGCACCTGCGGGTCGCCGCCGCGCTCGCCGGTGACTTCGCCGGGCTCTGACCGGCACGGACACGACGACGGGTGCCCGGCTCCGACGAAGGGAGCCGGGCACCCGTGCGTGCACGCCTCCCTACCGCGCCGGGGTTCCGGTCCCGTACGTCCGCCGCCCCCGCCGGTGCGCGATCTCGCCCAGCAGGATGTCGACGGCGAGGAAGACGGCCAGCGGGATGCCGAACAGCGGCAGGAAGTAACCGAGTACGGCGACCCCCGCCAGCAGCGGCACCAGGATCTGCGGCGGCGCGTGCTGCCAGGCGCCGCGCGGCACCGGCCGTCCGAAGGCGCTGCCGCGGCCGCGCTGCCACCACATGCGGTAGCCCCAGACGATCAGCAGGACGAGAAAGAGCGCGAGCACCATCAGCAGGATCTGGTTGGCGAGGCCGAACAGGATGCCCGTGTGCAGGTCGATGCCCCAGCGGGTGAGCTTCGCGAGCACCGGGAAGTCGGCGAACCGCAGGACGTCGGTGACCTCGCCGCTCGCCGGGTCGATCGCCACGGAGTCCTGCTCGGTGGGCCAGCTGCGCTGCACCTGCCGGACGACGTACGCCGAGTTCGCGTCGGCGGGCGGCACGATCTCCACCGGGTCGCCGAGGCCCTCGGCCCGTGCCGCCGCCAGGACCTTGTCCAGGCCCACGCCGTGCGCGGCGTCACCGGCCCGCCCGGCGGCGGCACCGTGGCCGGAGTGTTCGCCGCCCGCCGCCGACACCGAGGGGGTGGCCTGGCCGAGGGGGTGCGCAGCTCGTCGATGGTGGCACCGGCGTACGCCGACCAGGTGAGACCGGTGGCCGAGAGGAAGAAGAACCCGGCCGCCGCCCAGACGCCGACGCCACCGTGCAGTGCGAGCGTGCGGCGCCGCCCCGTCGTGCCCCGCACCTTGCGCCGGGCCCGGCGGCGGGAGAACCACAGCACCAGCCCGCCGGCCGAGATCACCCACAGCCAGCTGGCCGCCAGTTCGCTGTACAGCCGCCCGCCCTCCCCCAGGTGCAGGTCCCGGTGGAACTTGTCGATCCAGGTGCGCAGGGGCAGTGCACCGGTCGAGCCGTACTGTTCGAGGGCGCCGCGCACCTCGGCGGTGTACGGGTCCACGAACACGGCGAGCGTGTGGTCCTCGTCGACGCCCGGGACGCCGGACAGCAGCACCCTGGTCGTCGCGTCGGCCTCGGGCGAGGGGCGTACGGCGGCGACGGTGCCCTGGGGATGGGCCGCGCGGGCGGCGGCGACCTGCTCGCTGACGGGCAGCTTCTCCCGGCCGGCGGGGACGGTGAGTTCGTGGTCGTACACGATCTTCTCGGCCTGGAAGGAGGCGGCGTACAGCAGGCCGGTGACGGCGGCGACGAGGAGGAACGGCGCCACCAGCACGCCGGCGTAGAAGTGCAGGCGCAGGACCAGCGGGCGCAGGGGTGCCCAACTGCTCCTCGACGGGGCCGGGGTGGCTGGCTGCGGGGCCTCGTCCGTGGTGGTCGAGGGAGCGGTGGTCATCGGCGGGCTTCTCCGGGGGACGTCTTGGGCCGTTGCGGTCCAGTAGTCGGGGCGCGGGGCCGTCCGGTTCCCGGAGCATGAGTGTGTCGTGCGCCACACGGCGGCGGCCGGTCCGTGTCATCCTGACGCGATGGGAACTCCGAGCGATCGCGCACCCCTGGCCGAGCGGGTCGAGGAACTCCTCGCGGGCGACGGCCCGTTGACCGTCGTCGCCGCGGGGGACCCGGTGCTGCGGCGCGGCACCGAGCCGTACGACGGGCAGTTGGGCCCCGCGCTGCTGGCCCGGTTCGTCGAGGCGCTGCGGGTCACGATGCGCGCGGCGCCCGGGGTCGGCCTGGCGGCACCGCAGGTGGGGGTGGAGCTGCGGATCGCGGTGATCGAGGACCCGGCGCCGGTGCCGGAGGAGGTGCGGCTCGCGCGCGGGCGGGTGCCGCAGCCGTTCCGGGTGCTGGTCAACCCCGCCTACGCGCCCGCCGGTGAGGCGCGGGCCGCGTTCTTCGAGGGCTGCTTGAGCGTGCCGGGCTGGCAGGCGGTCGTCGCGCGGCCCGCCGCGGTGCGACTGACCGGCCAGGACGAGCGGGGGCGGGCCCTCGACGAGGTGGTGACCGGCTGGCCCGCCCGGATCGTGCAGCACGAGACGGACCATCTCGACGGCGTGCTGTACCTGGACCGCGCCGAGCCGAGGTCGCTCTCGTCCCACCAGGCGGTGGCCGAGCGCTGGGCGCAGCCCACACCTCAGGAGGCGGCGCGGGCCCTCGGCTTCGAACTGCCGTAGGGCGGTGAACAGCCGGTCCTGGCAGCGGTGGACACCTGCCCCGGCGCGGTCGTCACGGTCACGCACGACGAACGCGCCGTCCGGGCACCGCGTCCGGCCCGGGTGCCGGCCGGCTCAGCTGTCCCGGTACGCCTCCAGCAGGCGCAGCCACACCTCGCTGATGGTCGGGTAGGAGGGGACGGCGTGCCACAGGCGGTCGACCGGGACCCGGCCGGCGACGGCGATCGTCGCGGAGTGGATGAGTTCGCCGACGCCCGGGCCGACGAGGGTCACGCCGCGCAGGATCTCGTCCTCGACGTCGACGACCATGCGGGCACGGCCCCGGTAGCCGTCGGCGTACAGGCCTGCCCCGGCGACGGAGGACAGGTCCACGTCGACGGCCTTCACCCGGTGCCCCGCCTGCTCGGCCTCGGCGAGGGAGAGGCCGACCGCCGCCGCCTCCGGGTCGGTGAAGACGACCTGCGGGACGGCGGCGTGGTCGGCGGTGGCCGCGTGGGCGCCCCAGGGCTGGGCGGCGAGGTCCTCGCCGGCGGCCCGGGCGGCGATGGCGGCGCCCGCGATGCGGGCCTGATACTTGCCCTGGTGGGTGAGGAGGGCGCGGTGGTTGACGTCGCCGACCGCGTAGAGCCAGTCGTGGCCGGTCACCCGGAGGCTGTCGTCGACCGGCAGCCAGGAGCCGGGGTCGAGGCCGATCGTCTCCAGGCCGATGTCGTCGGTGCGCGGGGCGCGGCCGGTGGCGAAGAGGATCTCGTCGGCCTCGATGCGGTCGCCACCGTCCGTGACCGCCACGACGGTGCCGTTCTCGCGCGTCACCGACTCCACGGACGTGCCGGTGCGGACGTCCGCGCCGGCCTCGGTGAGCGCCTCGGCGACCAGTTCCCCGGCGAAGGGCTCCATCCTGGGGAGCAGGCCCTTGCCCCGCACCAGCAGGGTGACCCGCGAACCGAGCGCCTGCCAGACGGTGGCCATCTCGGTGGCGACCACGCCGCCGCCGACGACGATCAGCCGGCCGGGCACGGTCTTGGAACTGGTGGCCTCCCGGCTGGTCCAGGGCTTGACGGCGTCGAGCCCGGGCAGCGGGGGCAGGGCGGCGCGGCTGCCGGTGCAGACCGCCACGGCGTGCCGGGCGGTCAGGACGCGCTCGGTGCCGTCCGGGCCGGTGACCGTCACCGTGCGGGGGCCGGTGAGCCGCCCGTGGCCGCGGTACAGGTCGGCGCCGATGGAGTCGAGCCAGCCGACCTGGCCGTCGTCCGTCCAGTTCGAGGTGTAGTAGTCGCGGTGGGCGAGGACCGCGGACGCGTCGAGAGGGCCCTGCACCGCCTGGCTCAGGCCCGGCACGCGGCGGGCGTCCGCCCGGGCGATGACCGGCCGCAGCAGGGCCTTGCTGGGCATGCACGCCCAGTACGAGCACTCCCCGCCGACCAGTTCGCTCTCCACGACCGCGGTGGTCAGGCCGGCCGCGCGGGTGCGGTCGGCGACGTTCTCCCCCACGGGCCCGGCCCCGAGCACCACGACGTCGTACGCGTTGGTTTCCGTTTCCGTCATGGGGTCAGTCTGGTGGGTGGTGTGCGCCCTGGCCACACGGGTAGGGGCGCGGAATACGTGCCCGGCCGGCCGTGTTGTGCCGACGGCCTGACCCCACCCAGGAAGAGGGATGTACGCCATGAGCAGCACCGTGGAGCTCACCAAGGAGAACTTCGACCAGACGGTCACGGACAACGAGTTCGTCCTGATCGACTTCTGGGCGTCCTGGTGCGGGCCGTGCAGGCAGTTCGCGCCGGTCTACGAGAAGGCGGCGGAGGAGAACCCGGACCTGGTGTTCGGCAAGGTGGACACCGAGGCGCAGCCGGAGCTGGCCGCGGCCTTCGGCATCCAGTCGATCCCGACGCTGATGATCGTCCGGGACCAGGTCGCCGTGTTCGCCCAGCCGGGCGCGCTGCCCGAGGCCGCTCTGACGGACGTCATCGGGCAGGCCCGGAACCTGGACATGGACGAGGTCCGCAAGGCGATCGCCGAGCAGCAGGCCCAGCAGCCGCAGCAGCCGGCCGAGTGACGGCCGCCGACAGCGGACCCCGGTCCCGCGAGGGCGGTGCCTAGAAGGGATACGGAGCCACGTCTCCGCGTACCGTCGTCCAGCGCAGTTCGGTGAAGGCCTCCAGGTTGGCCTCGCCGCCGAAGCGGGCGCCGGTGCCGGAGGCGGCCACTCCGCCGAAGGGCGCCACGGCCTCGTCGTTCACCGTCTGGTCGTTGATGTGGACGATGCCGGTCGGGATCCGCTCGGCGAGGTCCAGGCCACGGGCCGGGTCGCGGGTGACGATGCCCAGGGACAGTCCGTAGGGGCTCTGCGCCGCCAGCGCCGCCGCCTCGTCCGCGCTGCCGAAGGAGCGGACGGGTGCCACCGGACCGAAGACCTCCTCGGTGTAGGCCGGGGTGCGGTCGTCGACGTGGGCCAGGACCGTCGGCCGGTAGAACAGCTTCTCGTGGGTGCCGCCGGCGGCGACCTTGGCGCCCGCGGCCCTGCTGGAGTCGACCAGGCCGCTGATCTTGGCGAGCTGGCCCGAGTCGATGATGGGACCGAGGTGGACCTGGTCCCGGTACGGGTCGCCCACGGCGAGCGACTCGGCCTTGGCGGCGAGCCGCTCGACGTACTCGTCGTACAGGGACGCGTGCACCAGGTGGCGCCCGGTGGTCATGCAGATCTGGCCCTGGTGGAAGAACGAGCCCCAGGCGGCCGTGGAGATCACCGCGTCGAGGTCGGCGTCCTCCAGCACGATCATGGCGGAGTTTCCACCCAGTTCCAGGTGCGCCCGCTTCAGGTGGCGCCCGGCGGCCTCGCCCACGGCCCGTCCGGCGGCGGTGGAGCCGGTGAACGAGACGACCGGCACGCGCGGGTCGGCGACCAGGGCCTGCCCGGCGTCGGGGCCGCCGGGCAGCACGTGCAGCAACTCCTCCGGCAGGCCCGCGGCGGCGAACACCGCGGCGAGGGCCAGCCCGCCGCAGACGGCCGTGCGCGGATCGGACTTGAGCAGCACCGCGTTGCCCAGCGCCAGGGCGGGCGCGACCGACCGGATGGACAGGATCAGCGGCGCGTTGAACGGGGCGATGACCCCCACCACCCCGGCCGGGACACGGCGGGTGTACGACAGCCGCGGCGCCTCGCTGGGGAGCACCTGGCCGGCCGGGCGGGAGGCGAGGGCTGCGGCCTCGTAGCACTCCTGGGCGGCGACGTGCAGCTCGAAGTCGGCCTTGCCCGGGACGGAACCGGACTCGCGGACGAGCCATTCACGCAGCTCCGCGGCGTGCTCGGCGAACAGGTCACCCGCCTTGCGGAGCACGGCGGCGCGGGCGGAGTGCGGGGCGCGCGCCCAGGCGCGCTGGGCCCCGGCGGCCCGTGCGGCGGCGGTCTCGACGTCCTCGGGGCGGGCGAGGGCGAGGCTGCCGAGGGCCTGGCCGGTGGCGGGCTCGGTGACGGTGTACCCGGGCCCCGTGAGGGTGCCGGGCTGCCAGGTGCTGGCGTCGAGCAACGGCATGACGGCTCTCCGATCGATCGGTCACCGGCTGACGGGTGGGCGGACGTCCCGTACGTGCGCGGCCGGTTCGGCGGTCACGGGGCGGAGCGCGTGGACCGGTCGCGGTCGGGTGTGCCGCGGTCCGCGTGCTCGCATGCCCCCATTTTGTTGATCATGCAACATCCTAGCCCTGCGGCGTCGCGGAAGCCCGGTCACCGGCCGCCCGCCGGAGCGTCGCGCCCGGTCAGCTGGACTCCCGGCGCAACACCGTCGCCCCCAGTGCCTTGTGGGTCTCGGGCTGCGTTCCGGGCGTGCGCACCGCGCGGTCGACGAGTTCGGCGAGTTCCCGGCCCGAGGGCAGCTCCAGGTGGACGGTGCTCAGGCGCGGTCGCAGCAGCCGGCCCAGCATCAGATCGTCCGCGCCGATCACGGCGGTCTCCTCGGGGATGCGGACGCCCTCGTCCTGCAGGGCCCGCATCAGCAGCATCGCGTACTCGTCGTTGTAGGTGAACACGGCGTCCAGGCCCAGGTCGCGCCAGCGGCCGGCGAGGCGGGCCGCCGCCTGTTCGTCGTAGGCGAGGGGCAGTTCGGTGACGGTGGCGCCGGTGCCCCGCACGGCCTGGCGGACCCCGTCGAGCCGGGGCGCGGAGAACGCGTCGAGGCCGGGCTCCTGCGGGACGACCACGCCGATCCGGCGGCGGCCGCGGTCGTAGAGGTGGGCGCCCGCGCTGTGGCCGACGGCGTCGTGGTCCATGAGCAGGGCGTGCGCGCCCTCGATGGTCTCGGGGCCGAGGGTGACCACGGCCCGGGCGCCGGAGCGCTTGAGCACCGCGACCCCGCGGGGGCCGAGTCCGGAGCCGGGGACGAGGACGGCGACGGGCCGCAGCTCGGCCCAGGTCCGGGCGGCCTCGTCGCCGTGCGGGCCGCCGGTGCCGTACTGCACGACCGTGTAGTCCAGGGTGGAGAGCGCGCCCTGGAGGTCGGTGAGGAAGCGGCTGTAGAGCGGGCCGACGGGGAAGGTCGGCGCTGGGATCAGGACCATGCGGCTGTGCCCGGCGCGCAGGCTGCGGGCGGCCGCGTGCGGGACGTACCCGAGTTCCCGCGCGGCGTCGTGGACACGGCGGCGGGTGGGTTCGCTGATCCGTACGGCGCTGGTGTTGTTGAGGACGTAGGAGACGGTCGCGCGCGAGACGCCGGCCAGGCGGGCCACGTCGGCGCTCGTGGGCACGGAGCGCGACAACGCGGGGGACGGGGGCGCGGGCGTTTTCGGTATCTGCACCATGACGACGGCATCTTGGCAGAAGCGCCAACGCGCCCTTTCGGCGGGGGAGTTGTGAGAATGCCGTGAGCGTTCACGGCCGACGGCGCGTCCTCAGCCCGAGCGGCCGGTCCCGGTGACCCGGTCGACCAGGTCGATCCACGCGTCCTCCAGCCGGGCCAGGGGCAGCCCGCACTGCTTGGTCAGGTGGTGGACCAGGGCCGGATCCAGCTGGCCCATCAGCGTGTGGGAGAGGAGTTCGCAGTCCGCCTCCGGGACCGCCTGCCGCAGCAGCATCTCGATGTGGTGGCGCAGCACCCGGCGGGCCGGCGACATGTAGCGGCGGTTCGCCCCGGGCTCCGCGGCCAGCTGCAGCTCCAGGTCGTCGGTCGAGCGCCGCAGCATCGCGCGGCCGAACGCCCGCAGCCGCTCCACGGGGGGCGCGCCGGGGCCCAGCGGCGGCGGACCGCCGAGGAACGCGGCCTGGAACTGCTTCTCGGAGTGGTCCAGCAGCGCCGTCAGCAGGCCCGTGCGGTCGCCGAACCGGCGGAACACCGTGCCCTTGCCGACGCAGGCCGCCGCGGCCACCGCCTCCATCGTGACGCCCTCGGCGCCGCGCTCCGCGACCAGCCGCGCGGCGGCCTCCAGCAGGCGGGCCCGGTTGCGCGCGGCGTCGGCGCGCAGGCACGGCTCGTCCGCCTCCAGGGCGGTGCCGAGCTGGAGCAGCTCGGGATGGCCGACGTCCTGGGGCGTCGGGAAGGGCGGCGGGACGGTGGACATGAAGCCAGCGTAAAGCATCGGGAACAAAAACTGGACCGCGGTCCGGTTAGGATGCTAGAACATTAAACGGACCTCGGTCCGGATCGTGACGGCAGTGTTTCACTGCAGTTTTCTCTACGTGGGAGTCAGCATGTCTGTTCGTTTCCTCGCCCTCGTCGGCAGCCTGCGCGCCGGTTCGCACAACCGCCAGCTCGCCGAGGCCGCGGTCAAGCTCGCCCCGGAGGGTGCCGAGGTGAACCTCTTCGAGGGGCTCGCCGACATCCCGTTCTACAACGAGGACATCGACGTCGAGGGCAGCGTCCCGGCCGCCGCCGCACGGCTGCGTGAGGCCGCGAACGCCGCGGACGGCCTGATCCTCTTCACGCCGGAGTACAACGGCACCATTCCGGCCGTCCTGAAGAACGCGATCGACTGGCTGTCCCGCCCGTACGGCGCCGGTGCGCTCACCGGGAAGCCGGTCGTCGTGGTCGGCACCGCGTTCGGCCAGTACGGCGGTGTCTGGGCCCACGACGAGACCCGCAAGGCCGTGGGCATCGCCGGCGGCAAGGTGCTCGAGGACGTCAAGCTGTCCATCCCGGGCTCGCTGACCCGTTTCGCCGAGACGCACCCGTCCGACGACGCCGAGGTCGCGGCACAGCTGACGGAGGTCATCGCCCGCCTGCACGGGCACGCCACGGCGCCGGCCGCCGCCTGAGCGGCACGAGCCGCCGCCGTGGAGGGGCCGGGGCCGTGTGCGGCCCCGGCCCCTCCCGCGTGTCCATGTCCCCGGGCGGAGAAGCGGGGGCGCGCGGCGGCGGTGCCCGTGCGGCGCCGGGTGCGGGATGCGTCGTGGCCGGTCGCGCAGTTCCCCGCGCCCCTGAGGGCGCCCGCGCCGGGCCTCAGGAGACCGCCTGGGGAACCACCTCACGCGCGGACGCGTGGATCGGCCGGTCGGTACCCGTCAGGGGCGTGCCCGTGCCGCCGTGCCGTGCGGCGATGATCTCCGCCGCGATGGACACCGCGGTCTCCTCGGGCGTCCGGGCGCCCAGGTCCAGGCCGATCGGGGACCTCAGCCGGGCCAGCTCGGACGCGCTCACGCCCTCCTCGCGCAGCCGCCGGGCGCGGTCCTCGTGCGTGCGGCGCGAGCCCATGGCCCCGACGTACGCGACCGGCAGCCGCAGTGCCTCCTTCAGCAGCGGCACGTCGAACTTGGCGTCGTGGGTGAGCACGCAGAGCACCGTCCGCCGGTCGGTCCGGGTGCCGCGCAGGTAGCGGTCGGGCCAGTCCACGACGATCTCGTCGGCGTCCGGGAAGCGGGCCCGGGTCGCGAAGACCGGGCGCGCGTCGCAGACCGTGACGTGGTAGCCGAGGAACTTGCCCGCGCCGACCAGCGCCGACGCGAAGTCGATCGCGCCGAAGACGATCATGCGGGGCGGCGGTACGGCCGACTCGACGAGCAGGGTGAGACCGCCCGGGCAGTGCGAGCCGTCCTCGGACAGCTCGACCGTGCCGGTGCGGCCGGTGTCCAGCAGGGCACGGGCCTCGGCGACGGCGGTGCGGTCCAGGGCGGGGTGGCCGCCGAGACCGCCCTCGTGCGTGCCGCCGGGGCGTACCAGCAGCGCCCCGCCGAGCAGTTCCGCCGGCCCGCGGATCACACGGGCCAGCGCCACGGGCTCACCGCGGTCGGCGGCCGACACGGCGGCGAACGCGGCGGCGGCCCGCGAGGGGCGGGGCACCGGCGGCGCCCCGGCCGACGGCGCCGCCGGATCCCCGGCCGGCTCCCCCGGACGCCCCGCCGCGAACGGGGTGATCATGACGTCGATCGTCCCACCGCAGGTCAGTCCGACCGCGAAGGCGTCCTCGTCGCTGTAGCCGAACCGCTCCACCCGCGTCTCGCCGTCGTGGAGGGCCTGGACGCACAGGTCGTACACCGCGCCCTCCACACACCCCCCGGAGACCGAGCCGATCGCGGTTCCGTCGCCCGAGACGGCCAGCGCGGCGCCCGGAGGGCGCGGGGCGCTGCCGCCGACGGCGACGACCGTGGCGACGGCGAACTCCCGGCCCTCCTCGATCCATTCCCGCAGCCGGCCGGCGAGATCAAGCATCGCCGCCCGCCAGCAGGACGCGGTCGGGACGGATCGGCAGGTTCCGGTGGCGGACGCCGGTGGCGTGCCACACCGCGTTGGCGACCGCCGCCGCGGCGCCGACGATGCCGACCTCGCCGATCCCCTTGATGCCGACCGGGTCGTCCGGGTCGGGGTCGTCGACCCAGTCGGCCTCGATGTGCGGGACGTCGGCGTGCGCGGCGACGTGGTAACCCGCGAGGTCGGCGCCGTACACGCCGCCACTGGTCCGGTCCCGGACGGCCTCCTCGTGCAGGGCCATGGACAGGCCCCAGATCATGCCTCCGACGAGCTGGTTGCGGGCGGTGAGCGGGTTGACGATGCGGCCGGCCGCGAAGACGCCCAGCATGCGGCGGACGCGCACCTCGCCGGTGGCCGGGTCCACGGCGACCTCGGCGAACTGCGCCCCGAACGCGTGCCGCTCCTTCTGCGCCAGGGCGCCGACGGCCTCGGTCGTGTTCGACCGCGCGGTGACGCCCTCGGGCGGGATGCCGGCGCCCGGCACGAGACTCCGGCGCAGCTCGTCGGCGGCGGCCGTGACGGCCCATGCCCAGGAGCGGGTGCCCATGGAGCCGCCGGCGATGATCGCCGGCCCGAGGTCGCTGTCGCCGATCCGCATCCGGATCCGGTCCGTCGGCACCTCCAGAGCGTCGGCGGCGACCAGGGTGAGCGCGGTGCGGGCGCCGGTGCCGATGTCCGCCGCGTTGATCCGCACGGTGTAGGTGCCGTCGGCCTCGGCGGTGACGGCCGCGGTGGACGGCATGGCCGTGGTCGGGAAGGAGGCCGCCGCGGTGCCGGTGCCGAGCAGCCAGCGCCCCTCGCGGCGCACTCCGGGCCGCGGGTCGCGCTCGGCCCAGCCGAACCTGCGGGCGCCCTCCCGGAAGCAGGCGATCAGGTTGCGGCTGCCGAAGGGCAGTCCGGAGACCGGTCCCACCGCGGGTTCGTTGCGCACGCGCAGCTCGATCGGGTCGAGGCCGAGCCGCTCGGCGAGCTCGTCGAGCGCCGACTCCAGCGCGAAGGAGCCCGGGGCCTCGCCGGGGGCGCGCATCCACGTCGGCGTCGGCACGTCGAGCCGCACGATGCGGCTGGCCGTGTGATGGGCGTCGGCGGCGTACATCGACCGTCCGGCCGCGGCGCTCGGTTCGACGAACTCGTGCACGGCCGAGGTGAGGTTGAGCGACCGGTGCTCCAGCACCCACAGCCGCCCGTCCGGATCGGCGCCGAGCCTGACCCGCTGCGCGGTGGGGCTGCGGTAGCCGGCGAGCGAGAACATCTGCCGGCGGGTCATCACCACCCGGACAGGGCGCTGCAGCACGGTCGCCGCCATCACGGCGGCCACCTGGTGGGCACGGACGCCCTTGCTGCCGAAGCCGCCGCCGACGTGCTCGGAGCGCACCCGCACGGAGGCCGGGTCGAGGGAGAACAGGCTCGCGAGTTCAGCGGCGACCCAGTTGGTGCCCTGGTTGGAGTCGACGACCTCCAGCCGGCCGCCCTCCCACCGGGCGGTCGCCGCGTGCGGCTCCATCGGGTTGTGGTGCTCCTCGGGCGTGGTGTACCGCTCGTCCACCACGACGGCGGACGCCGCGAGCCCCGCCTCCAGGTCGCCCTTCTCCACCACGGCCGGCAGATGCCCGTCGGCCGCGTAGGCCTCGGCGTCGCGCTCGGCGGAGAAGGCGACGTCGTGCGGTTGCCGGTCGTAGTGGACGACGAGGGCCTCGGCGGCCTCCCGCGCCTGCTCGGACGTCTCGGCGACGACCAGCGCCACGGGCCAGCCCCGGTGGGCCACCCGGTCGTTCTGGAAGAGGGCGACGGTCGGGTCCGGCGGGACGCCGAGCAGGCCGACGTAGTCGGTGGTGACGCGCGGGGCGTTGTGGTGGTGCAGGACGGCGAGCACACCGGGCATCGCGAGGACGGCCTCGGTGTCCACGGAACGGACCCGGCCGCGGGCGACGGTGGACAGCACCAGCCAGCCGTGCGCGAGGTCGGCGAAGGGGATCTCGCCCGCGTAGCGGGCCGCCCCGGTCACCTTGTCGCGGCCCTCCACGCGGGTGTGCGCGGTGCCGACGGCTCCCCGGGTGGCGGTGGTCATCGGGCGGCCTCCTCGGCGAGTTCGCTCAGGACGGCCACGACGAGGTTGCGCATCAGGATCACCTTGTATCCGTTGTGGGGCAGCGGCCGGGCGGCGGCCAGTTCGGCGTCCGCGGCGGCCGCGAAACTCTCCGCGTGCGCGGGGGTGCCGGTCAGGGCGCGCTCGGCCGCCCGGGCCCGCCAGGGGCGGGAGGCGACGGCGCCGAACGCCAGGCGCACGTCGTGCACGAGGCCGTCGCGCACGTCCAGGGCGGCGGCGACGGACCCGATCGCGAAGGCGTACGAGGCCCGCTCGCGGACCTTGCGGTAGCGGGAGTGGACCGCCACCGGGGCGGGCGGCAGCGTCACGCCGGTGATCAGCGCCCCCGGCGGCAGGACGGTCTCCCGGTGCGGGGTGTCCCCCACCGGCAGGTAGAAGTCGGCCAGCGCCACCTCGCCGGGCCCGTCCGCCGTCTCGTACGACACGACCGCGTCGAAGGCGGCCAGCGCCACGCCCATGTCGGAGGGGTGGGTCGCCACGCAGTGGTCGGAGGCGCCCAGGACCGCGTGGTTGTGGTGCTCGCCGGTGAGGGCGGGGCAGCCGCTGCCGGGGTCGCGCTTGTTGCAGGGCGAGCTGACGTCGGCGAAGTAGCCGCAGCGGGTGCGCTGGAGCAGGTTGCCGCCGACGGTGGCCATGTTGCGCAGCTGCCCCGAGGCCCCGGCCAGCACGGCCTGCGCCAGGGCCGGGTAGCGGCGCCGGACCTCCGGGTGGGCGGCCAGGTCGCTGTTGGTGACGGTGGCGCCGATGCGCAGGCCGCCGTCCGCGGTCGGCTCGATGTCGTCCAGGGGCAGTTCGCGGACGTCGACGAGGCGGGCGGGCCGTTCGACGCCGGTCTTCATCAGGTCGACCAGGTTGGTGCCGCCGCCCAGGAAGCGCGCGTCGGGGTCGCCGTCGAGCAGCGCCACCGCGCCGGAGACGTCGTGGGCCCGCTGGTAGCCGAATTCCCTCATGCGGCCGCTCCCTCGGACGCGGCGGCCCGGGCGACGGCCTGGACGATCGACACGTACGCGCCGCAGCGGCACAGGTTTCCGCTCATGCGTTCCCGTATCTCCTCGGGGGTCAGTGCGGGCGGCCCGGCCTCGGGCCGTACGTCGCCGGTGACCGCGCTCGGCCAGCCGGCCGCGTGCTCCTCGATCACGGCGATGGCCGAACAGATCTGCCCCGGTGTGCAGTAGCCGCACTGGAAGCCGTCGAGGTCCAGGAACGCCTGCTGCACCGGGTGCAGTTGCTCGCCCCGGGCCACGCCTTCGATGGTGGTGATCTCGCGTCCTTCGGCGGCGACGGCCAGTTGCAGGCAGGCCACGCTGCGGCGGCCGTCGACCAGGACGGTGCAGGCGCCGCACTGTCCCTGGTCACAGCCCTTCTTCGTGCCGGTCAGGTCCAGTCGTTCACGCAGCGCGTCGAGCAGGGTGGTGCGGTGGTCGACGGTCAGCGTGTACTTCTCGCCGTTGACGGACAGGGTGAGGTCGCTGGACGTCGATGGGGGCATGGAAGCCTTCTTTCTCACATCGCGAGGTCAGGCGGGGGCGTAGGGGTGGCGGCGCCGGTTCCCGCCCGGGCAGGATGCGGGGGCGGACCGGCCGTGACGGGGCCGGTACGAGGTGTCCGCGGGACGGGCACGCCGGTACGATGAGACAAGCGGACAGTTGTCCGTTACCCGGAAAACGTAACGGACAGCTGTCCGCTTAACAAGGACGGGTTTCGGCCACCGATCGCGAGGAGGGCGAGTGCGGCAGCGGAAGGACGCTCCCCTGCGCTCGGACGCGCAGCGCAACCGCGAGCGCATCCTGGAGGTGGCCGTGGTCGAGCTGACGCGCTCGGCGGACGCGCCGCTGAGCGCCATCGCCAGGAAGGCGGGCGTCGGGCAGGGGACGTTCTACCGTCACTTCCCGAGCCGTGAGGCGCTCGTCATGGAGATCTACCGCCACGAGATGCGGCAGGTCGCCGAGTCGGCGGCGCCCCTGCTGGAGTCGCGGGAACCGGACCGGGCGCTGCGCGAGTGGATGGACCGCCTCGCCCGGTTCGCCATGACCAAGGCGGGTTTGGCCGACGCGATCCGCCAGGCCACGAGCGCGCCGGGGAAGCCGCAGAAGCCGGGGCACACCCCGGTGACCGAGGCGGCCGAACTGCTGCTGCGCGCCGCCGAGGAGGCCGGCAGCATCCGCCCGGGCATCAGCGCGGACGACCTGTTCCTCGCCATCGGCGGCCTCTGGACGATCGACCCGCACGACGACTGGCAGCCCCGCGCGACCCGCCTGCTGGACCTGGTCATGGACGCGCTGCGGGTGGGGGCGCCTGGGCGGTGACGGGCCTGCCGGGGCGGATGCACACGTGAAGTCCGGGCGGTGAGCGACTGCACGCGGGCGGCCGGGCGCCTGGTGGGGTGGGACGCGCGTGCCGCAAGCCGGGTCGGGCGACTGCCGGGCTCCGGCCCGGCCCGGCTCCGCTCGGCCGGCAGCCGCAGCACCGTGCCGCCCGGGGGCGGCGAGGGCGGGGTGTCCGGCCCGGGTCCCGGTTTCGCACCGGGTGGCGGCACCCCGGCTCGGGCGGGTGAGCACCGGCAGTTCCCCCGGCGCTGACCGGGGGCGCCGCTGATGCGTGTACCGCGCCCGGCCCTGGCCTGCGCCACCCGGCCCGGTTCCAGGGCCCGTCCGGCGCCGCACGTCTCCACCGTGATCCGAATCGCCCCGGGCGCCCCGTCCCGCCTCCTGCCCGTGGGAGACACTGTCGGGGCGCCCTCCCGCACGAGGATCTGGAGCCTGAGGCATGAGCGTGCAGCGGTATCCCCTGTCCGGGGTCACGGTGGTCAGCGTGGAGCAGGCGGTGGCCGCGCCCTACGCCACCCGGCAGCTCGCCGACCTCGGCGCCCGGGTGATCAAGGTGGAGCGCCCCGGCGACGGTGACTTCGCCCGCCGCTACGACACCACCGTGCACGGGCACTCCAGCTATTTCGTGTGGATCAACCGCTCCAAGGAGTCCCTCACCCTCGACCTCAAGGACCCGCGCGGCCGGGAGATCCTGCACGAACTCCTCGACGGCGCCGACGTGTTCGTACACAACCTCGCCCCGGGCGCCGCCGGCCGCCTCGGCCTGGACGCCGCCACCGTCACGAGGTGCCGCCCCCGGCTGATCCCGTGCACGATAAGCGGCTGGGGCACGACCGGCCCCTGGGCCGACCGCAAGGCCTACGACCTGCTCGTGCAGTGCCAGACCGGGCTGGTGTCGCTGACGGGAACCCCGGACACGACGGCCCGGACGGGGATCTCCGTGGCCGACATCGCCGCGGGGATGTACGCGTACAGCGGCGTCCTGACGGCCCTGTACACCCGCGCCGTCACGGGAGAGGCGCACCCCGTGGAGGTGTCCTTGTTCGAGGCGCTCGCCGAGTGGATGGGCCAGCCCGCCTACTACACCCGGCACGGCGGCACCCAGCCCCCGCGCCTGGGCACCTCCCACGCCACCATCGCGCCCTACGGGACGTACCCGGCCGCCGACGGCAAGGAGGTGCTGTTCTCCATCCAGAACGAGCGGGAATGGACGGCCCTGTGCACCGAGTTCCTCGGCCGGCCGGAACTCGTCGGCGATCCGCGCTTCGCCACCGCCTCCGACCGCGTGACCCACCGCGAGGAGCTCGACACGATCATCGCCGGCCGCTTCGCCCGCTCCACGTCCGAGGAGATCCTCCAGGACCTGGAGCGGACCGGCATCGCCTGCGCCGGCGTCAACGACGTCGCCGCGTTCCTGGATCACCCGGTGCTGGCGGCCCGCCGCCGCTGGACCGAGATCGGCGTGCCCGGCGCCACGGTGGAGGCCCTGCTCCCGCCGGCCGACCTCGCCGGCCTGCCCGCCCGCATGGACCCGGTACCGGCCGTGGGCGAGCACACGGGGGCGATCCTGGCCGAACTGGGCCGCACCGAGGACGAGGTGGCGGCGCTGCGCGCGGACGGCGTCGTCTGACGGGTGGGCCGCGGGGGAATGGCACATCGTGGCCCCCGCCGGCTGATCTCCGCCACTCCCGCCCGCTGAACGCATGGTCAAAGATGCACGTGGAGCGCCTCCAGGACGTCCTGGTCCGTCAGCTGCCCGAAGTCCTCGTACCACAGGCCCACGGCCATGAACGCGGCCGGCACGTGCAGGCAGACCACCTCGTCCGCCTCGGCGCGCATCGCTTCGGCCGCCTCCCGGGAGCACACCGGCGCGGCCAGCACCACCCGTCCGGGTTCCCGACGGCGTACGGAGCGCAGCGCGGCCCGTGCGGTGGAGCCGGTCGCCAGGCCGTCGTCGACGACGATCACGGTCCGTCCCCGCAGGTCCGGCGCGGGGCGGTCCTGCCGGTACAGCCGTTCGCGGCGGCGCAGTTCCGCGCGCTCCCGTTCGATGACGCGGGCCAGGGCGGTCGCACCGATGCCCAGGTGGCGCAGGGCGTCCTCGTCGATGAGGGGCACCTCGTCGCCGGCCATCGCACCGACGCCGAGCTCCTCCTGGAAGGGTGCCCCGATCTTGCGGACGACGAGCACGTCGAGCGGGGCGTGCAGGGCCGCGGCGACCTCGCGGGCCACGGCGACGCCGCCGCGCGGCAGCGCCAGGACCACGGGATCCGGCAGGGCCCCCTCCTGCTGCCGGATGCGCAGCGTTTCGGCCAGTTCGACGCCGGCCTGCCGACGATCACGGAACCGCATCTCGCTCACCTCCGCTTCCCGCACGGAGAGGTTCCCCCGGCCGGTCGGGCTCCCGCGTACCCCGCGGCCCGGCGGACGATGCGCACCCGGGACGAGGAGTGCGCCGGCCGCCGTCAGCCCGCCACGGTCCGCAGCTGTTCGACGCACCACCGCCGGACCGTCTCGGTGACCTGGTCCAGTGCGCCCGGCTCCTCGAACAGATGGGTCGCGCCGGGCACCACGTGGAGGGTGTGCGGGACGTGCAGCCGGCGGGCCGCCTCCTCGTTGAGCCACAGCACGTGCCGGTCCTGGCCGCCGACGATCAGCAGCACCGGGGCGCGGACGGCGGCCAGGGCCTCGCCCGCCAGGTCGGGCCGCCCGCCGCGTGAGACGACCGCCTGCACCCGGCCGGGCCGTTCGGCGGCGGCGACCAGGGCCGCGCCGGCGCCGGTACTCGCCCCGAACAGGACCACGGGCAGGCCGCGGGTGCCGGGCCACCGGGCCAGTTCGTCGATGGCGGCGACCAGCCGCCGGCCCAGCAGCGGGATGTCGAAGCGGAGTGCGGCGGTGCGCGCGTCCTGCCGCTCCTCCTCCTCGGTGAGCAGGTCGATCAGCAGGGTGCCGAGCCGCGCGGTGCACAGGCCGGCGGCGACCTCGCGGTTGCGGGGACTGTGCCGGGAACTGCCGCTGCCGTGCGCGAACAGCACGACCGCGCGGGCGGCCGGCGGCACGGTGAGATCACCGGTGAGAACCGCGCCGCCGACGGGCACGGTGACCGTCCGGGAGTCCATCGGGAGCCTCCTCTCCCCCGGCTCCCGTGGTACCCCCGCAGCCGCGGACGTCCCATGGCGCGATGTGTGGGATGCCCGTCGTTGACGCCGTGATCCGGGCCGGTGGAGCGTGGAGGGGTGAGTGATCCCCGTGTCGTCTTCGTCGTCTTCGACGGCTTCCAGCCGCTCGATCTCACCGGCCCGCACGAGGTGTTCGACGGCGCGGGCGGCTACGTCTGCCAGGTCGTCGGGCCCCGGGCGGGGCCGGTGTCGTCGTCGAGCGGGCTGCTGGTGCACGCCGCGCACGGCGTGGCGGACCTCGATCCGGCCGGGGCGGACACCCTCGTGGTGGTCGGCGGCCGGGGCGTGGACCGGGCCTGCCGGGACGCCGGGCTGGTCTCCTGGGTCGCGGCCGCGGCAGCCGGTGCCCGCCGTGTCGCCTCGGTGTGCAGCGGCGTGTTCCTGCTGGCGGCCGCGGGTCTGCTGGAGGGGCGCCGGGTCACCACGCACTGGGCCCGCGGGGAGCAACTGGCCCGGGAGCATCCGGGGGTGCGGGTGGACTGCGACCCGGTCTTCGTCCGGGACGGGCCGGTGTGGACGTCGGCCGGGGTGAGCGCCGGGATGGATCTGGCGCTCGCCCTGGTGGAGGACGACCTCGGCCGGGACGTCGCGCACGCGGTGGCCCGCCGGCTCGTGCTGTTCCTACGCCGGCCGGGTGGTCAGTCGCAGTTCAGCGTGGCGCTGTGGTCGCGGCAGCCCGCGACGGATCCGGTGCGGGCGGCCGTCGCCGCCGTCCACGCCGATCCGGGTGCCCGGCACGACATCGCCGCGCTCGCCGCGCGCGCCGGGCTGAGCCCGCGCCACCTGCAGCGCCGCTTCACCGCCGAACTGGGCGTGCCGCCCGCCGCGTACGTCGAGCGGGTGCGGGTCGAGGCGGCACGTCGCGCGCTCGCCGCGGGGGACGAACCGGTGGAGGCGATCGCCCGCGGCTGCGGCTTCGCCACCGCCGAGACCCTGCGCCGCGCCTTCCACCGCCGGCTCGGCGTCGCGCCGTCGGACTACCGCGCCCGGTTCCGCTCCACGGCGGGACCGGCCGGCGCCCATCCCGTTCCAGAGGAAGGACGACCCGTATGACGACCTACGGCCTGCTGGTCTTCGAGGAAGCCGAGGAGCTGGACTTCGTCGGCCCTTGGGAGGTCTTCACCGTCTCCGCGGCGCTGCGCGACGGGGCCGACCGGGCCGTGCTCCTCGCCGAGCACCCCGGCCCGGTCCGCTGCGCCAAGGGCCTGCGTGTGCTGCCCGACCACACGCTCGACGACCATCCGCCGCTGGACGTGCTGCACGTCCCGGGCGGCCGGGGCGCCCGGGAGGCGCAGGTGCACAACCCGGTGGTGACCGGCTGGATCGGGAGGACGGCCGAACAGGCGGCGTGGGTGCACGGCGTGTGCACCGGCACGTTCCTGCTGCACGCGGCCGGGCCGGCCCGCGGACGGCGGGTGGCGACCCACTGGAGCCATGAGGACACCCTCCAGGCGCGCGGCGACGTCATGGTGGTCCGGGACGCCCGCTACGTGGTCGACGGCAACCTGGTCACCAGCCAGGGCGTCTCGGCCGGGATCGACAGCGCCCTGTGGCTGGTCGGCCGGCTGCACGGCCGGGACCACGCGCGGGCCGTGCGCCGCCACATCCAGTACGACCCGGCCCCGCCCTACCTCGCGGACGAGCCCCTCTGACGCACCGGTCCGGACCGGGCACCGCATGGGAACGCGGCCTTCGGGCAGGCGGTGTTCATGGGCGGTGACACGGAAGACGGGCAGGTACGTCAGCCGGGCGCGAGCGGGCACCGGGCGGTGCCGCACCCGGGCGACATCCGGATCGAGGCCTGGGCGGCGTGCCGGGAGCACTGTCTGGCGGAAGCCGTCCTGGCGATGGTGGAGTGCTTCGCGGACCTCTCCGGGGTGCGGCCCACGGCCGTGGACCGGGTGCGGCTGGGCGAGGCCAGCGACGACGACCTGCTCGCGGCGCTGCTGGACGAGGTCATCTTCCGGATGGAGGCGTACGGCGAGGTGCCCGTCGACGTGGAGGCGGACGAGGCCGACGGCGGTCTGGACGTCCGGCTCGCGGTCACCGCTCTCGCGGACGTGCAGATCACCGGCGCGGTCCCGAGGGCGGTGGCGTGGGAGGAGCTGCGGATCGGGCCCGATCCCTACGGCTGGTCGTGCTCGGTGCGGGTCGACGCCTGACCCCGCCGGGCCGCGACGCCCCTCCGCGCCCACCTCTGCGCCACAACCATCGGTTGTGGCGAGGGTGACGTTCGGTTGTTTGATCCCCGGGCCCGCTCCTGGCTTGGATGGCTCCCGGTCAACGGGGGGTTGTCCACCAGAGCGGGGAGGGCAGGCGGGGGATGGCGGGCGGGCGGTCGCTGGGGCGGCGCTTCGGGTGGCTGTGGGGCGCGTACGCGCTCAGCACGGCCGGGACGTGGCTCGCGTTCGACGCGTTCGCGCTGATCGCCGTGGTCGTGCTGCACGCCGGCCCCGCGCAGGTGGCGCTGCTGGCGGCGGCGGGACCGGCGGTCGGCGCCGCGGTGTCGGTGCCGCTCGGGCCGTGGGTGGAGGTCCGCCGCAAACGGCCCGTGATGATCGCCATGGATCTGGTCCGCTGCGCGGTGCTGCTGAGCGTCCCGGTGGCGTTCGCCCTGGGACGGCTGGGCTTCGGGCAGTTGCTGCTGGTGTCGGTGGCCGTGGCGGCGGCCGACATCACGTTCAACGCGGCGGCCGGGGCCTTCCTGAAGGAGCTCGTGCCGGGACCGGACCTGCTGGTGGCGAACGGGCGGTTCGAGGCGACGTCCTGGACGGCCAGCATGGTGGGGCCGCCCCTGGGCGGGGCGGCGATCGGGCTGCTCGGCCCGGTGACGACGGTGGTCGCCGACGCGGTGAGCTATCTGCTCTCGGCGGCCGGGCTCCGGGCGATCGGCGGCCCGGAGAAACATCCGGTGCGGCCGGCGGCCCGGCCGCGCGCCGGTGACCTGGCGGCCGGCTGGCGCCACATCATGGCCGATCCAATCCTGCGCCCGCTGTTCCTCCACACGGTCGCGTTCAACGCCCTGGTCATGGCGGGTACGCCGCCGCTGCTGGTCCTCATGGTGGGCGACCTGCACTTCGCCCCCTGGCAGTACGCCCTCGCGTTCGCGGTGCCCTGCGCCGGCGGCCTGCTCGGCTCCCGGCTGGCCCCCCGGCTCGTCGCGCGCCACGGCCGGCACCGGGTGCTGCGCGCGGCGGGGACGCTGCGCGCCTGCTGGCCGTTGGGCCTGGCCTTCACCGGTCCCGGGGCGCCGGGGCTGGCGCTGGTGATGGTGGTCGAGTTCGGCCTGATCACCTGCTGTGGCGTGTTCAACCCGGTGCTGGCCACCTGCCGGCTGGAGCGGACCCCGCCGGACCGGGTCACCCGCACCCTGTCCGCCTGGTCGGCCACCGCCAAGGCCACGACCGCGGCCGTGACGGCCCTGTGGGGTGTGCTGGCCGGCCTGACCGGCCCCCGTACGGCCCTGGCCCTGGCGGGCGCGCTCCTCCTCGCCACCCCGCTCCTGCTCCCCCGCCGGGACCACGCCCTCGCGCAGTCCGCGCCCCGGGCGCCGGCGCCGGACGGCGGCTGAACGGCCGTTCAGCCGCCGCGCGGCTCCTGCCGGCTCAGACCGCCCCGGCGACGTCCTCCGTGACCCCGTTCAGGGGGGAGGCGGGATCGGTGCCGTACGGGCGGGTGATGATCTCCAGGCCGTGGCCGGACGGATCGAGGAAGTAGACGCCCCGGCCGCCGTCGTTGCGGTTGATCCGGCGCGGGTGGTTGCCCTGCGGGTCGGCCTGGATCGGGATCCGGTCCTCGACGAGGCGGGCGAGGGCCTCGTCGAACTCGTCCTCGGAGACGAGGAACGCGTAGTGCTGCATGGGGATGTCGGCGTCGATGGTGAGGAAGTCCAGCGTGACGCCGTTGGCGGTCGTCACCGGCAGGAACACCCCGGTCGGCGCCCCGACCTCCAGGCCGAGGATCTTCGCGAGGAAGTGGGCGGACTGCTCCCGGTCACGGGACAGGACGATGGTGTGATTGAAGTCGACTGACACGGTCAATGCCTCCACGGGCATCTCCACGGCGCCTCCATGCCTCACCCGGCCGGTGACCGGCACGCGATGCCGCGCCGTGGATCGTAGACAGGGGCGGGCACGGTCGTCGAGCGGTTTTCGGCCGTGTCCGAGCGGCTCCCCGGCGCGGGTCCGTCGGCCCTGCCGGTGCGGGCGATCCTGACAATTGTCAGGGACCGTGTCGTCCCGGGTCTCCCTACAGTGCTGAGCGTCGGACACACCATCAGGGGGATCTCGACATGTCCATTCGTCTCTTCGCCAAGGCCGCGCTCGTCGGCGCCGGGGCGCTCGCCCTGCTCGGACCGCTCACCGCCGGGACCGCCACCGCGGCCACCAGCGGCGAGCAGGGCGGCGCCCGCGTGCTGGCCGCGCCGTACGCGGTCGTGCCCTACGAGGCCGTCAACGTCCGCAGGGGTCCGGGCACCGGCTACGGCATCATCACCACCGTCCCGGCGGGCCAGCCGCTCGGCGCCTACTGCTGGACCCGCGGCGAGCGCATCAACGACAACGGCTACTCCAACGACGTCTGGGTCAAGCTCCTGGAGGGCTACGTCAGCGCCGTGTACCTCAAGGGCAACGAGTACGGCGACCTGCCGGCCTCGGCGCGCTGCTGACCCGGCATGACCACGTCGGATCGCGGTGACCGCATCGCCCACGCCGACCACACCCTCAACTCCTAGTCCTACGGGGGACAGACACATGAAGCGACTGATCAGCCGCACCGCCCTGGGCCTCGCCGCGGCCGCGCTCGCCGTCGGCGGTCTCGCCACCTCGGCGCAGGCGGCCCCGGCCGTCGCCAGCGGCGGCGACCCGGCGCTGACCGACGTCTACATCTGGGCCACCGACGTGAACCTGCGTCAGCAGCCCACGACCGACTCCCCGCGTCTCGCGCAGCGTTCGCAGTGGTGGGCGGACGCCATCTGCCAGACGCAGGGCCAGACCGTGCACGACCCGGCGGTCGGCACCAACAACTGGTGGACCGCCGTCATGGAGTTCTCGGGCAGCGACGTCGCCTGGGTGAACAACCTGTACATCCGCGGCGGCCAGAAGATCGCCGGCGTCCCGGACTGCTGACGCACCGTCCCGTCCACCGGCCCGCGGCCGGTGGACGGGCAGCCCGACGGGGCGGACCGGAGTGCCGGTCCGCCCCTTCGGGCTGCGCGCCGCTCAGTACCAGCCGGTCTCGACCAGGTCGTGGCCGTCGCAGGAGAGCACGGCCTTCGAGACGCGGCCGTGGAGGTTGTTGCCCATCATCGTGTAGGCGTAGTTGATACCGGGGTCGACGGTCTCGGAGACCCAGCCGTCGACGCGCCCCACGCCGCTGTCGGAACGCTGGAGCACGGCGGCACAGCCGGCCCGGGAGTTCTCGATCCGGGCGAACGAGCCGCACTTGTCGGAGTAGAAGTACTTCAGGGCCATGCCCCCGGCGTACTTGGTGGGCCCGATCTGCCGGAACGTGCCCGAGCAGTAGGAGGTGGTGGGGTACTGCCCCTCGTTCCCGTAGGCCCCGTAGTTGCCGCCCGAGTGGGGAGCCGCCTGGGCGGAGGTGGGGAGGAGCGCCATCACCGCGGCGGCGCCCCCGGCTGCCAGCAGTGTCCTGAGAGATCGGCGGCTCATGAGTCCTCTTTCGTGTGGTCGTCGGATGTGTCCGGCCGTGCGCGGGCGACCGGCTGCCCAGCCGGCCGTCGCTCGCTGCCAAGACCGTACGGTCCGTCATCCCGTCCGCGGCACCTGACATCTATCAGGGTGGCACCGCAGGTCGCCCGGGGTGCGGAGGGGCGCAGTGGCCCCCTGACATCCGTCAGGACCGTTCACCCGCGTCGGCCCCTACTGTGTCGGCCACGGGGCCGAGGTTCCCCGCGGACCACCGGCAGACCAGGAAGGGCAACCATGCGCATGCTCCTGCGCGGCGCCGCCGCGCTCGCGGCCGTCGTCACGGTCGCGTCGCTCACGAGCGGTGCGGCGGCACAGCCACGGCCGGAGAGGGCGGCGGGCACCGTCCGGGCGGCGGCCGCCCAGATCCCGCCGGGCGTCACGGCCGGCGTCGCCGTCTACGACCGCCGCACCGGCACGTTCACCGAACAGGTCAACGACAGCGCGCAGTTCCGGTCCGCCTCGGTCGTGAAACTGCTGCTGGCCCTGGACTTCCTGTGGAACCGCGGGCCCGACTACACGATCCCCGCCGCCGACCGGGCGCTGCTGGAGCCGATGCTGCGCAGCAGTGACGACGCCGCCGCGAACCACTACTGGTCGACGTACGGCGGCTCGGCGATCATCGACCGGATGGCCGCTCCCGACCGGCTCGGCCTGCGCGACACCCAGGGGCCGCCCGCGGGCTACCCGGGCTACTGGGGCTACACCGCCGTGTCGGCCCGGGACACGGTGACGATCTACCGGTACGTCCTGGAGAAGGCGCCCGCGCCCGTGCGCACCTTCATCATGGACAACCTGCGGGCCTCGACGCGCTGCGCCTCCGACAAGTTCGACCAGCACTTCGGCATCGCCGGGGCGTTCGACCGGCCGTGGGCGGTGAAGCAGGGCTGGGCCGGCAAGTACGCGGAGGGCACCTGCGGTCCGCAGGGCGCGGCGGGCGCCCGGGCCGCGACGGGCGAGGGGGCCGAGGGGGCCGCCGCGCGGGGTGCGGCGGACGTGGATCTCACCCGTCCCGCCCTGCACAGCACCGGCACGGTGGGAGCCGACGACCGGTCGATCGTGGCCGTGCTGACCACGCACCCGGTCGGCACCTCCTACGGGAAGGCGTACACCGACATCGGGCGGCTGACCCGCTCGCTGAACGTGCCGGGTGGGGTGCGGCCGGCGGGGACGTGGTTCGGCACCTGGGGCGAGTTCGTGAACGTCCGCAAGGGACCGGCCACCGGTGACGACCGGATCACGCAGCTGCCGGCCGGGGTCGAGGTGCTGGTGGGCTGCCAGGTGCGCGGCCAGGTGGTCAACGTGCCGCCCTACACCAACGACTGGTGGGCCTATCTGCCCCAGTACAAGGGCTACATCTCCAACATCTACATCAGTTCGCCGGACAACCGGCTGCCGAACGTCCCGGAGTGCGCCGCGTAGCGGTCCGCGACGGGAACGGGGGACGAGCGGGGGGTGGGGCCGAGGCTCCGCCCCCCGCTCGCGTCGGTGCGTCTCAGCGCTGGTACTCGGCGAGGTAGCCGAGCACCCTGTCGACGTGCGGCCGGACCCGCTCGGGGACGCCGCCCTCCTCGATGACCGTGCGGTCGCTGGTGCGGTAGCCGGCCGCGACCAGTGCGGGCAGGTCCTTCTTCGGCAGCCCGGCCTCCTTGAAGCGCTGGTCGAGCCAGCACACGTAGCCGCTCATGGTGGAGATCGCGTCCGGCGGCGACATGTGGTCCTTGTCTCCGTCCTCGTCCCCGTCCACCGCCCAGGCGTTGAACACCGCCGGCGTCCACATGGCGATGCCGTACTCGTCGCTCTCCGGGCGGGAGGCCTTCGGGTCGAAGCCGCTCTCGGCCTTGATCATCGCGGCGAGCAGGGCGGGGGTGATCTCCTCGTCGGTGCAGCGGTGCGCGGCGCGGGTGATGACGGGGCGCAGCGCCTCGGGCACGTCGGAGTCCGCGGGGATCTCCCCGGGCGGAAGACCGCTCGGGCCGGTGGCGGTGGGGGCGGAGGCACCGCTGTCGCGGTCCTCGTCGTCCGTGCCCAGCAGGGCGACCGCGGCGAGTGCGGCGGCGGTCGCGATCACGAGCCCGGCCGCGGTGGCCGGCACCAGGCGTCTTCGGCGGCGCGCCGGGCCGCCGGTGATCTCCTCGACACGGCCGGCGACGCTGAGGGCCGTGTGCGGGAGGCGGGTGGTGTGGTCGGGTGCCAGGCAGTCGGCGATCAGCCGCCGCAGGTCCTCGTCCAGACCGGCGTCGAGCCGCAGGGACGCGGTGCCGCGGGCGTAGCTCTGGGCGGCGAGGGAGCGGGCCCGCGCCGTGGCGCCCGGGAAGGGGTGCAGGCCACCGGTGAGGACCTGGTGGGCGAGCACGCCGAAGGCCCAGATGTCGGCGGTGGGCCTGACGAGGGCGCCCTCGGTGCCGGTGCGCTGGGACCACCACTCGGGCGGCAGGTGGTCCAGCGTGCCGAGCGGCGGCAGGTGGGCGTGGGTGCCGTCGAGTTCGGCGGCCAGCCCGAAGTCCGCCAGCCACACCTGCCCGTCCGCGCCCAGCAGGACGTTGGCGGGTTTGAGGTCTCCGTGCACCCAGCCGGCGGCGTGCATGTGGGCGAGTCCGGCGGCGACGCCGCGCAGGACGCGGGCGGCGTCGTCGATCGGCCCGCCGGTGACGGCCGCGTCGAGGACGTCCTTGAGGCTGGCCTCGGCCCGGTCCATGACGAGCGCGATCGCCCCGTCCAGGGCGGGCAGTTCCGGTGCCTCCACGGTGCACACGGCGTGGGTGCGCACCAGGTGCGGGTGGTCGGCCTCCGCGCTGAAGCGGACCTCGCGGGCCACGAGTTCGCCGAGTGCGGCACGCTGCCCCGGGCCCAGGGAACCGGTCGGCAGCACCTTCACCGCCACGGGCGTGCCGTCGGCGACCGCACGGGCCTCGTAGACGGTTCCCCAGCCGCCCGATCCGATGACCGCGCCCACGGCCCAGCCCTCGATCCGGAAGCCCTCCGGGAGGCGGGGCCGGGGTGTCTCCAGGTCGTCCTCGTGGGTGTCGTGTCCGGAGGTCATGCTCCGGCCTCCTGCGGGGTGAGGCGGCCGGCGTTGCGCGGCGGCAGCAGGGCGAGGTGCTCCTCGCGGACCAGGCCGAAGCGCAGGGCGACGGAGGCCAGCCGGGTGCGCTTGGCGCCGGTCGCGGTGTCCTCGCCGAGGTCGAGGCGGAGCTTGGCGAAGGCGAGGTAGTCGATGTGGTAGTTGACGGCGGAGCGGGTCAGGTCCCGGCAGGACGGCAGCGGCCGCAGCCGCTCCACGATCTGCCCGACGCCGGGCAGCGCCGAGTCGGAGGGGTCGCGCAGCCGGGGTTCGCACAGGGCCACCAGGACGAGGAAGTACTTCGACGTGGGGTCCAGGGCGAAGGGGTGGACGGTCTGTTCACCGCCGCCCGGCAGCGACTGCTCGCCGAGGTAGGCGTGCTGGGGCGCGAACACCTTGAACGTGGCGGTGCCGGACAGGGCCGGGAGCACCACCCGGGAGAACTCGAAGGGCACGGGAGCGCCGAGCCTCCCCGGTGCGACGGTGATGTACTCGCCGGCACCCTCCAGGTTCTCCACGACGTACGACACGCTGCGGCTGAAGTTGGACATCCGCCAGTAGTCCCCGGCCGCTTCCAGCTGCCCGGCCCGGCGCGAGATGCCGGGGTCGGTCAGGACGATGCGCACCCCCGACCCCCCGCGGCCGAAGTCCGCGACGTCCCCCGGTCCCAGGTGGATCAGTTCGGGACTGCCCGAGTCGTCCTCGCCCCACTGCGACGGACCGGGCAACTGCACGATGATGGTTTCCACGCGGACTCCCCCGCTGATGACGCCCCCGATTTGGTCGCCAGGATTGTACGGGCGGATTCCACTTTGCGCGGAGGCGGCGCGGTCCGCCTCGGCCATCGCGCCGGGGACGCCGCGCGACGCACGCGAGTTCCCGCCATGATCCGCCCCAAGGCATCCCGCCGCGAACCGCAACTAGCGTGCCTGCAGGGCGAGTTGGGAACAGAAGAAGGCGGCAGGGCCGTCGGGGCGGCCGGTGGCGGGGAGTCAGCCGAGGCAGATGACGAGGAGGCACAGCTCCTTCGGCTTCGGGTCGGACGGCGGCGTCGTGGGCGAGGTGGGGCTCGTCGCGGGCGGCTCGGCCGCCGGGGGCGCCGGCTGCTGGGCGTCCGAGCCGGCGGCCGGGGGGGCCGTGGGGTCGGTGGCGCCCGACCCGGCGGAGCCGGAGGAGCCGGTGGCCGTGTCGGCGGCACTCGGGGCGGTGGTGCGGCGCGGCGGCGTCGTCAGCGGCAGCTCGCGCGGCGTGGCGGCCGTGTCCGTCCGGGTGTCAGCCGGCGCGATGCGGGGATCGGCGGCCCGGGGCTGCTGGTGGCGCGAGACGCGGCCGGCGTACGGCGGGGTGGTGGGCGAGGTGCGCGGGGCGGCGTTCTGACCGGCCGCCGGCTCGGTGTACGCCGGCGCCTCACCCTTGGCGCCGCCCATGGGGGTGTCCTCCGGCGTGGTGGCCGCCTGGACGCCGGGCGCCGCGTCGCCGCTCATCGCGGAGACGGTGAGGCCGCCGCCGACGAGCGCGACGGCGGTGGCGACCACGGCCCGGCGCTGGTTCTTCTTCCAGCGGGCCAGCTGACGCCGCCGGGCCGCCCGCCCCTGCGGGCGTGCCGCGTAACCGTCGGGCAGGCCGGTGTCCGGGGCCTCGTACGCGTCGGCCGGGCCGGTGCCGGCGGCCTCGTCACGGCCGTCCCCGGCGCCGGGGACGTCCCGGGGGCCGGCGGGGGCCCCGTCCCACAGGGTGCCGTCGTGCCAGGTGCCGGCGGCGGTCGGACACTCCCGTACGGCCGGGTACTCCTGTACGGCCGGCCCGGCCGCGGCGGTCGCGGAGGCCCGGCCGGTGCGGCCGTCGCCGGCGGTGGGGTCGATGTCCGGGGCGTAGGCGCCGCACCCCGGGCAGACCAAGGCGCCGTTGAGGTGCCGACGGCACGAGGAGCAGTAGTCCATGTGTGGTCTTCCCGATCTGGCTGTTCCGGCGGCTCGCCGGCCGCGGCCTGGTCACGTTCGCACGTGGGATCGAGCCGTAACGCTAACGAGACTTTGAACAGTCCGTGTGCAGCCTGTGTGTCACCCCTGCGCAGATCCTCTGGATCTCCGGTGTGGTGCGGGTGACCGGTGAGTGGACCGGCCGGAAACCGGGCATCCTCGGCCGTCCGGCCCCGCCGCGTCCGGCACGGGAACACCAACTGGCTTGTTTTTCCCGGTACATGACGCACAACCCTTTGCGCCTCCGGCGGGTCACACCATGCAGGAGCAACCACCTCGAAGAGTTGCAAGGGGGAAATATGAGATTCGCCCGTTCCATCCTGTCCGCGTCCGCCGTGGCGGCGCTGTCGCTGGGGACCATGACCGCCCTGGCCGCGCCGGCCTCCGCCGCACCCGACACCACGCCGCAGAAGGTCTGTGGAAGCGGCTACAAGACGGTCAACTCGGCATCCGTCGGCTCGCTGGGGACGGTCTACCTGACCTACAACTCCGCCAACGGCCAGAACTGCGTCGCGACCATCCGCAACAACCCGGGCACGGCCGTGAACATGTCGGCCTGGATCTTCGTCCCGGACACCGAGGAGAGCCACTACGACGAGGGCCTGTTCACGTCGTACGCCGGACCGGCCTACGTGCACGGCAAGGGCCACTGCGTCGACTGGGGCGGCAGCATCGCCAACACCTACGTGCAGGTGTACGGCTCCAACTGCGGCTCCCTGAAGGAACACCGGGTGACCTTCACCCGCTGATCCACCTCCGGCCGGCCACCACGGACACCGTGTCCGTGGTGGCCCGGTCACGTCCGGGCCGGGAGCCGCGCAGCGACCGGTCAGGCCCAGGCCGCCACCGGCAGGAACGAGCTGTCCTGACGGAACAGGTCCGTGCCGTTCGAGCGTTCCACGCGGAGCTGGTAGGCGTAGTGGCGCAGGTAGTGGCCGGGGTGGTTGTACGACTCGAAGCGGACGGAGCCCGCCGCCGCGCCGGCGCGCAGGACGAACGTGGCGTCCCCGGCGAACGTGCTGGTGCCGTCGTTCGCGTCGAAGCGCGCGCGGAAGTCCCAGTGGCGCAGGTACTTGCCGAACGCGTCGCGGAAGGAGTAGCCACTGCCGTCGGCGAGGCCGGCGACGACCGTGAAGGTGGCGGCCTGCTTCTCCGCGGTGGTGCTGGAGCCGCTGACGACCGGCAGGTCCAGCAGCGAGGACCGCTGCTGCCAGTAGCGGGTCGCGTAGTTGGCGGAGCGGAAGGAGCGGGTGACGTTCCGGGCCAGGGCCGGTCCGCCCGCCACGGTCTCCTTGACGACCGTGAAGTGCCGGGCCGTGCCGGAGATCGCGGGCAGTGCGGCCGGCGCCGTCCAGGTGGCGAAGGTGTCATGGCTGTCGCTGTAGTAGTAGTTCCCGTCGCCGTAGCCGTCGAAGAAGATCCGCCAGGCCCCGTTGTCGAGCCGCACCAGCGCCGGGCCCTCGCGGTAGCCGCCCCAGCCGGCCCAGTCGCCGGTCCGGCGGATCGTGTAGGGGCCGGCGAGGTTCGAGGCGGTGGCGTACTCGATGTACTTCGTCGTCTCGTTCTTCGGGAAGGCGTGGTACGTCGAGCCGGTCCGCACGATGAACGTGTCGATGTGGTTGGCGCCGATGCCGGCCAGGGGCACTGGTGAACTCCACGCCGTGAGGGCCGAGTCGGTGGCCCGCAGCAGATAGGGCGTGAAGATCCACTCGTTGTCGGTGGTGGAGCAGGAGACGATGAGGTGCACGCTGCCGTCGCCGTCGACGAACCACTCCGGCGCCCAGGCCCGGGAGAGGTTGGCCACGGGAACTCTGTAGTCGTACAGGAAAGTCCAGTTGACGCGGTCGGAGCTGCGGGCGAAGCCGATGGTCGTGCTGGTGTCCTGCCAGGTGCGCGTGGTGTAGGTGACGTAGTAGGAGCCGTCGGTGTGCCTGATGACGCTCGCGTCGCGGATCCGGCCGGCGGGTGGCGTGTACGCGGAGGCGCGCAGCAGGCGGAAGTCGGTGGCGTCGTCCGACTGGTAGACGTTCACCGTGCCGTCGTCGCTGTCGAGGAACGGCACGATCGTGTAGCGCGTGGCCGAGCCGCTCGGGGGTGCCGCCGCCAGGGCGCTGCCGAGCAGTCCGGGCGTCCCGCCCAGCAGCGCCGCCGAGGCGGGCACGGCGGCCAGGGCGCGCAGCAGGCCGCGGCGGGACGGGGCGACGGGATGTGGGGTCACGGAGCTCTCCCTCGAGCAACCGGATTCGACATGTCGAACAGAGTTCGGCACATCGATCAGCGAGTGGGGGCTCAGAAACTAGAGGCCGGTCGAAGGGCCGTCAATGGTTTGAACAGCGGCGGATGAGCCCAGTGAGGAAGACGTGGCCCGTGGGTGAACGTCCACTGCCGACAGCGGCGTTCCCCCGCCGGCCACCGGACGTTACCGTTCGGTAGACAAGCCGCTTCCGGAGGTGTCCGCATGACGCTCGACCGTGCCGCAGGCCTGACGGAGACCGCTCGTGCGCTGGCCGCCGGGGAGGTGACGTCCCGGGCGCTGGTGGAGCGCACCCTGGCGCGCGTCGAGGCGACGCAGGGCGACCTCAACGCCTTCCGGATCGTGCGGACCCGGGCGGCGCTCGCGGAGGCCGAGGCGGCCGACCGGGAGCTGGCCGCCGGGATCCGCAAGCCGCTGCTCGGTGTGCCCGTCGCGGTGAAGGACGACATGGACGTGGCCGGCGAGCCGACCGCGTTCGGCTGCTGCGGGGAGTTCCCGCCGGTCACCGAGGACGGCGAGGCCGTACGGCGGCTGCGCGCGGCCGGGGCCGTGATCGTCGGCAAGACCAACACCTGCGAGTTCGGGCAGTGGCCCTTCACCGAGGGGCCCGCCTTCGGCGCGACCCGCAACCCGTGGAGCCCGGACCACACCCCTGGCGGTTCCTCGGGCGGCTCGGCGGCGGCGGTCGCCGCCGGGCTGGTGCCCGCCGCGCTCGGTTCGGACGGCGCCGGTTCGGTGCGGATCCCGTCCGCCTGGACCCATCTGGTGGGCATCAAGCCGCAGCGCGGCCGCATCTCCACCTGGCCGCGCGGCGAGTCCTTCCAGGGCATCACCGTCAACGGCACCCTCGCCCGCACGGTCGCCGACGCTGCCCTGCTGCTGGACGCGGCGAGCGGCAACCACGCCCGGGACCCGCACCGCCCGCCGGCGCTGGACGTCTCGGCCGCCGTGGGGCGTGACCCCGGGCGGCTGCGCATCGCGCTCTCCCTCAAGCCGCCGTTCACGGCGGTGCCCGCGCGCCTGCTGCCGGAGGTCCGCACCCGGGTCGAAGCACTCGCCGAGCACCTCGCCGCCGCGGGACACCGGGTCGAGGAGGCCGACCCGCCCTACGGGCAGATCGGGCTGACGTTCGTGCCGCGCGCGACGGCCGGGATCGCCGAGCGGGTGGGCGAGGCGCCGTTCCCGGCGCTGCTGGACCGGCGCACCCGGGACGCGGCCCGGCTGGGCCGGCTCCTCGGCGGGGCCCCGCTCAGGGCGGCGCGGCGGGCGGAGGCCGTGCTGCACCGCCGTATCGGCGCGTTCTTCACCTCCTACGACGTCGTCCTCGCGCCCACGACCGCCGCTCCCCCGCCCCGCATCGGCGCCCTGCTGGAACTCAGCGGGTTCGCCACCGACCGGGCGATGATCGCCGCCTGCCCGTACGCCTGGCCGTGGAACGTGCTGGGCTGGCCGGGGATCAACGTGCCCGCCGGCTTCACGCCGGACGGCCTGCCCGTGGGGGCCCAGTTGCTCGGCCCGGCGAACAGCGAGCCGCTGCTGGTGCAGGTCGCCGCGCAGCTGGAGGCGGAGCTGCGCTGGTCCGAGAAGTGGCCGTCGCCGCCGGTCACGGTCCGTTCCGCCGCGGCCTGAGCGCTCCTGGGCGCCGGGTGCCGCACGCCGCTCGACGCACGGCCGGGAAGGGCGCCGGTGGACGACGAGCGCCCCGCCGGGCGTGGTCGCGGACGCAGCCTCTAGGGTGCCCCCGTGACCGCGATTCCGGATGAGAACGTCCCCGGCCGCCACGGCCCCTCCGCCACCGTCCAGGCCGACCCGCGCGAGGTGGGCCGGGTGCGCACGGAGTACTCGCCCGCCCACGACGGCGACCCCGACCCGGGCGAGATCGTCTGGACGTGGGTGCCGTTCGAGGAGAACGACGGGCGGGGCAAGGACCGGCCCGTGCTCGTCGTCGCCCGCGAGCCGGCCGGGACGTTCCTCGCCGTACGGCTGTCCAGCAAGCGGCACGACGGCGACCGGGAGTGGGTGCCGATCGGCAGCGGCCCCTGGGACCGGTCGGGCCGGGAGTCGTGGGTCGACGTCGACCGGGTGCTGCGCCTGCACGAGGACGGCATGCGCCGGGAGGCCTGCGCGCTGGACCGCATGCGGTTCAACGCGGTCAGGCGCCGGCTGCAGGAGCGCTACGGCTGGAGCTGAGCGCCTCGGCGGGGCCCGGGCCGTCCGCGTGAGCGGTGCCGAGCACCTTCTCGAAGGCGCCCAGCACCCCGCGGTCGTTCGTCCGGTCCAGGACCCGGAACATCCCGTGCTCGAACATGCCCGCGAACTGCTCGCCGGGCCCCAGCAGCCCCGAGCGCCCCCGCCCCCTGCGCCGGGTCGTCGCGGAGCACCACGCCCGCGTGGGGCGCGTGCCCGGGCGCCGTTGAGGCAGCCGCCGCCCGGGATGGGGGCACCTCCCTGCTCGAACGAAGTCGAGAGCTCGCCGGGACGGCCGAGGCGGAGTTCAGCACGGCCACGGGTCCGCCCAGCCGGCTGGCGGCCTCCGGACCGCTCCCGCCGGTGACCTCGACCAGCGTGCGCGTCACCCGGACGGCGGACACCGTTACCGGTTCCGGCCCGTGGACCCGCGTGCCCTCGCGCGCCGCCCGCACCGGCGCCGCGCAGGAGACCTCGCGCCCGCCCGGGGCGCGGCCAGGCCCCGCCGCGACGATCCGCCCGGATCCCGCGCGATACCGCGCAGCCGCGCGCTCACGGCGCCACCCCCGTGCGCGCCGTGACCGCGTGCCGCGCGGCCGGTTCTGTCGTGCTCACGACGGCATCGTGGCCGACGCCGAACCCCGGCGCAACGCGATTTCCGTGGCCGGGAGAACGCCGGGAAAGCACCGCAGAACGCACGACCGCCCCCCGTGACGGAACCAGAACGTCCCGATTCGCCCCCTTGTGCCGAGCGGCTCGAACGTCTTGGGTGGAACGAGTGATCCCGGCCCGGGCCGCCGAAGAGCCCGGACCGGTGGCATGGTGGAATCTCAGGAGGATCCCGACATGTCCGATGCGACAAGTGGCTGTACCGAGCCACGCACCCTGTTGTCCGAGGCGGAGGTCGAGGCCCTGGTCCGCGGCATCTGTTTCAAGACCGGCCCGCCGCGCCGCCTCGGTGTCGAGGTGGAATGGCTCGTCCACGAGCTGCGCGCACCGCAGCTCCCCGTCACACCCGAACGACTCGAAGCGGCCTACGCCGCACTGCGGACCCTGCCCCTGAGGTCGGCGCTCACCGTGGAGCCCGGCGGCCAGCTGGAGCTGAGCTCGCCCCCCGCCGCCTCCCTGACGGAGGTCGTCCGCACCGTCTCCGCCGATCTGGACGCCGTCCGCGCGGTCCTGCGCGAGGACGGTCTCGCCCTCGTCGGCCTCGGCCACGATCCGTGGCACGAACCCCGCCGGTTCCTGCGCGAGCCGCGCTACGACGCCATGGAGGCCTGCCTGGACCGCGACGGTCCCGCCGGCCGCGCCATGATGTGCACCTCGGCCTCCGTGCAGGTGTGCCTGGACGCCGGCCACGAGGAGCCCGGCCCCCTCGGCCATGTGCGGCGCTGGTGGCTCGCCCACCACCTGGGCGCGGTCCTGGTGGCGGCGTTCGCCAACTCCCCGCTCGCCGGCCACCGGCCGACCGGCTGGCTGTCGACCCGGCAGCTGCTGTGGACCAGGATCGGCGCCGGCCGGGCGGGCGGCCCGCCGCTGGACGCCGACCCGCGCGGCGCCTGGGCCCGGCACGTGCTGGACGCCCCCGTGATGTGCGTACGGCACGACGGCGCGCCGTGGGAGGTCCCGGACGGGCTCACCTTCCGCGAGTGGATCCGCACCGGCGCGCCCCGCCCGCCCACCCGGGAGGACCTCGACTACCACGTCAGCACGCTGTTTCCGCCGGTCAGGCCGCGCGGCCATCTCGAACTGCGCATGATCGACGCGCAGCCCGGCGACGACGGCTGGATCGTGCCGCTGGCGGTGGTCGCGGCGCTGTTCGACGACCCGGAGGCCACCGAGACCGCCTACCGGGCCGTGAAGCCGCTGGCCGAACGGACACTGGGGCTGCCCGCGCCGCACAACCCGCTGTGGCTGGACGCGGCCCGCTCGGGACTGGCCGACGCCGAACTGCGCGAGGTGGCCGTCACCTGCTTCACGACCGCGCTGGACGCCCTGCCCCGGCTGGGCGCCGCCCCCGGGGTCGTCGAGGCCGTCACCGCCTTCCTGGACCGCCATGTCGTCCTGGGCCGCTGCCCCGCCGACGACCTGCTCGACCGACAGCGCGGCACGGACGGTCGCGCCGACGAGAAGGACTTCCGCCCATGACCGACCTCTCCCCCGCCGTCGCCACGGACGGCGGCGCCGCCGATCCGGAGGCACTGCGTTCGCGCGCGGTCGCCGCGCTCATCGTCGCCCGCGACCGCACCACACTGCTGACCAGCTGCGTCGAGGAGCCCGACCTGACCGCGCAGCACTCACCCCTGATGTCGCCGCTGGTGTGGGACCTCGCCCACATCGGCAACCAGGAGGAGCAGTGGCTGCTGCGGGCCGTCGCCGGGCAGGAGGCGATACGGCCCGAGATCGACAGCCTCTACGACGCCTTCGAGCACCCGCGCGCCGAGCGGCCGAAACTGCCCCTGCTCTCCCCCGCCGAGGCCCGCCGCTACACGGCCGACGTACGCGCCCGGGCGCTGGACGTGCTGGAGAAGGCCGCCCTCCACGGGACGCGGCTGACCGAGGCCGCCTTCGCCTTCGGGATGATCGCCCAGCACGAACAGCAGCACGACGAGACCATGCTGATCACCCATCAGCTGCGCACCGGTCCACAGGCCCTGACCGCCCCGGACCCGGAGCCGGTGCCGCTGTTCACCGGCCCGTCCGAAGTCCTCGTGCCGGGCGGCCCCTTCACCATGGGCACCTCCGACGAACCGTGGGCCCTGGACAACGAACGCCCCGCGCACCGGCGCGAGGTGGCGCCTTTCTTCATCGACACCACGCCGGTGACGAACGCCGCCTACCAGGCGTTCATCGAGGACGGCGGGTACACCGACCACCGCTGGTGGGCGCCAACGGGCTGGGCGCACATCCGCAGGCACGACATCGGCGCCCCGCTGTTCTGGCGGCGGGACGGCAGGCAGTGGCTCAGGCGCCGCTTCGGCGTCACGGAGGTCGTCCCGCCCGACGAGCCCGTGCTGCACGTGTGCTGGTACGAGGCCGACGCGTACGCCCGCTGGGCCGGACGCCGGCTGCCCACCGAGGCCGAGTGGGAGAAGGCGGCCCGCCACGACCCGGCCGGCGACCGTTCCACGCGCTACCCCTGGGGCGACGCCGACCCGGGCCCCGAGCACGCCAACCTCGGCCAGCGGCACCTGCGCCCCGCCCCCGCCGGCAGCTACCCGGCCGGCGAGTCGCCGCTCGGCGTACGGCAGTTGATCGGCGACGTCTGGGAGTGGACGGCGAGCGACTTCCTGCCCTACCCGGGCTTTCGGGCGTTCCCGTACAAGGAGTACTCGGAGGTCTTCTTCGGGCCCGAGCACAAGGTGCTGCGCGGCGGTTCGTTCGCCGTGGACGCGGTGGCCTGCAGGGGCACGTTCCGCAACTGGGACTACCCGATCCGCCGGCAGATCTTCTCCGGGTTCCGCACGGCCCGCTCGGAGGACGTCTGATGTGCCGTCACATCGCTTATGTGGGACCCGAGGAGCCGCTCGGCCGGTTCCTGGTGGAGCCCCCGCACGCGCTGTACCGGCAGTCGTGGGCACCCCGGCACCAGCGGTACGGGACGGTCAACGCCGACGGTTTCGGCGTCGGCTGGTACGCGGAGAAAGACCCGGTGCCGGCCCGCTACCGCCGGGCCGGGCCGATCTGGGCGGACCTGTCGTTCGCCGACCTCACCCGGGTCGTGCGGACCACCGCGCTGCTCGCCGCGGTGCGGGACGCGACCCTGTCGGGCGCCGACGCGGAGGCCGCCGCGGCCCCGTTCGCGGCGGGGGCCTGGCTGTTCAGCCACAACGGTGCGGTCCGGAGCTGGCCCGGCTCCCTGGCCGCGCTGTCCCGGACGCTGCCGCACGAGGACCTGCTGTCGCTGGAGGCCCGCAACGACTCGGCGCTCGTCTGGGCGCTGGTCCTGGCAAGGCTGCGCGGCGGTGACGAGGAGGGCCAGGCATTGGCCGACACGGTGCTGGAGGTCGCGGCGGCGGCCCCCGGCTCCCGCCTCAACCTGCTGCTCACCAACGGCGACACCGTCACCGCGACCGCCTGGGGCGACACCCTGTGGTACCTCACCCGGCCCGGCGGCGGCACCGTCGTGGCCTCCGAGCCCTACGACGACGACCCGCACTGGCGGGAGGTCCCCGACCGCACGCTCCTCGCGGCCAGCCGCACGGACGTGCTGCTCACCCCGTTGAAGGAGCCGGCCGAACCCCTCGCGCCATCCTCGAAGGAGCCCCGTACGTGAGCCCGTTCCACCTCACCCGCACGCTGCCCGGGGACGCCACGGAGGCCGCGCTGCGCGCCGACGTCCACCGGGGTCTGACCGGCCGCCCCAAGACGCTGCCGCCCAAGTGGTTCTACGACGCGCACGGCAGCGACCTGTTCGAGCAGATCACCGGACTGCCCGAGTACTACCCGACACGCGCCGAACGGGAGATCCTCCTCGCCCGCTCCGGCGCCATCGCCGCGGCGACCCGCGCCCGCACCCTGGTCGAGCTGGGCTCCGGCTCCTCCGAGAAGACGCGGCACCTGCTGGACGCCCTGACGGACCTGCGCACATACGTCCCGGTCGACGTCAGCGGCAGTGCCCTCACCCAGGCCGGGCAGGCGCTCGCCGCCGAGCGGCCCGGGCTGGACGTGCACGCGCTGATCGCCGACTTCACGGCGGAGCTGACGCTGCCGGACACGCCCGGGCCCCGGCTGGTGGCGTTCCTCGGCGGCACCATCGGCAACCTGCTGCCCGCCGAGCGCGCCGCGTTCCTGGCCTCCGTGCGCGCCCTGCTCGCCCCGGGCGACGCCCTGCTGCTCGGCACGGACCTGGTCAAGGACGAGGAGGTGCTGGTCCGGGCCTACGACGACGCCGCCGGGGTGACGGCCGCGTTCAACAAGAACGTGCTGACCGTGATCAACCGGGAGCTGGGCGCCGACTTCGAGCCCGGCGCGTTCGACCACGTGGCCCTGTGGGACGCCGGGCACGAGTGGATCGAGATGCGGCTGCGCTCCCGTACGGCGCAGACGGTGAAGGTGCCGGCGCTCGGCCTCGCCGTCGACTTCGCGGCGGGCGAGGAGCTGCGCACCGAGGTCTCGGCGAAGTTCCGGCAGCAGGGCGTGCGCGCCGAACTGTCCGCGGCGGGGCTGGACCTGGCGCACTGGTGGACGGACGACGCGGGCCGGTTCGCGCTGTCGCTGAGCGTGGCGCGCTGACACCGGAGGGTTCCTGGACGGCGGCGGGGCGGGGACGACGTCTCGCGCTTCGCCGTCGCGTGGGGCACGGTGGAGTGACGCGTGGCACACCGGTCACTCACGGAGGAGCAGCGGCATGTCGAACCACACCTACCGGGTCACGGAGATCGTCGGCACCTCGCCCGACGGCGTCGACCAGGCCATCCGCAACGGCATCGACCGGGCCTCGCAGACCCTGCGCAACCTGGACTGGTTCGAGGTGACGCAGGTGCGTGGCCAGCTGGAGGAGGGCCGGATCGCGCACTGGCAGGTGGGACTCAAGGTGGGCTTCCGGCTGGAGGGGTCCGAGTAGCGCAGCCGGTCCACCGCACGGGTCCCGGTCTCAGGTGCGTCCTTCCCGCTCCTGCGCCGCCTTCATCTCGGCGGACCGGTCCGCCCAGTCGGCCCGTACGACGGTGAAGCCCGCGCGCCGGGCGTCCTCGCAGACCAGTTCGTCGTCGTCGACGAGGACGCGCACCTCGCGCGTGCGGGCGAGGCGCTTCAGGATCTCCAGCTTGGTGAACCGGGCGGGCCGGCGGTCGGCGTCCCGCCGCATGTACACACGGCCCTCGGGCAGCCCCTGCGCGGCCAGCCAGTCCAGCGTGTCGCGCCGGCAGCGCTCGGGCCGCCCGGTGAGGTAGACGATCTCGCAGTCCCGGGCGCTCTCCCCGACCAGCGCGATGCCCTCGGTCAGCGGCCCGTCCTGCGGCGCCGCCGCGAAGAACCCGTCCCAGTCCTTCGGCCTGCGCTCCAGGAAGCGCTGCCGGTGCGCGGTGTCGGCGAGGGTGTTGTCCAGGTCGAAGACGGCCAGCGGGGCCTTGCTGCGATCGTCGTTCACGCAGCCCAGCCTAGGCCCCCGGCCGCCGTCCCCGCCCCCCGGCCGCGTCGGTCCGCACCAGGCCGAGCCGGTGGCGCATTTCGGCCAGCCTGGCCGGAGAAGCGATCCGGATCACTCGCCGCTCTGCCTTTTCCCGCAGGCCGTCGCGGGATCGTCCGTTTCGCGACCAGGCGTGAACGAGCCATGCGCGCGGGGCCATTCATCGGCACAGTTGATGGCTCAAGCACGGCACTGACATACTCCGCTTCCAGCCTCGCCACCACCCGTGGCCGGGGCTGGTCGGGGATCTCCACACCGATCCCCAGGCCGTATACGTGTTTCCGGGCAGCGAGTCGTCCCGGTTTCACGAACCCCCCACACAGCCCGCACCCCCACAGTGTCCCCGGCGTCCCTCCACCCTGCGCGAAAAGCCGGGCGCGGCGCTGACTCGACGGGGTCGAGTGCGGGGCACGAAGCAGCGAAGAAGGTGCGCCTGTGCCCGAATTTCCACCGCGGCGGGACGACACTCCCCCCTTTCCGCATTCGCCCGTCGAACATACTCCGCGGTCCCGCGTATCCGACCATCCGGAATTTCACTCTCTGCGTCGCGCACAGCGCCGGTTCGGCATCAGGGCGACGATCCTTTCGGTCGGCGGATTCCTGCTGTATGTACTGCTGTCGAGTTTCGTCCCCGCGGTGATGAACCAGCCCCTGTTCGGCCGTCTCACGATCGGACTCGGGCTCGGCCTGGGGCAGTTCGCCGTCATTGGCGTCACCGCCTGGTGCTACGTCCGGCACATGCGCACCCGGGTCGACCCGCTCGCCCGGGGCCTGCGCTCCCGCCTGCAGCACGAGAACCAGAGCCGTCGCGCCCGGTCCGCCGCGCGGACCGACGGGGCCGGCCGCCCGCTCCAGCCGGGCACCGGGGGGTTCCGCACGTGGTGACCGCCGCCGCCATCGACGACCGCAGCCTGCAGCTGACGTTCGTCCTGTTCCTGACCGTGGTCGTGATCACCCTGTTCACGGCCCTGCTGACGGCTCCGCAGCGGGACGAGATCAGCGAGTTCTACCTCGGCAACCGCGCCATGTCGCCGCTGCGCAACGGCCTGGCCATGTGCGGCGACTACCTCTCCGCGGCGACGCTGCTGGGCAGCACCGGACTCGTCGCCCTGACGGGGTACGACGGGCTGATGTACCTGGGCGGCACCACCGTGGCATGGATGATGGTGCTGCTGCTGATCGCCGAACCCCTGCACCGCACGGGCAGGTTCACGCTCGGCGACACGGTCGCGCTGCGCCTGCCCCGGCAGCAGCGGCCGGTGCGGGTCGCCCTGGCCGTGTGCGTCCTGGTCATCGCGACGCTCTACCTGGTGGCCCAACTCGTCGGCAGCGTGGCGCTGCTGACGCAGTTCACCGGCGTGCCGAGCGGCACCACCCGCACCCTGTGCGTGGTGGTGATCGGCACCTTCGTGATCCTTTACGCCTCCCTCGGCGGCATGCCCGGCGCGACGGTCATCCAGATCAGCAAGGCCGTGATGCTGGTGGTGGGCGTGCTGTTCACCGCGGGCTGGGTGCTGTACCACTTCGACTGGAACCCGAGCGCGCTGCTTCAGCGGGCGTCCGAGCGCAGCGGATCCGGGCCGGGCTTCCTGGAACCCGGACTGCGCTACGGCGGCACCGTCAGCAACAAGCTGGACTTCCTCAGCCTCGAACTGGCCATCGTGCTCGGTCTCGCCGCCCTTCCGCACGTGCTGATGCGCCTGCTCGCCCCGCGCAGGAGCGGCGTGCTGCGCTCCTCCGTGCTGTGGGCCGTCGGCCTGGTGGGCGCGGTCTGTTTCGGCGCCGGCATCGTCGGCCTCGGCGCCACCGCGCTGCTCGGCCGGGAGACCATCGTCAGCACCGACCGCACCGGCAACTCCGCCGTACTGCTGCTCGCCCACGAGCTGGGCGGCAGTGTGCTCACCGCGCTGCTGACCTGCCTGGCGTATCTGACCCTGCTGGCCGTGGCGGTCGGTCTCACCCTGGCCGCGGCCTCGTCCCTGGCGCACGACCTGTACAGCGAGGTGATCCGCAAGGGCCGGGCGACCGAGACGGAGGAACTGACCGTGGCCCGGCTGTCCGGGGCGGTCATCGGGATCCTCGGCATCCTGCTCGCCCTGGTCGCCTGGGGCGCCAACACCGCGACGCTCGCCTTCCTGGCCTTCGCCATCGCCGCGTCCGCGATCCTGCCGACGATCGTCTACACCCTGTTCTGGCGGCGCTTCTCGGCCGGGGGAGCCCTGCTCAGCCTCTACGGCGGCCTGCTCTGCTCCGTCCTGCTCGCGGCGTTCTCCCCGGTGGTCTCCGCCACCCCGGGCTCGTTCTATCCGGACGCGGACTTCGCCTGGTTCCCGCTGCAGAACCCGGGCATCGTCTCCATCCCCGCCGGTTTCCTGCTGGGCTGGCTCGGCACGGTGCTCGACAAGGGGCCGGCGGAGGAGGCCGGGACGCGCGAGGCGTTCGAGGTGCGGATGTTCGTGGGCGCCGACGACTGACACGGACACCGCGCGGGACGGCGGCCGGACGGCACGGGGACGCACGTTGTTAATGGGATCCATTTTCATGTAGCGTCCTCGGTGCCGTCCACCCGAGGAGGAGTCCCATGGCTGTCCCGAAGCGGAAGATGTCCCGCAGCAACACCCGTCACCGCCGCGCCCAGTGGAAGGCGGCGACGCCGGCGCTGGTCCCGGTCACCGTCGACGGCGTCCGGCACCTCGTCCCGCAGCACCTGGTCAGGGCCTACGAGCGCGGCCTGCTACGCCCCGAGGGCTGAGCCCGCCGCCGTGTAGAACCGCGCGCGGACCCGGTGCAGCCAGGCCTCCACGGGAGCCTCGTCGGGCTCGTCCGGCAGCACCGTGGGTCCCGCCCGGAAGGCGTCCACGTACCGCTCCAGCAGCGGCTCGGCGGCCGACGGGTCGGCGGCGACGCGCTCGCCGAAGGCGTGGTACTCCGCCGGGTCCTCGACGCGGATCGTCAGCCGCCCGGTGGTGTACAGCTGCAGGCCCTGCTCGCACAGCCGCTTCAGGTGCCGCGCGTGCTTCGCGGTGCGCCTGCGGGTGTCCGCGGAGAACGATCCGTCGCCGCGGGCCTCCAGCCGCCGGAACTGCCGGGTGGCGTAACCGAGATAGGCGTCCCGGACGCGCCGGGCGGACAGGAACGCGGTCCGTATGCCGATGAGCTCGTCACCGAGCGGGGTCCGCACCTCGTACAGGTCCTGAGGGAGCCACACCAGCTCCATCGCCGTCGGGTTGCCGCCCAGCGCCAGCCGGCACCACTTGGCGGCCTCGTGCAGCGTGCGGTCCGGTGCCGTGCTGACGTGGGACTCCCTGGGCCGGTGCAGGCCGTGCAGCTGGGCCGTGGGCGCGGCGAACAGGCCGAGGCGGTCGATGTCGGAGCCCTCGCGGGCGAGTCCGTAGGCGGTCGATCCGACGATGCCGCACAGCAGGACGTTGGGGACGGTCACGGGCGGCCGCCTTTCGCTTCCGGGTACCCGGACATTGTCGTGACCTGGGCGAACGCGGTCATCCGAATTTCCGGCGGTGCTGCCGGTGCGGCGACGGAATACCGGCGGCCCCGTGCGGCGTAGAACCTCGTATGGAACCCGTGCGCCTGTCCGTCCTCGACCGCTCCCGCACCCGCGAGGGGCACACCCACCCCGAGGCGCTGCGCGACACGGTGCGGCTGGCGCGGGAACTGGAAGCGCTCGGCTACCACCGGGTCTGGGTGTCGGAGCACCACGGCGTCCCCGGGGTGGCCGGTTCCGCGCCGACCGTGCTGGCCGCGGCGGTGGCGGCCGCGACCCGCACGATCCGGGTCGGCACGGGCGGGGTGATGCTGCCCAACCACCGGCCGCTGGTCGTGGCCGAGCAGTTCGGGGTGCTGGAGTCGCTCTTCCCCGGGCGGATCGACATGGGCCTCGGCCGCTCCGTCGGCTTCACGGACGGGGTGCGCAAGGCCCTCGGCCGCGACAAGGGCGACGCCGAGGACTTCGAGGCGCAGCTGCGGGAGCTGCTGGGCTGGTTCCGGGGCACCTCCCCCACCGGGGTGCGCGCCCGCCCGGCCGAAGGGCTGACCGTGCCGCCGTTCGTCCTGGCCATGGGCGAGGGCGCCGGCATCGCGGCCCGCCTCGGTCTGTCCCTGGTCATCGGCGACCTGCGCGACCGGGACAAGATGCGGCGCGGCATCGACCACTACCGCGAGCACTTCCGTCCCTCACCCTGGGCGCCGGAACCGTACGTCGTCGTCTCCGGCACGGTCGCCGTGGCCGCCACACCCGAACAGGCCCGGCGGCTGCTGATCCCGGAGGCCTGGTCGATGGCGTACTCGCGCACCCACGGCACCTTCCCGCCCCTGCCGCCCGCCGAGCGCGTGGAGGCGCTCACCCTCACCGGCAAGGAGCGCGACTTCTACGAGGCCGGGCTCGCCGGGCACATCGCGGGCACCGAGGAGCAGGTCGCGCACGAGCTGCAGACCCTGCTGAAGGAGACCGGGGCGCAGGAGGTCCTCGTCACCACCAGCACCTACGACCGCGAGGCCCTGCTGGACTCCTACCGGCGGCTGGCCGCGATCACCTCCGGTTAGAGTCGGTGCCCATGCACGACCCCGATGACGCCCCCGACCCGTACGTCCGTGTCCGAGGAGCCCGCGAGCACAATCTGCGTGGGGTGGACGTCGACGTCCCGCGGAACGCGCTGGCCGTGTTCACCGGTGTGTCCGGCTCGGGGAAGTCGTCCCTGGCGTTCGGCACGATCTACGCCGAGGCGCAGCGGCGCTACTTCGAGTCGGTCGCGCCGTACGCGCGCCGGCTGATCCACCAGGTCGGCGCGCCGAAGCTCGGGGAGATCACCGGTCTGCCCCCGGCCGTGTCGCTCCAGCAGCGGCGCGCGGCACCCACGTCGCGCTCCTCGGTCGGCACGGTCACCAACCTCTCCAACTCGCTGCGCATGCTGTTCTCCCGGGCCGGCACCTATCCGCCCGGCGCCGGGCGGCTCGACTCCGACGCCTTCTCGCCCAACACGGCGGCCGGGGCCTGCCCGGAGTGCCACGGGCTCGGGCGGGTGCACCGGACGACCGAGGAGTCGCTGGTGCCCGACCCGTCGCTGTCGATCCGCGAGGGCGCGATCGCCGCGTGGCCGGGCGCCTGGCAGGGCAAGAACCTGCGGGACGTCCTGGACGCGCTCGGGTACGACGTGGACCGGCCGTGGCGGGAGCTGCCCGCCGAGCAGCGCGAATGGATCCTCTTCACCGACGAGCAGCCGGTGGTCACCGTCCACCCGGTGCGGGACGCCGACCGCATCCAGCGGCCCTACCAGGGCACGTACATGAGCGCCCGGCGCTATGTGATGAAGACCTTCGCGGACTCCAAGAGCCCCACACTGCGGGCGAAGGCCGAGCGGTTCCTCACCAGTGCCCCCTGTCCGGCCTGCGGCGGCAGCCGGCTGCGGCCCGAGGCCCTGGCGGTGACCTTCGGCGGCCGGACCATCGCCGAGCTGGCGGCCGTGCCGCTGGTGGAGCTGGCCGCCCTCCTCGACGCGACGTCGCAGACGGCCCGGGTCCTGACCGACGACCTGAAGTCCCGTATCGCACCGGTCGTGGAACTGGGTCTCGGTTACCTCGGCCTGGACCGCCCCACCCCCACCCTCTCGGCGGGCGAACTGCAGCGCCTGCGCCTGGCCACCCAGCTGCGCTCCGGCCTGTTCGGGGTGGTCTACGTGCTGGACGAGCCGTCGGCCGGGCTGCACCCGGCGGACACCGAGGCGCTGGTCACGGTGCTGGAGCGGCTGAAGCGCGCCGGGAACTCGGTGTTCGTCGTGGAGCACCACCTGGACGTCGTACGCGGTGCCGACTGGCTGGTGGACGTGGGCCCGGGCGCGGGCGAGCACGGCGGGCGGGTGCTGTACAGCGGCCCCGTGGCCGCCCTGGCCGGTGTCGAGGAGTCGGCCACCGCCCGTTACCTCTTCGACCGCTCCCCCGCCCCCACCCGGGAGGTCCGCACCCCGAACGGATGGCTGAAGACGGGCCCCGTCACCCGGCACAACCTGCGCGGGGTGAGCGCCGCGTTCCCGCTCGGCGCGTTCACCGCGGTCACCGGCGTGTCCGGTTCCGGCAAGTCCACGCTCATCGGTGAGATCACCGAGGAGACGGCGGGGGTCGGCCGGCTGGTCTCGGTCGACCAGAAGCCCATCGGCCGCACGCCGCGCTCGAACCTCGCCACCTACACCGGCCTGTTCGACGTGGTGCGCAAGGTGTTCGCGGCCACCGACGGAGCCCGGGAACGCGGCTTCGGCGTCGGCCGGTTCTCCTTCAACGTGGCCGGGGGGCGGTGCGAGACGTGCCAGGGCGAGGGGTTCATCAGCGTGGAGCTGCTGTTCCTGCCGAGCACGTACGCGCCCTGCCCGGACTGCGGCGGGGCCCGGTACAACGCCGGGACGCTGGAGGTGACGTACCGGGGGCGGAACATCGCGCAGGTGCTGGACCTGACGGTGCGGAGCGCGGCGGAGTTCTTCGCGGACACCCCGGCCGTGGCGCGCAGCCTCGCCACGCTGCTCGACGTGGGCCTCGGCTACCTGCGGCTGGGCCAGCCCGCGACCGAGCTGTCGGGCGGCGAGGCGCAGCGCATCAAGCTGGCGAGCGAACTGCAGCGCGGCCGGCGCGGCCACACGCTCTACCTCCTCGACGAGCCCACGACCGGCCTCCACCCGGCCGACGTGGACGTCCTGATGCGCCAGTTGCACGGCCTCGTGGACGCCGGGCACACCGTGATCGTGGTCGAGCACGACATGTCCGTCGTCGCGGGCGCGGACTGGGTGATCGACCTCGGCCCCGGCGGTGGAGACGAGGGCGGCCGCATCGTGGCGGCGGGCCCGCCGGCCCGGGTGGCCCGCTCGGCGAAGAGCCGGACGGCGCCGTATCTGTCCCGCACGCTGTCCGGGATCCGCTGAGGCGACCGCACGTCTGCCGCGGGGCGGGTGCACCCGCCCGTCCCACGGCGCCCGCCAGTGAGCCGGCCCTGGGACCCCCGGCCCGGACGGCGGCTCGCGTCAGGCCACGAGCGCCGTACGCGTCCAGGCCGGGACCGCCTCGCGGGGCTGGGCGGCATCGGCGAGGGAGCGGCGGTCGGGGTGGGTGCCCGGCGGGATGGGGGCGCGGACCTCGACCTCCGCGAGCAGGCCGCGGGCCGTCGCCACCCGCCACAGCGAGGCGAGCAGGGTGTCGTCGCCGACGAACGCGGCGGCGGTGCCCGGCGCTCCCCCGGAGAGCCGGTAGCCGATGCGGACCGGCTGGACGGGGACCCCGGCGTCCAGCGCGGCCTGGAAGACGGCCCGGCGGAAGGTGCCCTGGGCCCGGCCGCACCAGGTGCTGCCCTCGGGGAAGGCCGCGACGGCCGTGCCCTCGCGCAGGGCGTGGCCGATCCGGGCGACGGTGTCCGGCAGGGCGCGCAGCCGGTCGCGGTCGATGAACAGCACGCCGCCGCGCGCGGCCAGCGCCCCGGCGACGGGCCAGCGCCGCACCTCGCTCTTGGCCAGCATCCGGGCGGGGCGCACCGCGGCGAGCAGCGGTACGTCCAGCCAGGAGATGTGGTTGGCGACCAGCAGCAGTCCCCCGGCCGGGGCGGCGGTGCCGGTGATGCGGACCCGGACCCCCGCGGCCCGCACGATCCACCGGCACCACCGCCGGACCAGGGGCGCCGGTACCCGGGCGCCGAACGGCAGCAGCGCGATCCCGGCGAGGAGCAGCACGGCGACTCCCGTCAGCCGCAGCACGGCGCGTGCCGCGACCCGCGCGGGCACCGCCCCCGGCGTCTCGACGCAGGCCCGCGGCGTGCAGGGCGCGGTGGGCAGCCAGGCGCTCATCAGGCCGGCACGAGGGAGAGGAAGTGCCGCAGGTAGCGGGCGTTGACCCGGCTCATCGGCAACAGCACGTACAGGTCGGCGACGCCGAAGTCCGGGTCGTGGGCCGGCTCGCCGCACACCCAGGCGCCCAGGCGCAGGTAGCCGCGGAGCAGGGCGGGCGGTTCGACACGGGCGGCGGGCGCGGGACCCGGCACCCAGGGCAGCAGCGGCCGGACGCGGTACTCCTCGGGCGACAGGTGCTTGGCGCGCACCCGGTCCCAGGTGGCGGAGGCCAGCGTGCCGCCGTCGGCGAGCGGGACGGAGCAGCAGCCGGCGAGCCATTCGTGGCCGCGGTCGACCATGTAGCGGGCGATGCCGGCCCAGATGAGGCCGATGACGGCGCCGTCGCGGTGGCCGGGGTGCACACAGGACCGGCCGACCTCGACGAGCTGCGGCCGGATCCCGTCCAGCGCGGACAGATCGAACTCGCCCTCGCTGTACAGCCGTCCGGCGACGGCCGCGCGCTCCGGCGGCAGCAGCCGGTAGGTGCCGACGACCTGGCCGGTGGTCTCCTCCCGGACGAGGAGGTGGTCGCAGTACGCGTCGAACGGGTCGACGTCGAGGCCCGGCTCCGCGCCGGTCAGCAGGGCGCCCATCTCGCCGGCGAAGACGTCGTGCCGCAGCCGCTGCGCGGCACGGACGTCCTCCTCGGTGCGGGCGAGGGTGACGGTGTAGCGGGTGGGGGCCGTGGGCTGCGCGGGACGGTCGACGGTCAGTACGCCGGTCATGGCTCTCTCCTGGTCACGGGCCGGGGGCGGCGAGCGGTGCCGCCGCCCCCTGTTGTGCCCATGCCGCCTGTCCACCGCGTGACGAGTGCCAGGAGGAAGGATGTGCGCCGGTTGAACTACTGCTTGGCGACCTTCCGGGTGGCCCGCAGCCACTCCTTGTTCATGCGGGTGATGGACATCAGCGGGATGCCCTTGGGGCAGGCCGTGGCACACTCCCCGGCGAGCGTGCACCCGCCGAACCCCTCCTCGTCCATCTGCGCCACCATGTCCAGTACGCGCGTCTCCCGCTCGGGCGCCCCCTGCGGCAGCACGTTCAGGTGGTTGACCTTGGCCGACGTGAACAGCATGGCCGCGCCGTTGGGGCAGGCGGCCACGCACGCCCCGCAGCCGATGCACTCGGCGTGCTCGAAGGCGAGGTCGGCGTCGGGCTTGGGCACCGGCGTCGCGTGCGCCTCGGGAGCCGACCCCGTGGGGGCGGTGATGTAACCCCCGGCCTGGATGATCCGGTCGAACGCCGACCGGTCGACGACCAGGTCCTTGATCACCGGGAACGCGGCCGCCCGCCACGGCTCGATGTCGATCGTGTCGCCGTCCCTGAAGGACCGCATGTGCAGCTGGCAGGTGGTCGTCCGCTCGGGCCCGTGGGCGTCGCCGTTGATGACCAGCGAGCACGCCCCGCAGATGCCCTCCCGGCAGTCGTGGTCGAAGGCGACCGGGTCCTCGCCCTTGAGGATGAGTTCCTCGTTGAGCGTGTCGAGCATCTCCAGGAACGACATGTCCTCGGAGATACCGTCCACCTCGTACGTGGACATGCTGCCTTCGGCGTCGGCGTTCTTCTGGCGCCAGACGCGCAGGGTGAGCTTCATGCGTAGCTCCGCTGGGTGGGGTGGACGTAGTCGAAGACCAGGTCTTCCTTGTGCAGGATTGGAGCCTCGCCGGTGCCGGTGAACTCCCAGGCGGCCGCGTAGGCGAACTCCTCGTCCTTGCGGGCGGCCTCGCCGTCCGGGGTCTGGGACTCCTCGCGGAAGTGGCCGCCGCAGGACTCGGAGCGGTGCAGCGCGTCGAGGCACATCAGCTCGGCCAGCTCCAGGTAGTCGACGATGCGGTTGGCCTTCTCCAGCGACTGGTTGAACTCCTCGCCGGTGCCGGGCACCTTGATCCGCCGCCAGAACTCCTCGCGGATCTGCGGGATGCGCTCCAGCGCCTTGCGCAGGCCGGACTCGCTGCGGGCCATGCCGCAGAACTCCCACATCAGCTCGCCGAGTTCGCGGTGGAAGGAGTCGGGGGTGCGGTCGCCGTCGACGGACAGCAGCAGGTTGAGCCGGTCCTGCGTCTCGGCCAGCACCTCCTGCACGACGGGGTGTTCGTCGGTGACGTCGTCGTGGCGGGGGTTGCGGGCCAGGTAGTCGTTGATGGTGGCCGGGAGCACGAAGTACCCGTCCGCGAGGCCCTGCATCAGCGCGGACGCGCCCAGCCGGTTGGCCCCGTGGTCGGAGAAGTTGGCCTCGCCGATCGCGAACAGGCCGGGCACGGTGGTCTGCAGGTCGTAGTCGACCCACAGGCCGCCCATCGTGTAGTGCACGGCGGGGTAGATGCGCATCGGCACCTCGTACGGATCCTCGTCCGTGATCCGCTGGTACATGTCGAAGAGGTTGCCGTACTTCGCCTCGACGGCCCCCCGGCCCATGCGCCTGATGGCGTCGGCGAAGTCCAGGTAGACGCCCTGGCCGCCGGGGCCGACTCCCCGGCCCTCGTCGCAGACGCTCTTCGCGGCGCGGGAGGCGATGTCGCGCGGCACGAGATTGCCGAAGGACGGGTAGATGCGCTCCAGGTAGTAGTCGCGCTCGTCCTCGGGGATCTCGTTCGGCGGCCGCGTGTCGCCCTTGGCCTTGGGCACCCAGATCCGGCCGTCGTTGCGCAGCGACTCGCTCATCAGCGTCAGCTTGGACTGGTGGTCGCCGGTGCGCGGGATGCAGGTGGGGTGGATCTGGGTGAAGCAGGGGTTGGCGAACCAGGCGCCGCGCCGGTGGGCCCGCCAGATGGCGGTGGCGTTGGAGTTCATGGCGTTCGTCGACAGGTAGAAGACATTGCCGTAGCCGCCGGAGGCGAGCACGACGGCGTCCGCGAAGTACGTGTCGATCTTCCCGGTGATCAGGTCCCGGGCCACGATCCCGCGCGCCCGCCCGTCGACGACGATCAGGTCGAGCATCTCCGTGCGCGGATGCATCTCCACGTTGCCCGCCGCGATCTGCCGGCTGAGCGCTTGGTAGGCGCCGAGCAGCAGCTGCTGTCCCGTCTGGCCGCGGGCGTAGAAGGTGCGTGAGACCTGGACGCCGCCGAAGGAGCGGGTGTCCAGCAGACCGCCGTACTCGCGGGCGAACGGCACGCCCTGGGCCACGCACTGGTCGATGATCTCCACGGAGATCTGCGCGAGCCGGTGCACGTTGGACTCGCGCGCCCGGAAGTCGCCGCCCTTGACGGTGTCGTAGAACAGCCGGTGGATCGAGTCGCCGTCGTTGCGGTAGTTCTTCGCCGCGTTGATGCCTCCTTGCGCGGCGATGGAGTGGGCGCGGCGCGGGGAGTCCTGGTAGCAGAACTGGACGACGTGGTAGCCCTGTTCGGCGAGGGTGGCCCCGGCGGAGCCGCCGGCCAGGCCGGTGCCGACGACGATGACGGTGTGCTTGCGCCGGTTGGCCGGGTTGACCAGCCTGGCCTCGAACCGGCGCTTGTCCCACCGCTCGTGGATCGGCCCGGAGGGCGCCTTGGTGTCGACGGCCGGTTCGCCGGTGACGTAGTCCGAGTACGAGGTCATGTCAGCTCACCACTCCGGTCATGACGGCCACGGGTACGGCGATGAAGCCGGCCGTGAGCAGCAGCGCGAGGACGTTCGCGACGGCCTTCAGGGCGCGGTCACGGGTGCGGCTGCCGGCGCCGAGGGTCTGGGCGGCGCTCCAGAAGCCGTGCCGCACATGCAGGCCGAGCGCGAGCATCGCGACGATGTAGACGACGTTGCCGTACCAGGTGGAGAAGGTGTCCACCACGTTCTGGTACGGGCGGCCCGTCTCGAAGCCGGGGTGCACGGTGCCGGTCGTCAGGTCGAGGATGTGCCAGACGATGAACAGGCCGAGGATGATCCCACCCCAGCGCATGGTGCGCGTGGCGTAGGAGGCGCGTGGCTTCTTGTGCACGTACTTGCCGGGCCGCGCCCTGATGTCACGGCGGCTGAGCTGGTAGGCGGAGACCGCGTGCGCGACCACGGCCACCACCAGCACGACGCGGACCAGCCACAGGGTCCACTCGTAGTGCATGAACGGCTCGCCGACGGTGCGCAGCCAGTGCGCGTAGTGGTTGAACTCGCCCGCACCGAAGAAGATCTTCAGGTTCCCGATCATGTGGACGACCAGGTACAGCAGCATGATCAGACCGCTGACCGCCATCACGGTCTTCTTCCCGACGGTGGAGTCCCACACGGTGCGTGCCATGGACGGCCGTCGGTCCGTCCGCGTTGCCAGAGCCATGAACAGCACGCTACGGACGCCGGGCCGATCGGTCCAAGACATGGTCCGGCTTGATTCCATAGAGCGGGGCTATCGTGGGTGCATGCAGTTCCAGCAGCTCCAGTACTTCGTGGCCGTCGCCGAGACCCGGCACTTCACCCGGGCCGCCGATCTGGTCCATGTCGCGCAGCCGTCGCTGTCGCAGCAGATCAAGGCGCTGGAGCGGGAGCTGGGCGCGGACCTGTTCCTCCGCGCGCGGGGCAACATCACGCTCACCGACGCCGGTCAGGCCCTGCTCCCGCTGGCCCGCCGCATCCTGGCCGACGCGGACACGGCCCGGCACGAGGTGCAGGAGCTGGTGCAGCTGCGGCGGGGCCGGGTGCGGCTCGGCGCCACGCCCAGCCTCTGCACGGGCCTGCTGCCGGACGTGCTGCGCGCCTTCCACGACCGCTACCCCGGTATCCGGCTGCTGATCGAGGAGGGCGGCTCGCACGACCTGGTGCGGGAGCTGGCCCGCGGGGCGCTGGACCTGGCGCTGGTCGTGCTGCCGCTGCCGACACCGTCGCCCGCGCTGACGACGGTGGAACTGCTGCGGGAGGACCTGGTCGTGGTCTCCTCCCCCGACGAGCCGAAGCCGGGCCGGGGACGGCGGACGGTACGCGTCGCCGACCTGGAGGGCGAACGCCTGGTGATGTTCCGCCACGGCTACGACCTGCGGGAACTGACGGTCGCCGCGTGCCGCGCGGAGGGTTTCGAGCCGGACTTCGCGGTGGAGGGCGGGGAGATGGACGCGGTGCTCGGTTTCGTCCGGGCCGGCCTGGGCGTCGCCGTCGTACCGCGGATGGTGGCGGCCAGGTCCGGACGCGGGCTGCGGGTCACTCCGCTGGCCCGGCCGGGGCTGCACCGGACGATCGCCCTGGCCCACCGCAGCGACGTGGCACCGCCCCGCGCGGCCCGCGAGCTGCAGCGGATGCTGCTGGAGCGGTGAACGGACCCGGACGGTCCGGACGCGGTCAGGGCACGGATGGGCGGCCGGGGGCCGGCCGGCGGGAGGACGCCAGCCGGAGGAGTTCGTCGACCGGCCACTGGTCGTAGGCGTGCTCGCCGTACTTGGCAGCGAGGATCCGGCCGTCGGGGCCGATCAGGAAGTCGGCGGGAAGGCCGAGCCTGCCGCCGGGCTGGCTCGTCGCCGGGAACCGCTCACGCCCCCGGACGACCTCCCACAGGCCGCGCAGCACCGGCCCCGGCCACCGGCCCCCAGGCGCGCGGGCTGAGCAGCGCGCGAGGAGCCGACTCGACACCGAACTCGGCGTACAGCCGCTTGTCCGGGTCGGCGACGACCGCGAAGGGCAGGCCGTCGGTGTGCACGCGCAGTTCCTCGGCGGGCGAGTGGAAGACCACGACCTCCCGCACCCCGGCGGCCTCGATCTCCCCGTGCCTGCGCACCACGGACCGCAGGTGCAGATGGCACACCGGGCACCCGGCGAACCTGCGGAACTGATCCCTGGCCGGGCTGCGCTGGTCGGAGGCGGTGCTCGGCGTGCTCCAGGAAGCGGGGTTCGAACTCGGTCAGCGGGTGGGCGCGCTGCGGGGCCTGCTCGGGTACGTCATCGGCGCCATCCAGCTGGAGCACCTCGGGCCCCTGTCCGGCGACGGCACGCTCGCCATCGCCGGCCTGCCGCCCGACGCCTTCCCCCGCATGACCGAGACCGCCCGGCACGCCCGGACGGTCAGTGCCGACCAGGAGTTCCTGGGCGGTCTGGCCCTGCTGCTGCGCGGGCTGGGCGCCTGATCCCGCTCCGCGCAGCGGCCCGCCGCGTCACCCCGTCGCGTCCACCAGAGCCAGTTCGTGCAGCCGCTCCGGTGGGCCCGGGCGGGCGTAGTACCAGCCCTGGGCCGTGTCGCAGCCGAGTATCCGCAGTTGCTCGGCCTGGGCGCCGGTCTCCACGCCCTCGACCGTGACCGCGAGGTCCAGGCTGTGGGCCAGCGAGACGATCCCCTCGACGATCTTCAGGTCGACCGGATCGGCCGGGAACTGCTGCATGCTCTGCGTGAAGGACCGGTCCAGTTTGAGGATGCTGACCGGCAGCCGCCGCAGGTTGGCCAGGTTGGAGTAGCCCGTCCCGAAGTCGTCGAGCGCGATGTCGACGCCCATCTCCGCGAGTCGGCGCAGCGGTTTCAGCAGGTCGTCGTCGGCCCCGATCAGCGCCGACTCGGTGACCTCCAGGCACAGCGCGTCCGGCGCGACGCCGGTCCGCTCCAGGATGTCGACCGTGTCCTGGACCAGCCCGGGGTGCGTCAGCTGGCACGGCGACAGGTTCACGTTGATGCGCAGCGGCCCCGCCTCCACGCCGCCGCGCAGCGCCCGCCACTCGCGGGCCTGGCGCACCGACTGCTCCAGCACCCACCGGCCCAGCGGCACGATCAGCCCGGTGTGCTCGGCGAGCGGGATGAACCGGTCCGGGCCGAGGACGCCGTGCTGCGGGTGCAGCCAGCGCACCAGGGCCTCGGCGCCCCGGACGCTGCCGTCGCCGAGGTGGACCAGCGGCTGGTACTCGATGAAGAACTCGCCCCGCTCCAGCGCCGTCGGCAGCGCGGTCGTCAGGCCGTGCCGGGTGATGGCGCGGGCGTCGGCCTCCGGGTCGGCCAGCTCGAAGCGGTTGCCGCCCGCCGACTTGGCCCGGTACATGGTGATGTCCGCGCTGCGCAGCACCTCCGCGGGGCTGCGCTCCCCGGCCGGGCCCTCGACGATGCCGATGCTGCCGCGCACGGTCAGCTCCCGGCCGTCGACGCTGATCGGCGCGAGCAGCGCGTTCATGATGCGGGCGGCGAGCTCGTCGACCTCGTGCTGGGTGTCGGGGCCGGTGGTCAGCGCCACGAACTCGTCGCCGCCGAGCCGCGCGACCATCTCGCCGGGCGCGGTGGCGCAGGACTGCAGCCGGTCGGCGACCTCCACGAGCAGCCGGTCGCCGGCCGCGTGGCCGAGGCTGTCGTTGACGGTCTTGAAGCCGTCCAGGTCCAGGTAGCACAGCCCGAACCGCTGGCCTTCGCCCGCGCTCAGCGCCTTCTCCAGGCGCTCGAAGAAGAAGGTGCGGTTGGGCAGGCCCGTGAGGGCGTCGTGCGTGGCCTCGTAGCGCAGCCGCAGATTGAGCAGCCGCCGCTCGGTGGTGTCCTCCATGAGGGCGAGCTGGTACTGCGGGTTGCCGTCTGCGTCGCGCAGCAGGGAGACCGTCAGGTTGGTCCACAGGACCGTCCCGTCGGGGCGGTGGAACGCCTTCTCCAGGTGGTAGTGCTCCCGCTCGCCGCGCACGAGTTCGTCGTAGAGCCGCCAGGTCTGCGGGGCGTCGTCGGGGTGGGTCCACTCCCGGACGTTGCGGCTGCGCAGCGTCTGCTCGGAGAGACCGAACATCCGCAGCAGCGCGCCGTTGACCTGCAGGATGTTGCCCTCCAGGTCGGCCATGCCGATGCCGATGGCCGCGCCCTCGAAGACGGCGCGGAAGCGGGCCTCGCTCGCGTGCAGGGCCTGGGCGACCACGCCCTGCGCCTGGAGGGCGGCCTGCGCGATGGCCTCCTGCTCGGCCAGGGTCCGCTCGCGCAGCGCCCGGGCGAAGCCGGCGGCCATCGCGTGCTGCAGGCGCGCGCACCGCGCCCGCAGGTCCTCGGGGTCGCCGTCGCCGCCGCAGTACAGCACCAGGTAGGCGTCCACGCAGTCCAGCGTGCGGCTGAGCGCCTCGGGGTCGGTGCAGTGCGCGTCCACCAGGGCGGCGCCGACCGCCTTGCCCGTGTCGGCGTCGAAGGCCCGGGCCAGCAGTGCCTCGCTCAGCCGCCGGGCCAGCGGCAGCAGCAGTTCCTCGAACTCCGGCCGGGTCGACGACGTCGAGGTCACCGGGAAGACCGCCCGGCTCCAGATCGTCGCGAACCGGCGGAGTCTGTCCTCCGGCCCGTCCGGTTCCGCGATCACGCCGTACGCCCCACGCCCGCGAAGCCGGAGAACGCGTACGGGTCCTCGTCCTCCGGTGCGGTGTCGGGCCGCCAGCGCCCCATCGCCACCAGTCCGGGTTCCACCATGTCGTACCCCTCGAAGAACCGCGCGATCTCCTCGCGCGAGCGCATGATCAGCGGGTTGCGGATGTCCTCGTACACGTCCACCGCGCCCCCGGCCCGCTCCGGCGGCAGCGGGATCCCCTCGTAGGAGGCGTGGGTGAGCACGAGCAGGCTGCCGGGCGCGAGCGCCGCGCCCAGCTCCGCCACCGCCCCGTACGGGTCGTCCTCGTCTTCCACGAAGTGCAGTATGGCAACGAGGAGCAGGGCCACTGGCTGATTCAGGTCGATCAGCCGCTCCACCTCGGGGCTGCTCAGGATGTTTTGCGGCTTGCGCAGGTCCCCGGCCACGACGGCCGCGTCCGCGTTGCCGTCGAGGACCGCCTCGCTGTGCGCCACGGCCACCGGGTCGTGGTCCACGTACACCACGCGCGCTCCGGGGCGGGCGGCCTGCGCCACCTCGTGCACGTTGCCGAACGTGGGAATGCCGGAGCCGATGTCGAGGAACTGGCCTATGCCCTCACCGGCCGCGTAGCGCACGGCGCGGCGCATGAACGCCCGGTTCGCCTGCATGATCTTGGGGAGTCCCGGCATGAACTCCATGGCCCGGCGGGCCGCTTCCCGGTCGACCTCGAAGTTGTGCGATCCGCCCAGGTAGTAGTCGTACATCCGGGAGACGCTGGGCACCGATATGTCGATGCTCCGTGGGGCCCAGGCGGGACGCTCCATCAATCTCTCCAAGGCGTAGGCGATCCGGTGTTCGAGCAGAGGCTACTGATCGCCCGCCAAGGGAGCGACCTGAAACGGAAATTGACCATCCGTTCCCGGTCACTGCCTGCGGCACGTGCCGAATTGATACCCCTCCGCCTGCCCTTCGAACATATGACGATCAGTGCCCGGGGCATTCCGGAGAGTCCCGGTCCGCAAGAGCGGGAGTGCCGGGAATTCGACGCGTTCAGGTGGAGGACGGCACAACGGTCCGCCCCTCCGTGCGGGCACGGAGGGGCGGACCGGGTGGGCGCCGTCGGGTGAGGAGATGAACCCTGGGGAGGTCGCTCCGCTATTCCGAGGCGCCGACCAGCTTGCCGTCGGGCCGCACGGCGTACCAGGTGCCGCCGACCCCCTGGCCGTTGGTGTCGCCGGGGGCCTTGTCACCGGCGAACGTGTAGATCGGCGAGCAGTTGATCGTCTGCTGCTTGCCCTTCCCGTCGGTCCGCTCGAAGATCATGTAGCCCTTCTCCTGGATGCCCTTGGTGTCGGCGAAGTCGACGGGCTCCACGATCGGCCACTTCTCCAGGCAGGCGCCGACGCAGTTGGAGACGGGCTTGGGCCACGCCTCGTCCTTCTTGAACCGGTAGACCGTCATGCCGTTCTTGTCGACGACGATCTCACCGAGCTCGGGGTCCTTGCGGGTGGACAGCCCGAGTTCCTCGGCGTTTCCGGCGCCGGCGCCCGCGCCCTCCTGCACCTTCTTGCCGTCGGGGGCGAGCGCGTACCACTTGCCGCCCACGCCCTGGCCCTTGACGTCACCGGCGTTGACGTCCTTGGCGTAGCGGTAGGCCGGCCAGCCGCCCACGGTGAGCTGCTTGGTGCCGTCGGCCCGGGTGACCGAGCCGAGCAGCGACTTGTCGATCCCCTCGCCGGCCTCGGCGTCGTCCGCGGGGACCGGCGGCCACGTCTTGGCGCAGTCGCCGTCGCAGTTCGACTTGGGCGGCTGGTCCGTGTCCTGGTCGAACCGGTACAGGGTGAGGCCGAGACTGTCGGTGACCACCTTGCCGATCTCGGCGGTGGAGACGGACAGCTTGCCCGCGGGGTTCGACGGGCTGAGGGCGCTCGGGGCGGCCGGCTGGCTCGGCGTGCCGGCGGCGCCGTTCCCGGTGCCCGAGCCGATGCTTCCGTAGTCCCCGGGCGCGGCCGTGGCGCCCACGTTCTGGCTGGCCGCCGGTGGGCTGTCCTGACCGCACGCCGTCGTCAGCGCCAGGACCGCCGCGGCGCTCGCCACGAGTGAGGCGCTCCGCCAGGAGGTCTTCATCGTCAACTCCCCATAATCGCAAGGGTGTTGCAGCGCCCTGCTGCGCCGCCGCACGGCCATGAGTACGCACGGGGACGGCCGGTGCGTTCAACGGCCGGCGAAATTTCTTCCCGGCAGCCGCGACGTCCGCCGCCCGCCACCCGCACACAGGTGCGTGTCACACGCCTCACGGGGGACCGCGCGGCAAACCGGCGCCGCCGGAACATCCCTCTTTCGGGGCAATCCCCTTGCGCACCGGCACGTCTCGGCTGCACAGGGCTCATGATCTTCGTCGTGCATGGACCCGTATGGACTCAATCCGCCCTCGCCGCACGGGCTTTGGCGCTGGCGACGCTCACCTGGGCGCTCGTCGGAGCACCGGCCCAGGTGGCGGTGGCCGATGCCTGCGCGTACGCCTCGACGGGACCGGACGGCACCGAGGCGGTGGCGGTCGCCGGCAGCATGACCTGGCCGACCGGGCCGCCGTGCCCGCCACCGCCACCGCCCCCCGACTGCACGCCGCCCCCCAAGCCCCCGCCGCCCCCCAAGCCCCCGCCGCCCGCACCGACCCCGACGCCGAGCCCGGACCCGCCACCACCGCCGCCGCCGTCTCCCGAGCCCCCGCCCCCTCCCCCGCCGCCGAGACCGGCCCCGACGGCACGGCCCGAGCCGCCGGCACCGCCCCCCGCGCCACGTCCGGTGGAACCCCCGCCCCGGCCGGCGCCCAGGCCCGTGCCCCCGCCGCCCCCGACCCCGAAACCGAAACCGTCGGCGACGCCCGCACCGGGCCCGTCCGCGAAGGCCGTGCACTACCCGCGCTACCGCGCCACGCCGCCGCGGCCCCGGCGGACCGGCGGCACACTGTCGCCGCTCACCTTCGTCCTGCTCGTCACGGTGCCCGCGGTGGTCGCCGTCGCCGCGCTGCGCGCGCGCTGATCCCTGAACCCCTGGAGGCACCTCTTGCCGGAATGGCTTGTTCTCACCCTCGCGATGCTGGCCGCCTGCGCCGTGGTGGTCGTCATCACCCTCGTACGGCACCGCAGGGCGCCCGAGGACGAGGACCCCAGCGAGACCCCTGACGTCATCGAGTACATGACGATGTGGATCGGCGTGGTGTACGCCATCGTCCTGGGTCTGGCGATCGCCGGTGTCTGGGAAGGGCGCAGCGCCGCCCAGGACCACGTCCAGGCCGAGGCCACCGCGCTGCACGAGATCTCGGAGCGGGTCCGGGTCTACCCCGCCGGGGAACGCGACCGGATCCGCGACGACATCCGGATCTATGTGAACCATGTCGTCACCACCGAGTGGGACAGCATGGCCGACAAGGGCGAGGTCACCGAGCGCGGCGGCCGGCTCTTCGAGCGGATCCGCGCGGACGTCACCGACTACCAGCCGAAGTCGGACTTCGAGGCGCAGGCCTACCAGCCCCTCCTCGACCAGGTGACCGCGGCGAGCCAGGCCCGGATCGCCCGGGCGGAGTCGACCGGGGAGACCATGCCGGGCGTGGTCTGGTTCGGGCTGATGGCCGGGGCCGTGATCACCATCGGGATGATCTTCGCCCTGCAGATCCGCAGAACGACGCGCGAGCTGATCCTCGCCGGGCTGTTCTCGGCGCTGATCGCCTTCCTGCTGTTCCTCATCTGGGACTTCGACGCACCCTACAGCCGGGGCGTGACGGCGTCGGCGGACCCGTTCCTGAACCTCTTCCCGGGCGTCGGGGACTGACGGGCCCGGGCACCACGCACCCCGGCCGGGGGACCGCGACACGCCGTCGCGGTCCCCCGGTCGCGGTAGCGGTGTTCCCCCGAGCGGCCCCTCCGTGTGACCCGTTCGCACTACTGCGATCGCGCCGCGGGGTCCGCCTTCTTAGCGTTTCGGGCATCGAGGTGCATTTGTGACGTGAGCGGAACAGGTCCGCGACTGCCCCTCGGAGACCCGGAGGTTCACCATGCGCGCGATACGCGTCGCTTCGGCCGTACTGCTGGGCGCCGGCGCCCTCACCTCCTGCGTGCCCGCCGCCGGTGCGGCGATGCGGACCGACTTCGGCTTCGCTGTGGAGCCCTCCACCGTCGCGCCGGGCGGGAAGGTCACGCTGAGCGTGGAGCGCAACGACGCGTGCCAGGGCGAGGCGGCGGTCAACTCACCGGTCTTCGACCTGGTCACCATCGGGCCCGAGGAATCCCGGGCGACGGCCGTCGTCGACTGGGACGCCAAGCGCGGCGCCGTCTACGACGTGCGGTTCGAGTGCGACGAGTCGAGCGGCACGGCCCGGCTGACCATCGCCGGGGGCGGTCCCACGCACCACCCGACACACCACCCCACGCACCACCCCCACAAGGGAGTGCACGCGGGTGAGGGCGGCACGCTCGCCGGTTTCGACCTCAGGGAGATCGGCCTGGGCGCCGCACTCATCGCCGGTTCGCTCGGTGCCGCCTACCACTTCTCACGCCGCCGCACCGACGAGGACGCCGGCTGACCCCTATCGCACACCTCTATCGCACACCTCGTCCTCGCCCCGGGCCCCCGCTATGAGGGGAACCTGGGGCGAGGACCGTCCATGTGCGAGGCGACGGCCCGGTCGGGAGGGAGAGCCGGGTATCAGATGCGCCGCTCGGCGCGCCGGCGCATCCAGAACACGCCACCGCCGACGACCGCGGCGGCCACGAGTCCGCCGCCGATGGCCACGTCGGTCGGGGTCGCGCCCGTGGTGCTGCTGCCGCCGATGCCGCCGCGGACACCGCCGATGACGCTGAACGCCTGCGGCTTGGTCAGGGTCCGGCCGTTGCAGGTGACCGTGATGTCGTACGAACCAGGGCTGGCGTTGCGGTTGATGGTGGCGGTGCCCTTCGCCTTCTCGTCGTAGCCGCCGTGGACGGGCGAGAGGGTCGTCGGCGAGAAGGCGTTGGACGTCGCCGTACCGCCGTTCTTGCAGCCGTCCACCGTGATGGTGAGCTGGCCGCCGCGGGCGATGACGCTGGGCAGGGCGGTGATGTTGCTGGGTGTGTCCCACGCGACGGCCGCGGGAGCCGAGAAGCCGAGGGCGGCGACCGCGGCGCCGGCGACGGCCAGGGCACGAGTGTTACGCATGTGAACCTCCGCGGAAGACGCCCCGGGACCCGTTCCCCGGTCGATCGGCGAGAAAGCGCCTCCCAGAAAGACAGTCAGTTGCCTTGCCCGTGGGCGCATTTCGGGAATGGTCCGTCCTGGTGAGGGGGGACACCGCGGGAAAACCGCACGAGGGGATATCGCCGCAGGTCACGGCCCGTCGGAAATTCTCTCGGGGTGGCAACTCGGATGGCGCACCTGATGCCCTGACCGGCTTCCGCAGAGCCTTTTGTGTGCCCGGGCCACCCGTTCGCTCCCGCCCCGTCGCCGGTTTCGCGCACGGCACTTAGCGTCTTGGTATGCGCGATTGACCCGGCGACGGCCGCGTCGAGAGGGGATGGCGAATGTCTGCGTCCGAGCTGGCCCAGGCGGAAGAGGAGGCACGGCCGAGGAAGCGCGCCCCGTGGGGCGTGATAGCGCTTGTTCTGCTGACCGGCCTCGCGCTCATCCGGAACGGTTCGGGGGAATTCGACGAGGGCCCGCCGCAGCCGGCCACGGCTGCAGCGGCGGAGAGGCACGTGCCCGGCGCCTCCTTCGCCGGTTCCGTGCGCCCCCTGCCCTACGCCCTGCCGGACCGGGTCAGGATCCCGGCGATCCAGGTCGACGCGCCGATGATCCCCGTGGGCCTGGACCCGGACGGCTGGGTCGGCGCCCCGCCGCCGGAGGACCCCAATCTGGCGGGCTGGTTCACCGGTGCCGTCACCCCGGGCGAGAAGGGCACCGCGGTCGTCGTGGGCCATGTCGACAACCAGCAGGGCCCCGCCGTCTTCTACGGCCTCGGGGCCCTGAAGAAGGGCAACCGCGTCGAGGTCTTCCGCCAGGACGGCAAGACGGCGGTGTTCGAGATCTACGGCGTGGAGGTGTTCGAGAAGGACAACTTCCCCGGCGACCGCGTCTACGGATCCAAGGGCGCGGCGGAGCTGCGGGTCATCACCTGCGGCGGCGGCTTCTCCGCGCAGGAGGGGTACGCGGGCAACGTCGTGGCCTTCGCCCGCCTGGTCGAGGTGCGCTGAGCGCTCCCCACCGGGCGGGCGGAGGCCGCCGCGGCGGCTGCTACGTGCCGGGCCGCACGGGCACGGTGACGTGGTAGCCGGAATCCAGCAGTTCGGGCAGATAGCGCCGCAGGGCCCGCACGCTCTGCGAACGGTCGCCCCCGGCGTCGTGGGAGAGCACCACCACGCCGGGGGCGGCGCCGTTCTCGACGCGCCGCACGATGGAGCGCACGCCCGGGGTGGTCCAGTCGAGCGTGTCGAGCGTCCAGCCGAGCGGTTCCATGCCGAGGTCGGCGCCGATCCGCAGGGCGGCGCGGTTCCACGCTCCGTAGGGGGCGCGGAACCATGCGGGGCGCTCGCCGCAGGCCTCCTCGACTGCGTCACTGGTGCGTTCCATCTGGGAGCGGATCTGGCGGCGGGTCAGGCGGGTGAGCAGGGGGTGGGACCAGGTGTGGTTGCCCACGACGTGGCCCTCCTCGGCCATCCGGGCCAGCGCCTGCCTGCCGCCTGCGACCATCTCTCCGCACACGAAGAACATCGCGCGGACCTCGTACTCGGCCAGGACGTCCAGGATGGCCGGGGTGTAGCGGGGATCGGGGCCGTCGTCGAAGGTCAGCACCATGGTCCGGCCCCGGCCGGACACCCGCAGCAGCGGTTCACGGCGCACCAGGGTGCGGCGGGGCGCGGCGCGCGGTGGGGCGTAACCGGTGAGGGGCTGCAGACGGTACGCGGAGGCCTTGAGCGGGCGGCGGGCGGCCTCGGCCCCCGCCGCCGGGGCGGCAGGGCCGGCGGGCCCGGCGGGTGCCTCCCCGGTGACCGCCGTGAGCACTCCGGCCGTGGCGGCCGCTCCCACGGCGCCCGCGCCCGCGATCAACGCCGCGCGTCGGGTGAGCAACTGATCCTTCTTCATGACTCATCAGTCGCCCGGCGGCAGACCGACGCACCTGAGCAACACCGGTGCGGCGGCACGGTTTCACCCGGACGGCTCAGGCGGACGGGTCAGCGGCGGCGCACCAGGGGGAAGGGCTGGGTCTCGCGGATGGTGAGCGCGGTGAGGAACATGACCAGCCGGTCGACACCGATGCCGCCGGTGGGCGGCATGGCGTATTCGAGGGCGTCGAGGAAGTCCTCGTCGAGTTCCATCGCCTCGGGGTCTCCCCTGTCGGTGAGCTGCCAGGAGGTGACGAACACGGTCGGTTCGCCCCGGTCGCTGACGCCGGCGTGGCCGGTGGCGGTGATGTGGTCCGCGACTTCGGCGGCATCGTCTTCGCCGTCCTGGCGACTGGTCGGGCGACCACCGGCTCGCCCTCACCCGCGACCGCTCCGGCCCCGCCCTGGACCGCTTCACCGCCGACACCGACATCGGCGACCACGGGCAGGCCGGCGTGGGGGTCGGCGGGCTCGGTCCCGTCCCCTCCGTCGAGGCCGAGCGCCGCCAACGACGGCAGCCCCGCCGTGGTGGCGGGCCGCTGTCCGCCCTTCGGGTGCCCGTTTCCCCACGACTTTCGCATCGACGGTACCGAGACGAAGCCCTCGGCGATGCCGGAGACGAGACCGACCCGGGCGAGGGAGGCGGCCGTTGGCGCTGACCGGGACGAGCAGCAGGTCGAGGGGGCGCAGCCCGGTGCGCGGCGGCGGGACGAGTGCGAGCAGGGCGAAGAGCAGTGCGAGGGCGCCGAGGGCGACCGCGGACCCCTGCGGCACCCGGCCCAGCAGGCCGTGGGCCCGGTGCGACGGGGGTATGGGGCCCGCCGGGTCCTTCTCGGCCGCCCGGTGCCCGCGATGGCACTCATGTGTCGACTTCAGGAACAGCGGCTCCTTCTCGCCCCTCGAAGCTCCCTGCGGGCGGACGGACCCGCGGCCTCCGATAGCCTCGCGGCGTGACCGAACAGCACTCCCCTCAGTTCGAACGGGGCACGGACGGGCCCAAGGTGATCGTGGCCGGGGTGGACGGCTCCGACTCCTCCTGGCGGGCCGTGGCCTACGCCGCGGGGCTCGCCCGGCGGCAGCACGCGCTGCTCGCCGTGGTGTACGTCCAGCCCGTGCTGGCGGCGGGAGCGGCGCTCGGGGCGCCGGTGGCCGGGACGACCGACGAGATCGCCGAGGACCTGGTGGCGCAGATCCGGGACGCGGCCCGGCAGCTCAAGGGGATATTCGAGGTCCGCTGGGAGTTCCACACGTTCCACGGCGACCCGTACAGCGGCCTGGTGAAGGCGGCCGACGAACTCAAGGCGGACGCGGTGGTGGTGGGCGCGTCGGAGCAGGCGGGGCACCGGATCGTCGGGTCGGTGGCGGTGCGGCTGGTGAAGGCCGGGCGGTGGCCGGTGACGGTGGTGCCGTAGGGCGTCCACGGTTCCGTTCCGCTCCCTGCGTGGTGTCTTCCGCCGGGCGGGGGCCTGGGCCATCATGATCCGCTGTCAGCCGTTTGCCACTCGTGAAGAGGTGAGGCGCATGGCCGGGCTCCGGATGGGTGAAGGGATTCTCCGCCGCAAACCCATCGAGCGGATCGAGGAGACGGAAGCGGCCGAGGGGACGCGCCTTGAGCGGTCCCTGGGGCTGTGGCAGCTGACCGCCATCGGGGTCGGCGGGATCATCGGCGCGGGCATCTTCACGCTGGCCGGCACGGTGGCCAACGGTACGGCGGGCCCGGCCGTGCTCGTGTCGTTCCTGATCGCGGGGGTCGCGTCCGCCGCGGCCGCCCTGTCCTACGCCGAGTTCGCCGGGCTCATCCCGAAGGCCGGTTCGGCCTACACCTACGGCTACGTCGTGCTGGGCGAGCTCGCCGGCTGGTTCATCGGCTGGGACCTGCTGCTGGAGTACACGGCGATCGTGGCGGTGGTCGCCATCGGCATCTCCGGCTACTTCAGCTTCCTGGTGGGCGAGATGGGCGCCGACCTGCCGGACTGGATGCTCGGTGCGCCCGGCACGGGGGACGGGCACCGGGTCGATCTGTTCGCGGCGCTGCTGTGTCTGCTCATCGCGTATCTGCTGACCCTCGGGATCAGGAACGCGGCCCGTTTCGAGACGGTCGTGGTGATCCTGAAGGTCCTGGTCGTGCTGCTGGTGATCGGGGTCGGCGTGTTCCACATCGACACGGCGAACTACGACCCGTTCTTCCCGTACGGCGTCGGCGGGGCGTTCACGGGCGCCGCGACGGTGTTCTTCGCGGTGTTCGGCTACGACGCCATGTCCACGGCGGCCGAGGAGTCCAGGGACGCGCAGCGGCACATGCCGAAGGCGATCATCTACTCGCTGGTGATCTCGATGGTGCTGTACGTGGCGGCGTGCCTGGTCCTGACCGGCATGCAGGACTACAAGGACATCGACAAGGAGAGCGGGTTCTCGACGGCGTTCAAGTCGGTGGGGCTGAGCGGCCTGGCGAACGTGATCGCGGTCGGCGCGATCATCGGCATCCTCACGGTCATGTTCACGTTCATGCTGGGCGTCACCCGGGTGTGGTTCTCGATGTCCCGGGACGGGCTGCTGCCCCAGTGGTTCGCGAAGACCCACCCGACGCGGCACGTGCCGACGCGGGTCACCTGGATCGTGGGGGTGGCGTCGGCCGTGATCGCCGGGTTCCTGCCGATCGGCGAGGCGGCCGAGCTGACCAACATCGGGATCCTGCTGGCGTTCGTCGTGGTGTGCACGGCGGTCATCGTGCTGCGCTACCGGCGGCCGGACCTGCCGCGCACGTTCCGTACGCCGTGGATGCCGGTGGTGCCCGTGGTGGGGATCGTGTTCTCGATCTGGCTGATCACGTTCCTGCAGTGGCAGACCTGGGCCCGCTTCGCCGTGTGGTTCGCGCTGGGGCTCGTCGTCTACTTCGCCTACTCCTACCGGCGCTCGGCGCTGGCCGGGCACCGGCCGGAGCAGACGGAGTGAGGGCTACTCCCCCATCACCAGCCCGTCCTGCGCCGCGCCCCGGCTCAGGACGACCTCGCGGATGCGGTCGCGGACGGCCCGGACGTCGGCGCCCTGGGCGAGGGCCCGGTTGAGGTTGACGACCCGGCCGGCGTCGACGTCGAACAGCTGCGGGACGAACTCGGCCCGGGTCACCTCCCAGCGGCCGCCCGGCCGGACGGGCGGGGCGAAGGTGAAGCGGCCGAGGGTGGACTGGTTGCCGCGCGGGTCCTTGGCGCCCTGGTGGTTGGTCATCAGGCCGGCGACCTGGTCGCCCATGCCGTAGATCACCCAGGTGCCGTTGACCTTCTCGTAGGCCTGCGGGACGTGGGCGTGGGTGCCGAGGATCAGGTCGACGTCCGGGCGGGCGGCGGTCAGGCCGCGGGCCAGGGCCAGCTGCCGCTCGTCGGGGGCGTCCTGCCATTCGGTGCCCCAGTGCATCGAGACGACGACCACGTCGGCGCCGGCGCCGCGCGCGGCCCGGGCGTCGGCCAGGATCCGGGCCTCGTCGACGAGGTTGACGGCCCAGGGCTGTCCCTCCGGCAGCGGGATGCCGTTGGTGTCGTAGGTGTAGGCGAGGTGGGCGATCTTCGCCTGGCCCGCCTGGAGGACCGTCACGGTGCGGGCCTCCTCCTCGGTGCGGGAGGAGCCGGCGTGCCGTACGCCCGCCCGGTCGAGGGCGTCGAGGGTGCGGCGGATGCCCTCGGCGCCGTCGTCGAGGGTGTGGTTGGAGGCGGTGGAGCAGCCGTCGTAACCGGTGGCGGCGAGGGCCCGGGCGACCTCGGGCGGGGATTTGAAGGTGGGGTAGCCGGTGTAGTCGCCGTTCGCGCCGTAGACGGTCTCCATGTGGCACAGGGCGAGGTCGGCGCCGGAGACGACGGAGCGGATCGGCTCGAACATGGGCCGGAAGTCGTAGCCGGTGCCGCCGGCGTCGAAGCGGGCCCGGTCGATGATCGTGTCGTGCGGGAGGACGTCGCCGGAGGCGACGAGTGTGAAGCCGCGGGGCCCGGCGGCGGAGGGTGCCGGGCGGCCGGGGCCGGACGGTTCGTGGCTGCGGGCCTGGCAGGCGGCGCCTGCGGCGAGGACGACGGTGAGGGCCAGGGCCGCCTGTCGACTGCGTGCGATCATCCATTCACCCCACGGTGGGCGTTATGGTCATATTTACACACAAACAGGAAAGAAGGCCCGGAGCGCCCCACGCGGCTCCGACACGCTCATCAGCCCGACCGGCACCCGCCCGGTGGAGCGCCCCGACCGTTCGTCGAACCGTTCGCCGACGCGATCGACCGTCCGTCGCACAGCCGGGTACGTGCCCTGTGCCCGGGCGGCACCCTGCGGTGGCATACGGCCATGACGGCCGGATCCACTCTCACGAACGGGACGACCGCCGAGCACGAGCTCGCCGCACTGCAGCGGGAGCACGGCCGGCCCCTCTTCGCGCTCCTGCTGCGCCTGTGCGACGGGGACCGGCAGCGCGCGGAGGACCTGGTCCAGGAGACGCTGGTGCGCGCCTGGCAGCACCCCGAGGCCCTGCGCGCCGACGACTTCGACTCCGTACGGCCCTGGCTGATGACCGTCGGGCGGCGGCTCGCGATCGACGCCCGGCGCGCCCGGCAGGCCCGTCCGCCCGAGGTCGGCGACGCGGTGCTGGAGAACGCGCGGGTCAGCTCCGACCACGCCGAGCGGGCCGCGGCGATGCTCGACGTCCGACGCGCTGTGAAGACACTCACTCCGGAGCACCGTGAAGTCCTGGTGCTCGTGTACTTCCAGGGGGCGAGTGTGGCGGAAGCCGCGGCAACCCTCGGGATTCCGCCCGGTACCGTGAAGTCCCGCGCGTACTACGCGCTGCGCGCCCTGCGCCGGGTGCTTCCGGGTTACGCCGCCGACCTGCGGTGAAACCCATGGCCGAGTCAAGCCTCCGTAAAGCGCCTTGCTGAGGACCCCGGTTGAGTAATCGGGTGTTCCTATCCGTGTTCCGGATGGGGCCGACAACGCCCCGGAGCCCGGTGTCGGCCGACGACGCGCACGTACCGGAGGAAGGCAGGAAGGGATGCTGCACAGAGGTCACGAGAGCACGGACGGTTCGGACGGCGAACTGACCGTCCCCATGGCGTGGTTGTACGCGGAGTACATCGCCGACGAGCTGCTGCGGACCGGCGATCTGATGCCGCCGACGTCCTTCGAGTTCCGCGCGGGGCGTGACGCCCTGGCGCTGACCATCTTCCTCTCCGACGCGGACGGCGAGCTGTCGGGCATCCGGGTGGTGACCCAGCTGGAGACGTGGCTGTCGCTGACCGCGTACGACCAGCCGTGGCAGGAGTGGGTGCGCGAGCGGCTGGCGCAGCTCGCCGCCGAGGCGGCGGCGTCGGACCGGACCGCCCCGGACCTGGACCTCGCCGAGGAGGCCTGGCGCTGGCTGCAGGAGACGGAGCTGCTCGCGCCCGACCTCAACGCGGTGCCGGGCGGTGCTCCGGTGGTCGGGGAGGACGAGGGGCCGAAGGTCTGGACGCCCGCCTGGCAGCTCGGACTGCCCCTGGGACACCTCGCGATCCATCTTTTTTGAATTTCCGGGGCCTCCGACCAATCCGCGGGCCGGACGGCTCCGAATCCTTTGGTTGCGATTGTGTCACCGGCTTGAGTGATTCCGCTGCCTGGTCCGTACCGGTGGGAGCAAGGAGTAACCCCACCCGCACCCAACGGCACGAGGATTCGGCATGAGGTCCCTGGAAAGGCATCGCGACGTCGGCGCCTACGCGCTCGGCGTGCTGGACGAGGCGGAGGCCTTCCGCTTCGAGGACCACCTCATGGAGTGCCCCAAGTGCGCTGCAGAGGTGACGGAGTTCGGCCCGACGGCACGGCAGTTGATGCTGTACCGGCGGGCTACGCCGCGGCTGGTGAACCCGGTGGCCCAGCCCGGCCCGCGCATGCTGGATCGGCTGCTGGCCGAGGTGGCGGCCCGGCGCCGGGCCGGCCGCAGGCGCATGGTGTTCGCGCTGGCCGCCTCGGTCGTCCTCGCGGTGTCGGTGCCCGGCGTCGCGATGATGGCCGAGGGGAGCGGCGAGGAACTCCTGACGGTCGCCGCGACCGATGTGCGCACCGGGGTGTGGGCACAGGTCACGACGGCGGACGAGGCCTCGGGCAGCCAGGTCGAGCTCAAGGTGAAGGACACGGCCGAGCGCGCCTGCCACCTGGTCATCTTCGGCCGGGACGGCACCGAGGAGACCGCCGCCAGCTGGCACGGGCACGCAGACGCCGCCGAGCCGAACACGATGATGGCCAGCTCGTCCCTGCACCCCGACGAGATCGTCCGGTACGAGATCCGCTCCGCGTCCGGGGAGGTCCTGGTGCGGCTCGAACCGAGCTGACCATCCGTCCGCCCCGGTCGCCGGGCAGCCGGGCGCCCCGGTGTGAGACTGCTGGACGACGCGCTCCGCAGCCCGCCCGGGGTGCCCGCGGTCGGGGTGACCGAGGCCCGGGGCAGCGACGGCGGTGAGTTCGGCCTCGAACAGTTCGCCGACTACATCATCCGGGCGACGGCGGCGGGCGGGCTGGCGCCCGAGACGCTGCGGCGGCTCGTCCACTCCATCCTCGACGCGCCCACCAGTCGGCTGCGGGACGACGCGACCATCCTGATGTTCGAGTGGAACCCGGCCTCCCGGTGACGGGCCGGGCCGCTCACTTCAGCAGGCGGGACATCCTCCGGTCGGCCAGCGGCTTGCCGCCCGTCTGGCAGGTCGGGCAGTACTGGAGCGAGGAGTCGCTGAAGGACACCTCGCGGATGGTGTCCCCACACACCGGGCAGGGCTCGCCGGTGCGGCCGTGCACGCGCAGTCCGCTCTTCTTCTCGGCCTTCAGCCGCCCGGCCGCCACGCCCCGGGAGCGCTCGACCGCCTCGGTCAGCGTGTCGCGCAGGGCCGCGTACAGCCGCCCGGTCTCCTCCTCGCTCAGCGACGCGGCCAGCTTGAAGGGCGACATCCTCGCCGCGTGCAGGATCTCGTCACTGTAGGCGTTGCCGACGCCCGCGATCAGGCTCTGGTCGCGCAACACGCCCTTGAGGCGGCGCCGTTCACCGGCCAGCAGCTCCGCCAGACGCCGTTCGTCGAAGTCGTCGGCGAGCGGGTCCGGGCCGAGCCGGGTCACGCCCGGCACCTCCCGCGGGTCCCCGACGACGTACACCGCGAGGCGCTTCTGCGTGCCGGCCTCGGTCAGGTCGAAGCCCGCGCCGGTCTCCAGGGCCACGCGCAGGGCGAGGGGACCCTTGCCGGGGCGGGGCGGGCCGTCGGGGAGGCGGTCCTTGAAGTGCAGCCAGCCCGCGCGGGCCAGGTGCGTCACCAGGTGCGGGCCGTTCTCGGTGGCCAGGTCGAGGAACTTGCCGTAGCGGCGTACGGCGGCGACCTCGTGGCCCTCCAGCGCGGACAGCGGCGGGTCGTACGTCTTCAGGACGCTGATCGCGACGGGCAGCACCCGTACGATCTCGTGGCCGACCAGGTGCTCGGTCAGGAAGTCCTTGAGCGCCTCGACCTCGGGGAGTTCCGGCATAGGTCCAGAGTGCCACGCGGGGTCAGTCGTGGTCCGGCACCACGAACTCGCACCAGACGGCCTTGCCGCCGCCCCGGGCCTCCACGCCCCACACGTCGGTGAGCAGCTCGACCAGCAGCAGGCCCCGCCCGGAGACGCCCGAGTCGCCCGCCTCACGGCGGCGGGGCAGGGCGCTGGAGGAGTCCTCGACCTCGACGCGCAGCCGGCGGTCGGAACCGGTGAGCACCCGCAGGGTGAGGACCGCCGAGCCCTCGGTGTGCATGAGGGCGTTGGTCATCAGCTCGTCGGCGACCAGTTCGATCTCGTCGGCCCGGTCGCCGGCGCCCCAGGCGGCGACCGCGGTGCGGATCATGTGCCGGGCCTCGGAGAGTGCGGCCGGGTCGCCGGGGGCCACCTGGCGCTGGAGACGGTGGCCGGCGTGCGGACCCTCCGGGCCGCGCCGGCGCAGCAGGAGCAGGGCGACGTCGTCCTCGCCGCCGCGTTCGTCGGCCACGTCGATGAGCCGGTCGGCGAGGTCACGCACGTCCTCGGGGCCGGTGGCGACCAGGGCGGTGAGGGTGCGCATGCCGTCGTCGAGGTCGGCACCGGGCTGCTCGACCAGGCCGTCGGTGCACAGCAGCAGGGTGTCGCCCGGGTCGAGCTCCACGGTGCCCACCGGGTAGTCCAGGCGGCCGAACTCGGCGGACAGGCCGAGCGGCAGGCCCCCCGGGACGGCGACGCGACGGCAGGAGCCGTCGGTGAGCCGGACGAGCGGGTCGATGTGCCCGGCGCGGACCACCTGCAGCACGCCGGTGGACAGGTCGGCCTCCGCGTAGAGGCAGGTCGCGGAGCGGTCCGTGTCGAGTTCGTGCAGGAACACCGAGGCGCGGGCCATCACGGTGGCCGGCGGGTGTCCCTCGGCGGCGTAGGCGCGCAGCACGATGCGCAGCTGGCCCATGACGGCGGCGGCGTGCGTGTCGTGGCCCTGGACGTCACCGATGACGGCACCGACCCGGCCGCCGGGCAGCGGGATCAGGTCGTACCAGTCGCCGCCGATGTCCCGGCCGACGGAGCCGCCGATGGTGGCGGCCCGGTAGCGCACGGCGACGTCGGCGCCGGGCACGCTCGGGATGGTCCGGGGCAGCATGGCCTGCTGCAGGCCCTGGGCGAGGTCCATCTCCTGCTCGTAGAACATGGCCCGCTGCAGGCTCTGGGCGATGCTGCTGCCGAGGGCGACGAGGATGTTGCGCTCCTCGGGGGTGAAGCCCCGCCGGTCGCTGTAGAGCAGGCCCAACGCGCCGATCGGGCGGGCCTGGACGATGAGCGGCAGATAGGCCGCCGAGGTGATGTTCAGATCGGTGATGTGGGGCCAGAGGATCGGGTAGCGCTCGGCGAACTCCTCGGGCGATTCGATGAAGCACGGGGCGAGGGTGCGCACGGCCTCGCTCATCGGATAGGGCTCGTCGATGCGGGTGACCCGGGTGCCGGGCACGAAGGCGTCCTCGGGCCCCTCGGCGACCAGGCGGATGCGGCCGGCCTCGACCAGGCCCATGACGAGGCTGGTGGCGCCCAGATGGGTCAGGCCGTGGGTGTCCTTGAGGACGTCGATGACGTCCTGGACGGTGCGCGCGTGGGCGAGGGCGGCCGTGGTGAGCTCGACGACGCTGGTCTGTTCCCGGTGGGCCTCGTCCCGGTCGGCCTGCTCGCGCAGGGCGTCGATCTCGCCGAGCTCCCGGGTGGCGTCGCGGACGATGCCGATGATGCGGCGGGGCCGGCCGGTCTCGTCCCGCCGGATGTAGCCCTGCGTGTGCGTCCAGCGCAGGCTGCCGTCGCGGCGGCGGATGCGGAAGTACGCGCCGTAGTTCTCGCTGCCGTCCTTCAGGGCCTGGGTGACCACGGTGTCCAGGCGGCGTGCCTCGCCGGGCGGGACGCGCCTGGAGAGGCTCTCGGGGTGGTCGTCGTACTCGCCGGGGCGCAGGTCGAAGATGTCGTGGGCCTGCGCGTCCATCTGCATCAGGCCGGTGTCCAGGTCCCAGTCGAAGCTGCCCATCCGGTTGAGCGCGAGGATCGGATCCGGGTGGGCGGACCAGTCGTCCGGGAGTGACAGGGCGCCGCTCGCTCCCCGATCAGCCATGGGCCCACCTTGCCAGGATTCGTCCGATTCTTCGACTGGACGTGCCGAGTGTACGGGCCGCTTGGCGGGACCGGCCCTCAGTTGCTGAAGACGTCGGTGGGGCTGCCGAAGATGCTGTCGTCGGCCGGTTCGTCGGGGATCAGCCCGGCCCCGTCGGGCACGTCGGGGCCGTCCGGGACGGCTTCGGGGCCGACCTCGTCCGGTTCGCCGAGGTCCTCCGCCTCCGGTACCCCGAGATCCTCCGGCTCCGATGCGCCGAGGTCATCCGCCTCCGGTGCGTCGGCCTCCCGGGGCGCCGGTTCGCCGGGGGGCGGTTCGATGCCGTCCGCCCGGGGCGGGGCGGGGTCGGCGGCCGGGTCCGCCCCGGGGGCGGTGCGGGAGGCGCCCGGGGGGACGGGCGAGGGCGCGGACGGTGCCGGGGACCGGGTCGCCCACACCGGCGGCGGCAGGGCCCGGTCATGGCGCACGTCGTGCCCGGGCCGCCGTTCGATCCAGGTCCGGGCGGCCAGGTCGATGATGGTGAAGTCGGTGACGGCGCGCGGGGCGGGGGTCACGACGATCACCTCGCCGGGCCGGTAGCCGGGCCAGGGCGTGCCCCGGGTCGCCGGCGTGCCGCCCAGGGCGAGCGGCGGGCGCAGCGGGTTGCCACAGGCGCAGCGGAGGCGCGGCACGCCCCGGTCGTCGACCAGGACGGCGGTGCCCGCCTGGAGGACGGCCTGGTAGCCGGTCACCCGGCCGGCGCGGTGACCGTGGCCGGTGACGCGGGTGTCGGCGCGCAGCACGACCGGGGTGAGGGCCCGCACGTAGTCCGGGAGGGCCTCCGGGGGCACGCCCGCGACCCGGGCGAAGGCACGGCCCGCGGCGCGGTCGCGGGTGAGGTGGCCGATCTGCCGGCCGATGTCGCAGTTGCCGGTCCGCTCGGCGCCGCCGTAGAGGCCGGGGGTCGCGCCGGACAGGGAGCGCGGGCCGGTGGAGACGCGGACGGTGCCGCCCGCCGTGCGCGGTGCGGGCCCGGCGGGGGACGGGGTGGGCCCCGCCTCGGCCGTGGAGTCCGTGAAGGGGTCCGGTCCGGGGTCGGCGGCCGGCTGGAGGACGAGCGCCGCGGCCGTCGCGCCGTCGCCCTCGCCGCCGCGGCCGGCGCCGCACGCAGAGAGGAGGAGCGCGGCGGAGAGCGCGCAGGCCGCGGTGACGGCCCCGGTGGGTGTCCGCACCTCGTCCTCCCGCTCACCTCGGCCCGTTTCGGGCAGTTCCTCACTATTGTTTGCTGCGCTCACTCGGGTTACGCAACCGGAGCAGTGGTACGCGGAGCGTGACACCGCCCTCCGGCGTGTCACGGGGAGGAGCGCACGGCCGTGGACTGGTTCACCGCATCCGATTACTGGCTGACCCGGCTGGTCTTCCAGCGGGCGCTGGCCGCCGTGTACCTGGTGGCGTTCCTGACGGCGGCGCTGCAGTTCCGGGCGCTGATCGGGCGGCGCGGCATGCTCCCGGTGCCGCGGTTCGTCGAGCGGGTGCCGTTCAGGCGGGCGCCGAGCCTGTTCCAGCTGCACTACTCGGACCGCTTCTTCGCGCTCTGCGCCTGGACGGGCTGCGCGGTGTCGGTAGCGCTGCTGGCCGGGCTGGACGCGCTGCTGCCGCTGTGGGGCGGCATGCTGCTGTGGCTGGTGCCGTGGGTGCTGTACCTGTCGATCGTCAACGTCGGGCAGACCTGGTACGCGTTCGGCTGGGAGTCACTGCTGCTGGAGGTCGGTTTCCTCGCCGTGTTCCTCGGCAACGACGAGGTGGCGCCGCCGCTCGTGGTGCTGTTCCTGCTGCGGTGGATCCTGTTCCGGGTGGAGTTCGGCGCGGGGCTGATCAAGATGCGCGGCGACGCGTGCTGGCGGAAGCTGACCTGCCTGGACCACCATCACGAGACGCAGCCGATGCCGGGCCCGCTGAGCTGGTTCTTCCACCACCTGCCCCGCCCACTGCACCGGGTCGAGGCGGCCGCGAACCACGTCACGCAACTGGTGGTGCCGTTCGCGCTGTTCACTCCGCAGCCGGTGGCGACGGCAGCCGCCGCGCTGATGATCGTCACCCAGCTGTGGCTGGTGCTGTCGGGCAACTTCTCCTGGCTGAACTGGATCACGATCGTGCTGGCGCTGTCGGCGGTGCGCTTCCCGGCCGACGCGCCCGACGTGCCGGACGCGCCGCTGTGGTACGTCGTGCTGGTCCTCGCGGTCTCCGCGCTGCTCGTGGGCCTCAGCCACCGGCCGGTGCGCAACATGCTCTCCCGCCGCCAGGTGATGAACCGCTCCTTCGACCCCCTGCACCTGGTCAACACCTACGGCGCGTTCGGCAGCGTGAGCCGGGTGCGGTACGAGGTCGTGGTCGAGGGCACCGCGGACGACAGGCCGCGAGCGGACTCCGACTGGCGGGCGTACGAGTTCAAGGGCAAGCCGGGTGATCCGCGGCGGTGGCCGCGCCAGTTCGCGCCCTACCATCTGCGCCTGGACTGGCTGATGTGGTTCGCGGCCCTCTCCCCCGCCTACGCCGACCCCTGGTTCGGCAGGCTTGTGGAGCGGCTGCTGGAGAACGACCGGGACACGCTGAGGCTGCTGCGCCGCTCGCCGTTCCCGCCGGACGAGCCGCCGCGGTTCGTGCGCGCCCGGCTGTTCCGCTACCGCTACACGACCTGGCGCGAGCTGCGGGAGACCGGCGCCTGCTGGGAGCGGACGTACGTGCGGGAGTACCTGCCGCCGACCAGGCTGGCGGAGCCGGTTCACAGGCCGTAGACGCGGGCGGCGGTGGTGCCGAGGATCTGCGCGTGGTCGGGCGGGCCGGTCAGCCGGCGCGCGGTGCCGAGCATGCCGCCGTAGGTCCCCGCCAGGGTGCACACCGGCCAGTCCGAGCCGTACATCAGCCGGACGGGCCCGAACGCCTCCAGGGCCACCTCGGCGTACGGACGCAGGTCCTCGACGGTCCAGCCGGCGGGGTCGGCCTCGGTGGCCAGGCCGGAGAGTTTGGCGACGGTGTTGGGCAGGGCGGCCAGGGCCCGCAGGTGCGACGCCCAGGGTTCGAGGACGCCGGCGGCGACGGGCGGTTTGCCGAGGTGGTCCAGGACGAAGGTGAGCTCGGGCAGGGCGGCGGCCGCCCGGACGCAGGCCGGGAGCCGGCCGGGCAGGACGACGAGGTCGTAGACCAGTCCGGCGGCGGCGACGGCGGTCAGTCCCCGCAGGACGTCCGGGCGCAGCAGCCACTCGGGGTCGGGCTCGTTCTGGACCTGGTGGCGGATGCCCTTGAGGTAGCGGCCGCCGGGGAGTTCGCGCAGCCGGGCGAGTTCGTCGGCGACGCCGGGGCGGGTGAGGTCGGTCCAGCCGACGACGCCCGCGACCAGGTCGTGCTCCTCGGCCAGGGCCAGGAGCTCCGGGGTCTCCTCGGGCACGGTGACCGTCTGCACGAGGACCGTGCGGCCCACTCCGGCGGCTCTCGCCTCGGGTTCGAGGTCCTTCATCGTGAAGTCGCGGCGCAGCGGCCGCAGCGCGGGTCCGGTGATCCAGTCCTGGTCGCGCACGGACAGGTCCCAGACGTGGTGGTGGGCGTCGGTCACGGTCATGCGGGCAGCTCCCGGACGACGGGCAGGCCGGCGTCCGCGCCCGCGCCGGTGTGGTCCTGCGCGACGTCGGGCAGCTCGGCCGGGCGGGCCTGCCACCTCCAGGAGCCGGCGCCGGCGGCGCGGACGGTGTCGGTCCCCTCCCGGGGGACCTCGCGGTGGGCGGCCTCGTAGGCGGCGACGCGGTCGGCGCGGACCCTGGTGTGCAGGGCGACTGTCATGACGGCTCCTTCGCGGGCGGCTCGCCGGGCACGGGCGCGTCGGCGGGCAGCAGGCCCCCGGCGCGCAGCTCCTGCCAGAGGGCGCCGGGCACCCGGGCGGCGAACTGGTGGGCGCAGTCGCGCACTTCATGAGCCGAACGGGCCCCGACGAGGACGCTGGCGACGGCCGGGTGGGCGGCGCAGAAGGCCAGGGCGACGGCGCGCAGCGTGGTGCCGTGGCGGTCGGCGACCGACTTCAGGCGCAGGGCCCGCTCGACCAGCTCGGACGGTGCGGCGGTGTAGTTGTAGCGGGCGCCCGGCTCGGGGTTGGCCAGCAGGCCCGAGTTGAAGGCGCCGCCGATGACCACCGACGTACCGCGTTCCAGGGCGGCGGGCAGCAGGTCGGTGAGGGCACTCTGGTCGAGGAGGGTGTAGCGGCCGGCGCAGAGCACCACGTCCACGTCGGTGTCGCGGACGAAGCGGGTGAGCATCGCCGACTGGTTCATCCCGGCGCCGATCGCGCCCACCACACCTTCCGCGCGCAGCTTCTCCAGGGCCGGGTAACCCTCGCGGAAGGCCGCTTCGGCGTGCTCGTCGGGGTCGTGGAGGTAGACGACGTCGACCCGGTCGAGGCCGAGGCGTTCGAGGCTGGACTCCAGGGTGCGGCGGATGCCGTCGGCGCTGAAGTCCCACACGCGCCGGTGGGTGGCCGGTACGGCGAAGCCGTTGGCCAGGTCGTCGCCGGTGCCGTCGGCGGGTTCGAGGCGGCGGCCCACCTTGGTGGAGATCGTGTAGTGGTCGCGGGGGTGGTCGCGCAGGGCGGCGCCGAGCCGGCGTTCGGAGAGGCCGAGGCCGTAGTGCGGGGCGGTGTCGAAGTAGCGGATGCCGCGCTGCCAGGCGGCTTCCACGGCCTCGTGGGCCTCCTCGTCGCCGACCGCGGTGTACAGGTTGGCGATGGCGGCGGCGCCGAAGGACAGGGCGCTGACCTCGACGCCGCTGCCGCCGAGCCGGTTCACCGGGCCACCGGGCGCGGTCGCAGGCCCTGCATGCCGCCGTCGACGGCGAGCGCGGTGCCCGTGGTGGCGCCGGACAGGGGGCTCGCCAGGTAGGCGATGGCGCCCGCGACCTCGGCCGGGGAGACCAGCCGGCCGGTGGGCTGGCGGGCCTCCAGGCCCGCGCGTTCGGCGGCCGGGTCGGGGGCGGCGTCGAGGAGGCGGCCCACCCACGGGGTGTCGACCGTGCCGGGGTTGACGCAGTTGACGCGGATGCCCTCGCGGACGTGGTCGGCGGCCATGGCGAGGGTCAGGGCCTGCACGGCGCCCTTGGTGGCGCTGTACAGGGCGCGCTGCGGCAGGCCCGCGGTGGCGGCGACGGAGCAGGTGTTGACGATCGCGGCGTACGCGGAGGCCCGCAGATGGGGCAGGCAGGCTCGGGTGGTGCGGACCATGCCGACGACGTTGACGTCCCAGACGCGGTGCCACTCGTCGTCGGGGTTGTCCTCGACGGTGCCCTGGGCGCCGATGCCCGCGTTGTTCACCAGGACGTCCAGACCGCCGAGTTCCGCGACCGCCGCGGTGACCGCCGCGCGCACGGACGTGTCGTCGGTGACGTCCGCGCGGTGGCCGAGGAGTGGCTTGCCGACCGGGGACGGATCGAGGTCGAGGACGGCGACCTGTGCGCCGCGCTCGGCCATGAGGTCGGCGGTGGCCCGGCCGATGCCGGACGCACCGCCCGTCACCAGGGCCCTGAGGCCCTCGAAGTCGCTCATGCGGCGTGCCCCTTCTTCGTCGCGTCGAGGTCGGCGGCCCAGAACTCGCCGCCCGGGTACGTGTACCGCGCCAGCGCCTCGGGCCGCAGGGCGGCCGAGAAGCCCGGCGCGGTGGGCGCCGTGTAGTGACCCTGCCGGATCACCACCGGGTCGAGGAAGTGGTCGTGCAGATGGTCGACGTATTCGATGACGCGGTTCTCGGTCGTGCCGGTCAGGGCCACGTAGTCGAACATCGACAGATGCTGGACGAGTTCGCACAGGCCGACCCCGCCCGCGTGCGGGCACACGGGCACGCCGAACTTGGCCGCGAGCAGCAGGATCGCGAGGTTCTCCGGGACGCCGCCGACCCGGGCCGCGTCGATCTGGACGACGTCGAGCGCGCCGGCCTGGAGGAGCTGTTTGAAGACGATGCGGTTGTGCGCGTGCTCGCCGGTGGCGACCTTCACGGGGGCGACGGCCCGGCGGATCGTCGCGTGCCCGAGGATGTCGTCGGGGCTGGTGGGTTCCTCGATCCAGTACGGGTCGAACGCGGCGAGGGCCTCGGTCCAGCGGATCGCCTCCTCGACGTCCCAGCGCTGGTTGGCGTCGACGGCCATCCGGATGTCCGGGCCGATGACCGAACGGGCCACCCGGCAGCGGCGGATGTCGTCGTCGAGGTCGGCGCCCACCTTGAGCTTGATCTGGGTGAAGCCGTCGGTGACCGCCTGGGCGGCGAGCCGGGTGAGTTTCTCGTCGTCGTAGCCGAGCCAGCCGGGTGAGGTGGTGTAGGCGGGGTAGCCGCGCTCCAGCAGCCGGGCCGTGCGCTGCCCGGCGCCCTCCCGGCCCCGGCGGAGCAGGGCCAGGGCCTCCTCGGGGGTGAGGACGTCGGTGAGGTAGCGGAAGTCGATCTGGTGGACGAGCCATTCGGGCTCGGCCTGGGCGAGCAGCCGCCACAGCGGAAGTTGGGCCCGCTTGGCGGCGAGGTCCCACACGGCGTTGACGACGGCGCCGATCGCCATGTGCATCACGCCTTTCTCGGGCCCGAGCCAGCGCAGTTGGCTGTCGCCGATCAGGTCGCGGTTCAGGGTGGCGGGGTCGGCGCACAACTCGGCCAGGTCGCGGCCGAGAAGGTGTCCGCGCAGGGCGTCGATCGCGGCGACCTGGACCTCGTTGCCCCGCCCGATGGTGAAGGCGAACCCGTGCCCCTCGTGCCCGTCGGCCGCGTCGGTGCGCAGCACGACGTAGGCCGCCGAGTAGTCGGGGTCGGGGTTCATCGCGTCGGAGCCGTCGAGTTCGTGCGAGGTGGGGAAGCGGATGTCGTGGGTGTCGACCGCGGTGATGCGGGCGGGCGTCGGGGACACGGAGGTCCTTTCGTCGGCCGGGGGTCCAGCGGATGCCCGCATACTTATCAGACCAATCAAGCGCCGAAACACCCTTCGTCGGACGGAATCCGCGCTCCGGACTCATAGTGGTCGGACCATTTGGCTGGCTAGACTGCGCCGAAGCGCTGTGATCGGAGGAGTGGCGTGGACGACGAGACGGCCCCGCAGAAGGGCACCGTGACGCAGCGCGCCATCGAGCGGATCAAGGCGATGATCGCGGAGGGCCGGCTGGAGCCCGGCCAGCGGCTGCCGACCGAGCGCGACCTGGCCGCGCAGCTGGGCATCTCCCGCAGTTCGATGCGGGAGGCGATCCGCGCGCTCACCGTGCTGGGGGTGCTGGAGGCCCGGCACGGCTCCGGCATCTACGTCACGCAGCTGGAGGCCGGCGACCTGCTGGAGACGTTCGGGGTCGTGGCGGACCTGTCGCGCGGCCCGCGTCTGGTGGAACTGCTGGAGATCCGGCGGATCCTGGAGTCGACGGCGACGGCGCTGGCCGCCGCGCGGATCACCGAGGACCAGCTGGCCGAGGTGGACAAGCACCTGACGGCGATGAACGCCACGGACGACCCGGAGGAGATCATCGCCCACGACCTGGCGTTCCACCGGGTGATCGCGGCGGCCGCGGGCAACGAGACGATGGCCGCGATCCTGGAGGGCCTGTCGTCCCGCACCTTCCGCGCCCGGGTCTGGCGCGGCTACCAGGAGGAGGGGGCCTTCGCCCGCACCCGCCGCGAGCACGCGGCGATCCACCGCGCCCTGGCCGCCCACGATCCGGAGGCGGCCCGGGCGGCGGCGGCCGCGCACGTGGGCGAGGTGGAACAGTGGCTGCGGGCGCGGCTCGGGCCCTGGAAACCCAAGGGCCCGGCCTCGGGCCGCTAGGCGAACTGCCCCGGCTGGTAGTCACCCGCCGGCTGCTGGAGGATGACGTTCAGCCGGTTCGCCGTGTTCATGAAGGCGATCAGGGTCACCAGCGCGACGAGCTGCTCCTCGTCGTAGTGCTTGGCGGCCCGCTCCCACACCTCGTCCGGGACGCCACCGGCGCCGTCCGCGATGCGGGTGCCCTGCTCGGCCAGTTCCAGCGCGGCGCGTTCGGCCTCGGTGAAGACCGTGGCCTCCCGCCATCCCGCGACCAGGTGGAGGCGCACGGCGGACTCGCCCGCCGCCGCGGCCTCCTTGGTGTGCATGTCGATGCAGACCGCGCACCCGTTGATCTGGCTCACCCGCAGGGAGACCAGCTCCCGCGTGGCGGCCGGCAGCGCTGACTCCACGACCAGCCGCCCCACGGAGGTGAACTGCTTGACGAGCCTGCTGCCGCTCGGAGTGGCGAAGACGTCCAGACGCGCGCTCATGGTGAGCTCCTTCGTCGTTGTCGGTGCTTACGCCGTTATGAGCCGGCGACTCACCCCGATGTGACACGCACGGATGTGACCTGTGTCTCCGCCCTCCCGCAGGCGCGCCGCAGCCGGAGTCACCAGTTCGAACGGGCGCAGCCGCAGCGCGATCCGGCCGTCCTCGGCCCGCGGTGCCGGCGCCGTCGGTCAGCGGCCGTTACAGCAGGTCCGTGACCGCGACGTCCGCCAACCGGGTGGACGGCCTGCTCGTGGTCGACCCGCGCACCGACGACCCCCGGCCCGGTCTCCTCAACGGACTCGGCCTGCCAGCCGTGGTGATCGGCGGCGCCCCGGACGAACGGCATCCCCGGCTGTCGACGGTGTGGGCGGACGTCGCGGGCGCGATGGCGGCGCTGGTGGACGGCCTGTACGCGCTCGGCCACCGGCGGATCGCGCACATCGCCGGGCTGCCCGGGCCGGCCCGCACCGGGCGCCGGATCCGCACGCTGCGGGCGCAGGCCGAGCGGCGGGGCCGGTCCGAGGTGCAGTCGGTGCCGACCGAGTACTCGGACGCGGCGGGCGCGGCGGTCACCCGCCGGGTGCTGGACGGCCCCGGCGCCCCGACGGCCCTGATCCACGACAACGACGTGATGGCCGTCGCCCGGGTGGCCGCGGCGGCCGAGCTGGGTTTCTCGGTACCGGCCGACGTGTCGGTGGTGGCCTGGGAGGACTCCGCCCTGTGCCGCCTGGTCAAGCCGTGGCTGTCCGCGCTCTCCCGCGACAGCGTCGAGTTCGGCCGCACGGCGGCGCGGGAACTGACCGCCCTGCTGGACGGCGGCCCGGCGCGGACGGTGCGGGTGCCGGCGCTGATCGGAAGGGACAGCACGGGCCCGGCGCGGGGCAGGTCCTAGCCGAACCCTGCCCGGCGGGACCTCACGGGAGTCACAATGGACGGTATGCGCCTACGGGGCACCGCCTGTGCCGCCGCCGGACTGCTGCTGGCCGTCACCCTCGGCTGCACCGGCGGCGACGGACCCGCCGCGCCCTCGACCGGTACGGTGACCACGAGCACGGCGGGGGACCCGAGCCCCCGCAGCACCTCCCCCTCCCCCGGCCCCGTCGACCCGGTCTCCCTGCCCGCCCTGATGCGGCGCGAGCACACCGGCTCCGGCCTGCGGCTCGGCGAGGTGCTCGACCGCACCTCCGCCTACACCCGCTACGCCGTGACGTACGAGGCCAACGGCCTGACCGTCTCGGGGATCATGAACATCCCCGAGGGCGAGGGCCCGTTCCCCGCCCTGGTGCTGGCGCACGGCTACATCGACCCGGACACCTACTTCAGCGGCCAGGGCATGCCGCGCGAGCAGGACCGCCTGGCCCGCAGCGGTTACGTGGTCCTGCACACCGACTACCGCAACCACGCCCGCTCCGACGACGATCCCGACAACGACGTGAACCTGCGCCTCGGCTACACCGAGGACGTCATCGGCGCGGCCCTGGCCCTGCGCGACTCCGGGCGCCCGGAGATCGACGGCGACCGGATCGGCCTGTTCGGCCGCTCCATGGGCGGCGGGGTCGTGTACAACACGCTGGTCGTGGCGCCCGGGCTGTTCGACGCGGCCGTCGCGTACGCGCCGGTGAGCGCCCGCCCGCAGGAGAACATCGACCACTTCCAGCGGCCCGACGGCGACCCGCTCGTGGCGGAGATCGAGGAGAGGCACGGCACGCCCGAGGAGAACCCGGCGTTCTGGCGCGGCGTCTCGCCCCTCACCTACGCCGGCCGCCTGACCGAGCCCCTGCTGATCCAGCACGGCACCGCGGACGACACCTGCCCCCTGGCCTGGTCACGGGAGGCCGCCCGGGTGTTCCAGGAGGCGGGCAAGGACGTGGAGTTGCGCACCGTCGCCGGTGAGGGTCACACGTTCGGGCCCCGGTGGGCGGCCGAAATGGACGTCACGGAGGCCTTCTTCGAGCGCCACCTGCGCTGAGCACCGCAGAGCCCGCCCCGAGCACCCCTGACAGCGTGCTCCGGCACGCAAAACGGCTCGCGATCTCGACGCGCGCCCCCGGCCGGTGCACAGTTCTCCCTACGTACTCACCGGTAGCCCGTCTCCCCCGTCCTCCGTCCTCCCGAGGAGCCTCTGTGACCACCTGGGCCGGCCGCACCGCCGCCGAGATGTCCGCCGCCGTCCGCGAGAAGCGGGTCACGCCCCGGGAGGTGGTCGCCGAGCACCTCGAACGGATCCGGCGGCTCGACGGCCGGCTGGGCGCCTTCCGGCTGGTGCGTGCCGAGAGGGCACTGGCCGAGGCCGACGAGGTGGCCGCACGCGGCGACCTCTCCGAACTCCCCCTGGCCGGCGTGCCGGTGGCCGTCAAGGACAACCTCGCGGTGCGCGGCGAGTCCCGCCGCGTCGGCTCGGCGGCCACCCCGGACACGCCTGCCGCGCAGGACCATGTGACGGTGGCCCGGCTGCGGGCCGCGGGCGCGGTCGTCGTGGGCCTGACGAACGTGCCCGAACTGTGCGTCTTCGGCACGACGGACGGCGTGCTGGGCACCGCCCGCAACCCCTGGGACCCGGCGCGTTCGGCGGGCGGCTCCTCCGGCGGCAGCGCCACCGCCGTCGCGGCCGGGATGGTGCCGGTCGCCCTCGGCAACGACGGCATGGGCTCGCTGCGCATACCGGCCGCCAACTGCGGTCTGGTCACCATCAAGCCGGGCCGCGGGGTGGTCCCGGCCGGGGCCGGGGACGGCGACTGGTTCGGCCTGTCGGAGAACGGACCGCTCGCCACGACCGTCGAGGACGCCCGCCTGATGCTCGCGGTCCTCGCCGGCACCGAGCCCGCGCCCCCGTCCGCCCCCGGTACCCTCAAAATCGCCGTGTCGCTGCGCAGTCCGCTGGCCGGCGTCACCATCAGCCGGCCGTACGCGGCGGCCGCCCGGGACGCGGCCGGGGTGCTCATGCGGTCGGGCCACCAGGTCCGGCGCGCCGACCCGCCCTACCCGCTGTCCCTCGCCGTCACCTCCCTCATGCACTGGACGGCGGGCACCGCGGCCGACGCCCGGCCCCTCGACCCCCGGCTGCTCACGCGCCGCACCCGCGTGCACGCCCGGCTCGGCCGGCCCTTCGTGGGCACCGTCGGTACCGGGGCGGCCCGCGAACGGCTGCGGCACCGGCTGGAGCCGTTCTTCGCCGAGTACGACGTGCTGCTCACCCCCGCGCTGGCCCGCCGCTCCCCGAAGGCCGGACCCTGGCACGAGCGCGGCTGGCTGAGCAACCTGCTGGTCAACACCAACCACTCGCCCCTGACGCCCGCGTGGAACCTCACCGGCTGGCCCGCCATGGCCGTCCCCTGCGGCACCCTGCCCTCCGGCGCCCCCTGCGCCGTGCAACTGGTGGGACGCCCCGGCACGGAGGATCGACTCCTGGCCGTGGCGGGGCAGTTGGAGGCCAGAAATCCGTGGCGGCGTACGGCGCCGGTCGGCTAGGGTCGGCCGGGTGACTGCCGGGTCGGCCGTAGGCCATGCACGAGTGAGGCGCCCGGCCTCGGCATGAGGGCGGCGGGGGTGACCCCGTCCGGCCCCGGCCGGGAGCCGGAGCGGGCACGCGCCCCGCCTGATGTCTCCGCGTTCCCTCTTCCCGCGCCCCTTCCGGCGCGTCCTCACCACCAGTGAACCGGAGACGAATCCACTCATGTCCCTCGCAGAACACAGCACCGAACCGCCGGCCACGATCGCCCGCCTCGACCACACGGTCGTCTACGCCTTTGACCGGCAACTGTCGGCCGAGTTCCTGGCGACCGTGCTGGGCCTGAAGGTCGGCGCGCCCTTCGGGCCGTTCCTCCCCGTCGACCTGGGCAACGGCGTGACCCTCGACTTCTACGAGAAGAGCGACGAGCCGATCCAGCCGCAGCACTACGCCTTCCTCGTGCCCGAGGAGCAGTTCGACGCGATGATCGCCCGCCTGGAGGCGCTCGGCGTGACCTACTACTCCGACCCGCGCCACACCGAGCCCGGCCGGGTCAACGACCTCTTCGGCGGTCGCGGCGCCTACTTCGCCGACCCGGACGGCCACAACATGGAGATCATGACCCGGCCCTACGCCCGTCCCTGACGACGGGGCGCCGGGACGGGCGCCGCCGGCGGCGCCCCTGGGGCGGCGCCTGACTCCCGGCCCTACAGGGCCCGGTACATGATGTGCAGGCCCACCGGCCCGTGCCGGGGGTGGTCGAACGCCTCCGGCACCGTGCCGAGGATCGTGAACCCGAGCGAGGTCCACAGCCTCACGGCGGGGTTGGTCTCGACGACGGCGTTGAACACCATGCCCCGGTAGCCGGCGGCCCGGGCCTCGGCCAGGAGGTGCTCGGCGAGGGCCCTGCCGTAGCCCCGGCCGCCCCGGCCGGGGTCGACCATGAAGCCGGCGTTGGCGATACGGGCCGCCGGGCCGCCGTAGTTGGGGGTGAGGTAGGCGGAGGCGACGACCGTGCCGCTGTCGTCCTCGACGACGTAGACGCGTTTGGCGGGGTTCATCCACAGGACCCGGGCCTCCTCCTCGGAGGTTCCCGGGTCCCATGCGTAGGTCTCGCCCGCGGCGACGATGCGGTGCCAGAACGGCCAGATGCGAGGCCAGTCGTCAGCCGTTGCTTCCCTGATCAGCATGGGCGCGAGTGTGGCACGCCCATGCTCGGCGGTCGCTGAGGGGTCCGCGTCCGGTCAGTCGACGCTGGGCAGGATGTGGGGCTCCGCGAGGTCCTCCTCGTAGCCTGCGAGGCGGATCGGGGCCGACCGGGCCCACACGTCGAGGCTGCCGAGCTCGTCGACCCGTCGGCCGGCGCGTTCGCCGCGTTCCTTGGGGCGCTGATCGCGATTCGTCTTCTCCGGTGTCACCGCGCACTCCTTATGTGTCGGTCACCCTCGGGACGTACGCGCCAATCCTGCTGCGCCTGACGCCCCGCTCGGGCTGTGTGTCATGTGCAGTTCGGACGCGGTGGCGCCGGTCGTCTCACGGGAGAGCAGGCCGTGGTGTACCGGCTTGTCCCATGACGGACCGTGGGTGTGGGTAGGACCCCGTGTGGCTGTCCGTCCGCCTCAGACTAACCAAATGAGCGGGACGCCGCTCGATGGGGCTGAAAACAACCGGTAACGATCGCGCGTCATCCGGTGTTCAACTCGGGTTTACGCGCCGATTCGTTCACAAAAGAGGCCCTGTGCGTATCACTCGTTCGGCGTAGGGGAGTGACGGCGCTTTCCGGCCGGTCGCGCCGTTCAGGTGCCGTTGGCCGAGGCGCAAGCTCGTCATGGTCTGCTGCCGTACGGCAACGGCTGCCCCGCGGGAGGACCGGCGCATGGAGCTGCGCGATGTCGAGGAGCTGATGGAGCTGCTGTACGCCTGCCGGGGCACCCGGGACGTCCCGGAGCCCGGCCGGCCGCCGGTCGACCTGCACGACCACGCGCTGCGGACCGCCGCCCTGCTCCGCCGTGCCCACCCGGCCGACAAGGAGCTCCAAGTGGCGGGCCTGGTGCAGCCGGTCGGTCGGCTGCTGTGGCCTGGTGACCCGGCGGGGCGGGCCGGTCAGACCGCCGACGCGGTGCGCGCCCTGCTCGGCGAGCGGGTCTCCCGGCTGTTGCGCGACCGCCCCGGGCGGGGTGCCCCGGCCGGCGACGACCTGCTCGCCCTGCGCCAGGCGACCGAGGAGGGCCGCACGGCCGGGTTCGACGCCGGGGTGCTGGAGGACTGGCGCACCGTGCTGGAACTGCTGGCGGCGCGCAACTCCCGCCTGGGCGCCGTCGAATGACGCCCGGGCCCTACCACTTCCCCGGGGCGTAGTCCTTCAGGAAGACCCCGTACAGGTCCTCCCCCGCCTCGCCCCGCACGATCGGGTCGTACACCCGCGCCGCGCCGTCGACGAGGTCGAGCGGTGCGTGGAAGCCCGCCTCGGCGAGCCGCAACTTGTCGTAGTGGGGCCGCTCGTCCGTGATCCACCCGGTGTCGACCGAGGTCATCAGGATGCCGTCGGTCTGGAACATCTCCTGGGCGCTGGTGCGCGTGACCATATTCATCGCGGCCTTCGCGGCGTTGGTGTTGGGGTGCCCGGCGCCCTTGTAGCCTCGGCCGAAGACCCCTTCCATCGCCGACACGTTGACGACGTACGCGCGTTTGCTCGCCGCCTTCCTCGCCGCCTCGGCCATCGCCGGCCGCAGTTTGCTGATGAGGATGAAGGGGGCCGTGTAGTTGCACAGCTGGGTCTCCAGCAGCTCCACCGGGGAGATCTGCTCGATGGTCTGCACCCAGGTGTTGGTGTCGACGACGTCGGGGACGAGGCCGCCCGCGTCGATCGCCGTGCCGTCGAGGTGCCGCTCCACGCTGGCGTTGCCGGCGACCAGGGCGAGGTCGGCGACCTGCTGCGCGTCGAGACCGCTGGTGCCCGGGGGCAGGGCGGCGAGGCCGTCGACGGCGCCGGAGTTGAACGCGCCGATGACGTGGTGGGCGGGCAGTTCACCGGCGGGCAGCGGCGCGCTCTCGCCCTCGACCAGGGCGGCGTAGGCCGAGGGCAGGCGGCGGACGGTCTGGGTCGCGTTGTTGACCAGGATGTCGAGCGGGCCGGCCTCGGCGACCTGGTCGGCGAGGGCCACGGCCTGCGCCGGGTCGCGCAGGTCGATGCCGACGACCTCCAGGCGGTGCAGCCAGTCCGCGGAATCGTCCATGGCCTTGAAACGACGGATGGCGTCCTTGGGGAAGCGCGTGGTGATCGTGGTGTGGGCGCCGTCGCGCAGCAGCCGGAGCGCGATGTACATGCCGATCTTGGCGCGGCCGCCGGTGAGCAGGGCGCGCTTGCCGGTGAGGTCGGCCCGGACGTCGCGCTTCTCGCGGTTCAGGCGGGCGCAGTCCGGACAGAGCTGGTGGTAGAAGTAGTCGACTTCCACGTAGCGGGTCTTGCAGGTGTAGCAGGAGCGCGGGCGCTGGAGTATGCCCGCGATCCGGCCCTCCTCGGTGCGCGAGGAGGGCAGCAGGCCCTCGGTCTCGTCGTCGATGCGCTGGGCGGAGCCGGTCGCCGTGGCCTCCGTGACCGCCTTGTCGTGGGCGGTCTTGGCGGCCCGGCGCTCCTGGCGGCGGCGCTGCTTGACCGTGCGGTAGATGCCCGCGGTGGCCCGGCGCACGGCGATGGCGTCCGGGTGGTCGACGTCCAGCTTGTCGAGCTCGTCGAGCACGCTCAGGCAGACGGCCAGCCGCTCCGGGTCGATGCCGGGTCCGTACGAGTGCCCGCTCGCCTCGTCCATGGCCTGCGGGCCGTCCTCTGTCACCGTCATCGCCGCTGTGTTCCCTGCTCTGCCCTGGTGGCGCGCCGGCCGCGCCCGCTTTCGAACGGCGAATTTTACTTCAGCGCCGGGCCGCACCGCCAAACCCGCCTTCTCACGACCGGCAGGCCTTGATCAGCGTCGCCACCTCCCTGGGGACGGCGGCCGCGAACAGGTCGAGGTCTCGGACCGCCTCGCCGTCGGCCACGAGGCCGTAGTGGACGGCGCCGCGGTAGGTGGAGACGGCGACCGCGAGGGAGTGGCCGGGGGCCAGCGGGGCGAGCGGGAAGACGGCGGTGAGGGGGTGGCCGCCGAGCTTCAGGCCGAGGCTGGGCAGGGGCACGCTGGTCACGAGGATGTCGAACCAGAGCCGGGCCGCCTGACCGACCAGGGGACCGCCGAGCCGGTGGGCGAGGGCGGGGACGTGGTCGGCGAGCAGGGCCACGGCGCCGGCGCCCCGGTTGGGTCCGGCGTCCTTGTTGCGGTCCATGGCGGTGCGGACCGAGGCGAGGCGGGCCAGCGGGTCCGGGTCGTCCACCGGGAGCCGTATCAGATAGCCGGAGAGCCGGTTGCCCTGCGGGTAGGCGGTGCGCGGGCGGCGTTTGGAGACCGGGATCAGGGCGCGGGGCGCGACACCCTCGCTGCCGTCGCCGCGTTCGTCGAGCCAGCGGCGCAGGGCGCCCGCGACGACCGCGATGAGTACGTCGTTGACGGTGCCGCCGACGGTCTTGCGGATCCGGTGCACGTCGTCGAGGTCGAGGACCACTCCGGCGGTGCGGCGGGTGCCGCTCGGCTCGCAGGTGAGCGCGGGGGTGGAGCGCACGTCGAGGGAGGAGCGGGCGACGGAGGCGCCGATGTCCAGGGCGCGGGCGGCGTCGGAGAGGGCGCCGCGCATGAGGCCGGGCAGGTCGCGCACGTCCGGCAGCGGACCGCGCGGCGGGGCGGCGGGGCGGGGCCGGGGTGTGGGCAGGTCCATCGGGTCCATGACGCCCGCGGCCAGGGTCAGCGCCCGCAGTCCGTCGGCGAGGGCGTGGTGGAACTTGAACAGCACCGCGAAGCAGACCCCGTCCTCGCCGGGCAGCACGTGGGCCTCCCAGGGCGGCCGGCCGCGCTCCAGCGGACGTCCCATGAGCCGTCCGGCCTCCGCGTGGAAGTCGGCGACCGGCGCGTGCAGCCGGACGTGGCGCAGGGGGTCGAAGTCCGGGTCCGGCTCGCGCGCCGCCCCGCCGAAGGCGAGCGGGCGGCGCAGGGCGGAGGGCAGCGGCTGCCACACGTCGCGGATCCGCATCCGCAGTCCCGGGACACCGGGGGCGCGGGCCGCGAGCAGGTCCGCCGCGTGGGCGCCCGCGGCGGGCGAGTGCGCGGAGAAGATGCCGAGCGCGCCGAGGTGCATCGGGTGGTCGGCGGACTCGATGTTCCAGAACGCCAGGTCGAGAGGGGCGAGCAGATCAGCAGTCAAGGGCTTGCCTCGCGTGGACGAACGGGTGGGTCAGCAGTCAATCGCCCCCAGCCGATTACGGTCAAGCACGATCATGCTACGTACAGTAAACGGCGGTTTGAGTCCCGCCCCGGTGGAAGGGGGCGGGACTCATGGTGCATGTGCCGTCAGTCCAGCACAGGTTGCGGCGCCGGGCACCCGGTGGGAGTCACCCGGGAGGCGTCACGGATCAGCGCCTCGTGCGCGGCCTTCAGCTTGGCCGTGTCGGGTTTCAGCACCGCGCGGTCGTAGGTGAGGAAGCCGTTCAGCTCGCCCTCGACGTCCGCGATCTGGGTGTACACGGCACCGTTGCTGCCCTTGCAGACCAGCGCCCGGACCTCGTCCAGCTTCTCCAGGTAGTCCTCGGTGTAGGTGGCCGGGTCGACGTCGACGTACGACTGCTGCACCGACCAGGCGTGGCCGGGCACCGCGAGGCCGAGGCCGCCGTACTCGCCGCTGACCAGGGCGCGCTCCCCGTCGGGGCGGGGCGGCAGGGCCGGGCTCGGATAGCCGTGCTCGTCCATGATGTCGCCGGTGCCGCCGTCGGCGCCGAGGTTCAGCCCGGACTGGCCGTTGACCAGGCGGGTGGGGTCCCAGGCCTTGGCCTGCTCGGCGATCCGGCCCACGTCGTACTGGCCCCAGCCCTCGTTGAAGGTCACCCACATGACGACGGACGGGCTGCTGCTGTGCTCGTCGATCATCTCCTTCAGTTCGCGCTCGTAGCGGGCACGGGAGGTGGCGCTCGGGTTCACCCCGGCCGTCATCGCGGGCATGTCCTGCCAGACCAGCAGTCCGAGCCGGTCGGCCCAGTAGAACCAGCGGTCCGGTTCGACCTTGATGTGCTTGCGGACGGAGTTGAAGCCGAGCTGCTTGTGCGCCTTCAGGTCGTAGGCCAGGGCCTCGTCGGTGGGTGCGGTGTGCAGGCCGTCGGGCCAGAAGCCCTGGTCGAGGGTGGCCATCATGAACACGGGCTCGCCGTTGAGGACGGTGCGCGGGACGCCGTTCACCTTCTCGACGGCGATGGAGCGCATGCCGAAGTAGCTGCCGACCCGGTCGGCGCCGACCTTCACCTTGAGCCGGTAGAGGAAGGGATCGTCCGGCGACCACAGGTGCGGGTCACGGACGGTCAGCGTCAGCGGGCCGCCGGTGCGGCCGCTCGCCGTGGCCACCGTGTGCCGGCCGTCGTAGGCCGTCGCCGTGACCGGTACGCCGTTCCGGACGCCCCGGACCTCGACGGTGACCTTCTCGCCGGCCACGTCGGGCGTGATCTTGAGGGAGTCGGCGTGGTCGCGGGCCACCGGCTCCATCCACACCGTCTGCCAGATGCCGGAGGACGGGGTGTACCAGATGCCGCTGGGGTCCAGGCGCTGCTTGCCGAGGGGCGGGTTCTCGCCGGAGGCTGCGTCGGTCGGGTCGTAGACGCCGACGATCAGCTCCTGGGTGCGGCCGGGCTTGAGCGCGTCGGTGACGTCGGCGCTGAACTTGTCGTAGCCGCCCTCGTGCGTGGCGACCTTCGTGCCGTTGACGTAGACCTCGGAGCGCCAGTCGACGGCGCCGAAGTTGATCCGGAGCCGCCGGCCGGAGCCGATCCCCCAGTCGGCGGGCACGGTGAAGGTGCGGCGGTACCACATGCGGTCCTCGTGCCGCTCGATGCCGGAGAGCTGGGACTCCACCGGGTAGGGGACCAGGATGCGTTCCTTGAGGGTGCGGCCCACGGGCGGCTGCTCGCCCTCCTCGGCGGCGGCGAACTGCCAGCGGCCGTTGAGGTTGCGCCAGGCGTCCCGGGTCAGCTGCGGGCGCGGGTACTCCGGGAGGGCGTTGTCCGGTCCGGCCTCGTCGGCCCAGCGGGTGCGCAGCTGGTGGGTCGAGTGGTTGGGGCCGCTCGTCCAGAACGCGCTGACAACGTTGCCTTGGGTGTCGGTGAGGCCGCCTTCGCCGTCGTAGCGGACGTCGGCGTTGCCGCGGGCGGTGCCCGTCTTGTTGCCGACGACCGGCTCGTCGAGGGCGACCAGGAGGGCGGTGGGGTCGGACGGGTCCGGGCGGGCCTCGCCCAGGGGCCAGGCCGCGCCGCCGATCACGGCGTCCAGGTGGTCGGTGAAGTCCGCCGGGGGCACGGCGAGGGGCTGGGCGAAGTCGAGCTTCAGGGTGCGGCCGGTGGACTGCACGGTGGCCGCGAGGGCACCGTCGTAGTCGAAGCCCTCGGGAAGGCGGAAGGCCGACTGCGGGACGGGGGCCTTGGCGCCGCCGGGCGGGGTCCAGCGCAGGTGGAAATTGGAGCCGCCGTAGTGCTCGAAGTACTCGACCTTGAGGTCGTAGGCCCGGCCGGCGGTCAGCTCGACCGGCTCCGCGGTCTGTTCGCGGTCCCAGTCGTCGACCCAGTGGTCGATGGCGAGCCGGCCGTCGATCCAGAGGCGGAAGCCGTTGTCGGCGGAGACCGAGAAGGTGTGCGGCCCGGTCTTCCCGGGGACGATCTTCCCGGTCCAGCGGACGCTGACGTCGTCGGACCGGCCGGTGGTGAAGTTCAGGCGCGGCTCCAGGTTGTCGAAGTCGAGGTCCTGGTCGAAGGTCGTCGCCTTCAGGGCGTGGAAGTCGAAGGCGCCCGGGGCGGAGTGGGTGTAGTACTCGCCCTTGAGGCCGTGGATCTCGGCGGGGTCGTCCGCGAGCGCGGGGACCGCGCTCAGGCCCGTGAGGGCGAGGAGTGCGGCGAGCAGTAACGCGAGGCGGTTTCTGAGGCGTCGGGGACGCACGGAACCTCCATGCCAACGTTGTCATGTACAAGACGATGGCATGACAGCACGGATCCGGGGCTTCGTCCAGAGCCAGGACAAAGTCCCCCGGCCGCGTGTCGTCAGGTGACCAGCTGCCCCTTGCCCAGGGCGATGACGCCGCCCTTGGACACCGTGTACAGCTCCGCGTCCCGCTCCGGGTTGACACCGATCGTCGCGCCCGGCGGCACCTCGACGTTCTTGTCGAGGACGGCGCCGCGCACCACCGCGCCCCGGCCGATGTGCACGTTGTCGTGCAGCACCGAACCCTGCACCACCGCCCCCGGGTCGACCACCACGCCCGGCGACAGCACGGACCGGGTGACCTGCCCCCGGATCAGGCAGCCCGCCGAGATGATGGACTCGCTGGCGATACCGCCGGCGTTGAACCGGGCCGGCGAGAGCTGGTACGAGTGCGTGTAGATCGGCCAGCTGCGGTTGTACAGGTTGAAGGCGGGGCGCTCGGCGATCAGGTCCATGTGCGCCTCGTAGTAGGCGTCCAGTGTCCCGACGTCCCGCCAGTAGCCCTGGTCGCGGGTGGTCTCGCCGGGCACGTGGTTGGCGCTGAAGTCGTACAGCGCGGCCTCGCCCCGGTCGGTGAGCTGGGGCAGGATCGAGCCGCCCATGTCGTGCACGGAGGACTCGTCCTCCGCGTCCCGCTTGAGCGCCTCGATGAGGGCCTTGGTGGTGAAGATGTAGTTGCCCATCGAGGCGAAGACGCAGTTCGGGTCGTCCGGGAGACCGGGCGGGGCGGACGGCTTCTCCAGGAAGCGCTCCACCGTCTGCCCGTCCGAGCCGGGCGTGATCACGCCGAACGACGACGACTCCGTGCGCGGCACCCGGATCCCGGCGACCGTCACACCCGCGCCGCTGTCGATGTGCTGGGCGAGCATCTGGCGCGGGTCCATGCGGTAGACGTGGTCGGCGCCGAAGACGGCCACGTACTCGGGGCGCTCGTCGTAGATCAGGTTCAGGGACTGCAGGATGGCGTCGGCGCTGCCCAGGTACCAGCGGGGGCCGAGGCGCTGCTGGGCGGGGACGGGCGTGACGTAGTTGCCCAGCAGGTTCGACATCCGCCAGGTGGTGGTGATGTGCCGGTCCAGCGAGTGCGACTTGTACTGCGTCAGGACGCAGATGCGCAGGACGTCGGCGTTGACCAGATTGGACAGGACGAAGTCGACCAGGCGGTACGTGCCGCCGAAGGTCACCGCCGGTTTGGCACGGTCCGCGGTCAGGGGCATCAGCCGCTTGCCCTCACCACCCGCCAGCACGATCCCCAGGACCGAAGGACCACCACCACGCATGGCCGCTCCCCTCACGCCGATTTCCCGATGCCTGCCCCTGACCAGTACCCACTAAGCCTGTTTGACGATCTCCTCGTAGAGCCGGACCGTGCGGCGGGCCACCGCGTCCCAGCCGAACTCGCCGACCGCGCGCTCCCGCCCGGCCTCGCCCATCCGCCGGGCGGCCGCGGGATCGCCGAGCACGGTGTCCATGGCCCGGGCGAGCCCGGCCTCGAAACCGTCGCCGGCCGGGACGAGCAGTCCGGTCCGGCCGTCGTCCACGACCTCGGGGATACCGCCGACCGCCGAGGCCACCACCGGCGTGCCGCAGGCCATCGCCTCCAGGTTGACGATGCCCAGCGGCTCGTACACCGAGGGGCAGACGAACAGCGCGGCGTGCGTGAGGAGCTGGATGACCTCCGGGCGCGGCAGCATCTTCGGGATCCAGAACACACCGTCGCGGACCTCGCTCAGCTCCGCGAACAGCTCCCGGAACTCCCGGTCGATCTCCGGCGTGTCCGGTGCGCCCGCGCACAGCACGACCTGCGCGGCCGGGTCGATGTCCCGCACCGCGCGCAGCAGGTGCGGCACACCCTTCTGGCGGGTGATGCGGCCGACGAACAGCACGTAGGGGCGGGAGCGGTCCAGACCGATCCGGTCCAGGGCGTCCGTGCCGTGGTCGGGCCGGTACAGGCTCGTGTCGATGCCGTTGTGCACGACGTGGACCTTGTCCGGGTCCAGCGCCGGGTAGCAGCCGAGGATGTCCTCGCGCATGGCGCCCGAGACGGCGATCACCGCGTCGGCGGCCTCGATCGCGGTGCGCTCGGCCCAGCTGGACAGCTCGTAGCCGCCGCCGAGCTGTTCGGCCTTCCAGGGGCGCAGGGGCTCCAGGGAGTGCGCGGTCATCACGTGCGGGATGCCGTACAGCAGCTTGGCGAGGTGGCCGCCGAGGTTGGCGTACCAGGTGTGGGAGTGGACCAGCTCGCGGCCCTGGAGGGCGGCGGCCATCGCGAGGTCGACGGAGAAGGTGCGCAACGCGTCGTTCGCGCCGTCGAGCGCGGACCAGGGGCGATGGCGCAGCACACCGTCGGCGCGGCCCTCGCCCCAGCAGTGCACGTCCAGGTCGACCAGGGGTCTGAGCTCCCGGGCCAGGAACTCCACGTGCACGCCGGCACCGCCGTACACGTCCGGCGGGTACTCCCGGGTCAGCAGTCCGACGCGCACCCGCAACTCCCTGCTCTCAACGGCCGTTCCCTTTCATGGTCACCCAGAAGTGGCGCGTGGGGAAGAGCGGGGCGGCCGCGGGAAGCAGCAGTCGCCGCAGACGCCCGCGCCGGGCACCCGGTAGTACAGGCAGCAGCTGCGGCGCCGGAACGCCGTGCCGGTGAGGGTACCGGCGCCGGTGAGCTGCGGGTGGGCGAGGAGCCGCGCGGCCAGGGAGCGGGCCCGGGCGGCGCTGTCGGGGCGGCCGTGGAGCCGGGCCCAGCGCTCCAGCTCCCGGGCGGCGCCCGCCAGCGCCGAGGCGGCGTTGCCCCGCAGCAGCCCCGGTGCGAGGCGGTAGTGGGCGCGCAGGGCCGTCGCCAGCGGGGCGAGGTGCCCGTCCAGGACGACGGCGGCGAGGCGGTCCGGCTCCGCGGGAAGCGGCCGTACGCCGGACAGCCACAGGTCGTCGGGGGCGCTCGCGTCGGGGTCCCAGCGCAGGTGCCGGGCGTCCAGGTCGGGGAGGCTGCCGTACAGGGCGGCGCAGCCGAGGGCGATCGACCAGAGCCGGGCCGCGAGTGCCTGGTGCGTTGTCGAGGCGGCCACGCGCAGTTCCGGGGTGCCCAGGGCGCGTGCGACCTTGTGGACACGGAAAATCAGAGGATTTCCGTCTACGTCCGGTGCCGCCCGCCCGTAGGCCTGTGCGAGAGTGGGAGGAGGCCCCGCCGCCGCTCCCCGCGTGCGCAGCACGAAGAAGCCGCCGAGCGGGCGGAGGGCGGCAAGGCCGGGGTCGAGATCCACGAAGAGCAGTAGTACCAAGGCCCCTAGGGGACGTGATCAGGTGGCCCCCGACTCGGGTCGCCCACCCTGGGGATGACGGGGCAGCACTCGTACTCCATCGGCAGTAGGACCCAATGGGTGCTCAGGGACGACGACGGGAAGACCTGGACACGGCAGGGTGTTGGTCATGAAAGCCGACCAATCGCCGCGCCGGGCCGAGCGCCCCCGCCTGACGCAGAGGAGCAGCCGATGAGCGCCCTCGCGTTGTCCGTCCTGCTCTCCCTCGTCTCCGCGGTCGCCTACGCGGGCGGGGCGATCGTGCAGGAGCGGGTGGCGGAGTCCTCGCCGGGCGAGCAGTACGCTCCGCTGCGCCGGCCGGACTGGTGGGCGGCGGTCGCGCTGAACGGCCTGGGCGGTCTGCTGCACGTGGTGGCGCTGGCCTACGGCCCGCTGAGCCTGGTGCAGCCGCTGGGCGCGCTGACCATCGTGGTGGCCCTGCCCATGGCCGCGCTGTTCGTCGGCCGCAGGGCCGGTGCCACGGCGTGGCGGGGCGCCATCATGGCGACGGTCGGTCTCGCCGGTCTGCTGTCCCTGGTCGCCGCGTCCGACGCGCAGTCGCTGAACGCCGCCGAGCGGGTGGCCGTCGCGCTGGTCACCGCGGGAGTCGTCGTCGCGCTGATGATCGCCGCGCGGGCCGCGCACCGGCACCCGGCGGTCCGCAGCATGCTGCTGGCCACCGCGTCCGGCATCGCGTTCGGCATGTCCTCGGTGTTCACCAAGACGGTGGCCGTCGACTGGACCGGCGGTGTGTCGGCGGCGGACCTGCCGTCCCTGGCCGTGATCGGCGTCCTGGCCACGGCCGGCATGCTGCTGTCGCAGGCCTCGTACAAGGGCGCCGGGCTGACGGCCCCGCTGGCGACGCTGACCGTGGTGAACCCGGTCGTGGCGGCCGCGGTCGGCATCACGATGTTCGGCGAGACGTTCCGCTACGGCACCGCGGGCACCGTGCTCGCCCTGGGCTGTGGTGTGGTGGCCGCCGGCGGTCTGATCCTGCTGACGACGGAGCGGCTCGCGCAGGACCGCCCCGGGAGCGAGCGGGTCGGGCTGGAGTTCGCCGGCGCGGAACCGGTCCCGGCGGACACGGGTCGCGGCCCCGGCACGCCGGTGGAGCTGGACCTGGACCTGCCGGAGCTCGTGGACGACCTGCTCGTGGACGACGTGCTCGTGAAGGACGGACTCGTGGACGACGTGCTCGTCGTGGAGGACGTGCTCGTGCCGGGGCCCGCGGCGCCCGCCCTTCCGGACGGCCCGTACGGGAGCGGGGTGCCGCCGGTGCCCGCCGGCGACGAACGCCCGCTCTCCTACGTGCCCTTCTACGGCATTCCGTACGTGCCGGTGCCGGCCCTGGACCGGCACCGGGTGCGGATCAGATCCTGACGCCGCCGGCCCTCAGGTACGCCACCGGGTCGACGTCCGAACCGAAACCGGGCCCCGTCCGCACCTCGAAGTGCAGATGCGGGCCCGAGCTGTTGCCCGTGGAGCCGGAGCGGCCGATGCGCTGGCCCGCGCTCACCGTCTGCCCGTCCCGCACCGAGATCGCCGACAGGTGCGCGTACTGGCTGTAGCGGCCGTCGCCGTGCCGGATCACCACCTGGTAGCCGAACGAGCCGCCCCACCCGGCGCTGACCACGCTCCCCGCCGCGACCGACTTCACGGACGTGCCGGTGGGCACGGGGAAGTCGATGCCGGTGTGGTAACCCTTCGACCAGGCGGACCCCGCCTGGCGGTAGGGCGTGCCCAGGGAGGCGCTGACGGGCGCGACGAGACCCTGCCGGGTGGCCGTGGACCGGGCGGCCCGCTCCTTGCCCGCCTCCTTCGGCCGGTCCTTGGCGCGTTCCTTCGTGCGGTCCCCGGCGCGCTCCTCGGTACGGTCCTCGGCGCGGTCCGCCGCCGGCTTCCTCGGCTTCGCCGACGGGGCCGGCCGGTGCTCGGGACGCGTCTTCGTGGCGCCCTCGCCGCGCAGGGCGAGCCGCTGGCCGGGCACGATGAGGTCGGGGTCACCCCCTATCGTCGCGCGGTTGGCGGCGTACAGGCCGCGCCAGCCGCCCCGGACCTCGCGGTCGTCCGCGATACCGGAGAGGGTGTCGCCGTGGACCACCGTGTACATCTCGGCGCTGCCCGCCCGGGACTGCGGTGTGGACTGCGGCCGCACCTCCTCGATGGAGGTCTTCTTCTTCGTCTCCCGCTGCTTCGTGCGCTCGGCCGCCGGCCGGATGTCCGGCTCGCCGCCGCCCCGGGTCAGTCCGGCCCGTACCGAGCACACCGGCCAGGCGCCCGGGCCCTGCCCGTCGAGCACCTTCTCGGCGACGGCGATCTGCTGGTCCTTGGTGGCCAGGTCCGCGCGGGCCGCGTAGGCCCGGCCGCCGTAGGCCTCCCAGGTGGACTGGGTGAACTGCAGCCCGCCGTAGAACCCGTTGCCGGTGTTGATGTTCCAGTCGTTGCTCGACTCGCAGGCGGCGACCTTGTTCCAGGTGTCCACGTCCGCCGCCTGGGCGGCGCCGGCGCCCAGGAACGGGAGCGCCATGCCCGCGCCGCCCGCGGTGACGGTGAGTGAGGCGCGGTTGATCCTGTTCGGCTGATACCGGCGGTGCCGGCCGCGTACGGCCATCGATTGCCCCCCTAGACATGCGTCAGGAGGGGCAAAAGTAAGCGCTGCGAACCGGCCAGAACAAGACGCCTATCGGCCGCCCGGGAGTTCAATTGGCCGGTATGAGGCCCCTGTTGCGCGTCGTGCGCCTCGGCGGTGCATCGCGTACGCCACGCGGTGCACGGGTGCGGCGCGCGCGGGGACGCGTACCTCGGCTGAGTGCGACGGGGGCTTGCGTGCGTATCGTCCTGCGCGACGTCGTGCGACCCGCGCGTGCGGACGCAGTAGCGGCACGTCAGGATGGTCGGCGGGGGTCACGTCGGCGGGCACCCGCCGACGGCACCGATACCGAGGTCTTTAGGAGCGAACCGGATGAGCAGTACAGCGCAGATCGGCGTCACGGGCCTTGCGGTCATGGGCCGCAACCTCGCCCGCAACTTCGCCCGCAACGGCTACACGGTGGCGGTGCACAACCGGACGCCCTCGCGCACGCACGCGCTGGTCGAGGAGTTCGGCGGCGAGGGGGAGTTCATCGCGTGCGAGACCGCCAAGGACTTCGTCGCGGCCCTGGAGCGGCCGCGGCGGCTGGTCGTGATGGTGAAGGCCGGTGACCCGACGGACGCGGTGATCCAGGAGTTCGCGCCGCTGCTGGAGCCCGGCGACATGATCATCGACGGCGGCAACGCGCACTTCGCCGACACCCGGCGCCGGGAGCGGGAGCTGCGCGAGCAGGGCATCCACTTCGTCGGCATGGGCGTCTCCGGCGGCGAGGAGGGCGCCCTGAACGGCCCGAGCATCATGCCGGGCGGTCCGAAGGAGTCCTACGACTCGCTGGGCCCGATGCTGGAGAAGATCTCGGCCAAGGCGGCCGACGGCTCGCCGTGCGTCTCCCATGTGGGTCCGGACGGTGCCGGGCACTTCGTGAAGATGGTGCACAACGGCATCGAGTACGCGGACATGCAGCTCATCGGCGAGGCGTACCAGTTGCTGCGGGACGTCGCCGGGTACTCCCCCGCCGAGATCGCGGACATCTTCCGCACCTGGAACCAGGGCCGTCTCGACTCCTACCTGATCGAGATCACGGCCGAGGTGCTGTCGCACGTGGACGCGGAGACGGGCAAGCCGTTCGTGGACGTGGTGGTGGACCAGGCCGAGCAGAAGGGCACCGGCCGCTGGACGGTCCAGATCGCCCTCGACCTGGGCGTTCCGGTGTCCGGTATCGCCGAGGCCGTCTTCGCGCGCTCGCTGTCGGGCCACGCGGCGCTGCGTGAGGCCTCGCGGGGGCTGGCCGGCCCGAAGGCGAAGCCGCTCGGCGAGGCGGAGGCCAGGGCCTTCGCCGACCGGGTGGAGCAGGCGCTGTACGCGTCGAAGATCGTGTCGTACACGCAGGGCTTCCACGAGATCGACGCGGCCCGCGGTGAGTACGGCTGGGACATCGACCTCGGCGCGGTGTCGGCGCTGTGGCGGGGCGGCTGCATCATCCGGGCCGCGTTCCTGGACCGCATCCGCGCGGCCTACGACGCCCGGCCGGACCTGCCGAGCCTGCTGTCGGACGACACGTTCGCGCAGGAGATCGCCCAGGCTCAGGACGACTGGCGCGAGGTGCTGGTCGCCGCGACCCGCCAGGGCGTGCCGACGCCCGGGTTCGCCGCGGCCCTCGCCTACTACGACGCCCTGCGGGCGGAGCGGCTGCCGGCGGCGCTGACGCAGGGGCAGCGGGACTACTTCGGTGCGCACACCTACCGGCGGGTGGACCGGGACGGGTCGTTCCACACGCTCTGGGGTCAGGACCGGTCGGAGGTCACGGCGTAGCGCCACGCGCCGAGCCGACGTGAGAACGGGGCCGGTGGACGCCTTGCGGGGCTGTCCACCGGCCCCGTTCTCATGCCGGTTTCATGCCGGTTTCATGCCGGGGTCACGCGGTGGTCCAGGAGAGCGGCGGGCCGGGTTCGGGGTTGGGCACGGGGTCCGGTCCCGGGGGGATGGGGGACGGGTCGGGGCCCGGCGGGGGCTGCGGGTTCGGCACCGGGTCGGGGCCGGGCGGCGGGGGCGGGGTCGGGCCCGGGGGCGGCGTGGGCGACGGCGGCGACGGCGTCGGCTCGGGGCCGGGCGGGGGCTGCGGGTTCGGCACCGGGTCGGGGCCGGGCGGCTCGGGCGGCCGGGGATCGGGGCCCGGTGTCGGTGCCGGCGGCACGGGGTCGGGATACGGGTTCGTCATCAGGTCCTCCAGCCAGTGGGACGACTCCGGCACTGGACTAATCCCCCGCCTACCCGGCACCCGCTTCGGCAGTCACTCCGGGGCGGGACGGGAGGGGGCCAGGTGGAGGCAGGGGGCGGTCCGAGGATGCTCAGAGGTCCGGGACGACCGGAGGGTCCGGGACGACCGGAGGGTCCGGGAGGACCGGAGGGTCCGGGACGATCAGAAACGGTCGGGGTGGGCCCTCAGCCAGGCCTTCGCCGCCGTCAGCAGGGGCTCGCCCGCCGGTGGGGCCTCGTCGGGGTGGCGCTCGGACCACTTGGCGACGTAGGGGCACAGCGGGGCGACCGCGCTCTGTTCGCGCGCGGCGATGGCGTACAGCTCGCGCGCCAGTGAACCCGCGATGCCCTTGCCCTCATGGGCCGGCTCCACGATCGTGTGGACGGGCACGAGGGCGTGCTCGGGACTGTCGAGCACGAAGTACTCGATACGGCCGAGGACTTCACCGTCGGCCACGGCCTCCAGACGACCCGCCTCCCGGTCGTCACGGATCTCCGGGTCACTCATGGAACGCTCCTGCTCCTGTCGTCTCGCCTCAGGCCCCGACGGCCTGCGGGCTGCGCTGCTGGTCCGAGCCGGGCACCGGCTCGGACGGATCCGCGCCCAGGGCCACGATCCGGTTGTCGCGGTCCACGTGCACGACCCGCGGCGCGAGTGCCCGTGCCTCGGCGTCCGTCACCTGGGCGTAGCTGATGATGATCACGAGGTCGCCGGGGTGGACGAGATGGGCCGCGGCCCCGTTGATCCCGATCACGCCGGAGCCGCGCTCGCCCTCGATGACGTACGTCTCCAGGCGGGCCCCGTTGGTGATGTCCACGATGTGCACGAGTTCACCGGGCATCAGATCGGCGGCGTCGAGCAGGTCGGCGTCGATCGTCACGGATCCCACGTAGTGCAGGTCGGCCTGGGTGACGGTGGCGCGATGGATCTTGGACTTGAACATGGTACGCAGCATGGAGAAGCTCCCGACTTGTCTGCTCCCTGCCCGCTTTGTGCAGGTCAAGGGCGTTCTTCGGAGCGTACAACGGTCCGCGGGCCCCGGTCAGCCGTCCGCGGGTGTTCCAGGGCTCACACCGGATCCACCAGGGCCCGCGCACGCGGCTCCCGTCCCGCCCCTCACCTGGCACCATGGGGAGCGGCGGAGAAGCAGCCGTTTCGCATGGGGGGCCAGAGGCAGTGCCACGTCAGAATCCAGCCGACGATCACCTGCACGCCCTGCACCAGCAGGGCTGGGAAGCCGCGTGTTCGCTGCACCGGCATCTGCGCAACGGAGGGGAGTTGGCCCCCATCGCCACTCCGGGCGTGCTGCTCGAAGTGGGTGAGGTCGCGTACGGCGACGTGGCGGCGGACTACGCGCGCTTCTACGGCATGAACGTGAGCTACGACCAGCGTTCGGGCTTCTACTTCGGCTCGCCGCTGTTCGTCGCCGCCGGACTGGTCGGGGACGCGGTCGCCAACAGCAGCGCCCGCAACCGGGCGCAGGCGATGGCGCAGGCGCAGTGGCGCGACTTCTCCCCCTGCCGGGCGATCCTCACCGACCGTCGCACGCTGCTGCACGTCGCGGCCGAGAACCGCTGGGTGTCGCTGCGACACCACGAGATCATCAGCTTCCTCCCCGTGCTCGACCAGTGGGCGCTGTTCACCGACTACCAGCAGTGGGAGCCGATGCGGCTGGCCGGGCCGACCGTGCCCTGGCTGACCGCCGCGACGATCTCCGTGCTCAACCGGGGCCGCTCCGAGTACCAGCAGCTTCCTCCGCTGCCGTTGCCGGACTGAGGTCTCCCCCCGTCAGGTCATCGGCCGCGCCGCAGCGTCGCACTGTCGCCCACGCTCTTCACCTCGTAGCGCAGGCTGCCCTCGCCGGCGGGGGTCAGGACGATGTCGACCTCGTCGGCGCAGTTCAACGGGCTGCTCTCTTCGGTGATCTCCTCCCGGACCTGTACCGAGTGCCCGGTGTCCATGGTGAGGATCCAGCGGCCGCTGCACGCCAGCGACGGGTACTCGACGGTGGCCACCTGGTCGCCGATCTTCCCGCCCTTGTAGTCCAGCTTGATCGAGTAGAGGTCGTCGTCCGGTTCGCGCACGTTGCCGGTCCACTGACCCTGGTAGTCGCCTGGGGACGCCTTCGGGGAACCCCCGGAGGAAGGTCCCCCGGACGCCCCGGACGCCCCGGACGCCCCGGAACCGTTCCGGTCGTCGTTCCCTCCGAGGCCGGGGCGGTTCACGGCCAGGACGATGGCGAGCACGGCGACGACGGCCGACACGGCCAGCACGGGGCCGACCCGCCTCGGGCTGCGGCCGCCCGGCCGGAAGCCGCCCGGTACCGGGGGCATCGGCGGTGTGGTGACCGTCGTCCCCGGTGCCCGCGCCGGGGGTACGGGGGTCGGGGCGGGCACCGGCGGCATCGGCACGGGTGTGGGAGTGCCCGGCGGCGGGGGCGGGAGGCGCACGCCGTGCTCGGTCGGCAGCGCGTGCACGGCGTCCCCGCCCCGGCCGGCGGACGGCTGGTCGACCCGGGTCGGCGGCGGCTCCTCCAGGTCGAGCAGGCCGGAGGCATGCCGGCCGAGCTCCACCATCAGGGCGCCCGGAAGCCACGCGGCCGGGTCGGCCTGCGCCGTGGCCGCCTCCGCCGTCGTCACGATCTCGGACAGCGGAATCCGGTCCTCGGGCCGCTTGGCGAGGCACCGTGTCACGAACGCGGCCAGCGCCTCGGGCAGGCCCGTCAGGTCCGGTTCGTCCTCGGTCACCCGCAGCATGATGGCGTGGGCGCCGCTGTCCGGGCTGCCGAACGCCTGCCGGCCCGTGGCGGCGAACACCAGCACCAGTCCGAGGCTGAACACGTCGCTCAACCCGGTGATCTCACCGCCCAGGATCTGCTCGGGCGACATGAATCCCGGGGAGCCGACCATCGCGCCGGTGCGGGTGAGCACGCTGGCGTCCGCGGCGCGCGCGACGCCGAAGTCGATCACCCGGGGGCCGTTGACGGTCAGCATGACGTTCGACGGTTTGAGGTCCCGGTGCACCAGTCCGCAGGCGTGGATGCTCTGCAGCGCACGCGCCAGACCGGACGCCAGGTGCCACACCGACTGCTCCGGCAGCGGACCGCAGATCTCGGCCACCGCCTGGTGCAACGTGGGTCCGGCGACATAACCGGTGGCCACCCAGGGGGTGTCCGCCTCGGTGTCCGCGTCCAGGACCGGAGCCGTCCACTCTCCGCCGACCCGCCGCGCCGCGGCGACTTCCGCGCGGAAGCGGCGACGGAACTCCGCGTCGTACGCCAGTTGCGCGTGGACCAGCTTCACGGCGACCGTGCGCCCCCGCTGCGACCGCCCGAGGTACACCTGCCCCATGCCCCCGGCCCCCAGGCGCCGGAGCAACCGGTAGTCCCCGACCTGCGCGGGATCGCCGGGCCGCAAGTTCTCCATGACCGCTCAGTCCCCCTGTGCTGCTTCGCCCGCGTGCCCGTACCCGGCCCGCGCCGAGAGCCGGGGGCGCGGGTGCGCGCGGTGCCGGGCCCAGCGTGTCGCTGCGGCCCGCGCTCATTACAGCATCACCCATCACGGGTGCGGGCGTTACTCGGCGGTTCGGCCCGCCAGGGCGTAACGGCGTCGCGTGGGCGGGGAGATGTGCGGGGCGGACGACGATGCGTATCTCGTCAGCCGGCCCCCGGGCCGGGGATCGCCGTCGGCCTCCGGGGACCGGGTCGGGGTGGGCCGAACCAGGTGGTGAGAGCGGTCCGGAGCGCGGCGGTGTCGGGGACGTTGTCCGGCCCGGCCGCCCAGGCCACATGACCGTCGGGGCGGATGAGCAGGGCGCCTGGAGCCGGGATCTCGTCGTGGGACGGGACGGCCCAGTACGCGTCCTCGCACCGTGCCTCGACGATGTCGACGCGGTCGGCCCAGTCCCGGGCGGCCGTGCCCGGGCCGGCGTTGCCGCGCAGGTCGAGCAGGACCGGGCGGGCGGCGTGCAGCAGCTCGTACACGCGCGTGGCACCGTCGGGTGTCTTCAGGCCGGCGTCCGGCACCCGGCGGCCCGCCAGCGGGTGACGGCCCCCGACCGGGTACCGGATGTCCAGCGCGGTGAGCATGTCGCGCAGCCTCCGGTTGACGTCGTCGTACACCAGCAGTGAGGCGAACACCTCGCGCAGCGCGTCGGTCTGCGCGCCCGGGCGGGTCAGGGCCGCCTGCGCCCGGGTGTTCTGCAGGACCCGCTCCCCCACGGGATGGCGTTCGGCGTGGTAGGTGTCGAGCAGGCTTTCCGGTGCCCGGCCGTGGACCACCGAGGCGAGTTTCCAGCCCAGGTTGACCGCGTCCTGCACTCCGGTGTTCAGGCCCTGCCCGCCGGCCGGGAAGTGGATGTGCGCCGCGTCGCCCGCGAGCAGGACCCGGCCCGCCCGGTAACGGGCGGCCTGCCGCGCGGCGTCCCCGAACCGGGAGATCCACCGCGGGTTGCGCATCCCGTAGTCGGTGCCCGCCAGTTTGACCAGGGACTGCCGGAGCTGCTCGAACGTGGCGGGTTCGTCGCGGTCGGCGACACGGTCGTAGTCGGACGTGATCACCCGGTACCAGCCCGGCTCGAATGAGATCGCCGAGTACTCGCCGGTCGCGCAGCGCCTCGCCCAGACGTACTCCTCGGGCAGGTCGGGGAGTTCGACGTCGCCGATCATCGCGGTCATCGTCGCCGGAGTGCCGGGGAAGGCGATGTCCGCCAGCTTGCGCACCGCGCTGCGGCCGCCGTCGCAGCCCACCAGATAGCGGGCGCGCAGCGGCGCGGAGGGCGCCTCGGCGGTGCGCAGCCCGACGGTCACGCCGTCCCCGTCCTGCTGCGCCCCGACCACCTCGGCCGACCAGCGCACCCGTACGCCCAGTTCGGTGGCCCACTCCTCCAGCAGCCGCTCCACCGCCGACTGAAGGATCGTCAGCGGAAGCGGATGCCGGGATTCCAACCCGTCGAAGTCCAGCATGAGTCCCGAGAAATGGCCGACCGGCGTCAGTTCACCGGCTGCCAGGAAGCGGTCCAGGACCCCTCGCTGGTCCAGCACTTCCAGCGTGCGGCAGTGCATCCCGCCGGCCCGGGACTCCCCCGTGCGCCGCGCGAGCCGGTCGACCACCGTCACGTCGACGCCCGCCAGCCGCAGTTCGCAGGCGAGCATCAGGCCTGTCGGCCCGGCGCCCGCGATCACCACGTCGGTGTCCCTGCCCTCGTGTCCCACGCCGTCTCCCCCTGCCGCTCACGCTCCTTGATGACATCCGCGGAGCACCACCACGGTCCACGGAGGCGGATCAGACGGTCAAGACGACGCCGGGCCGCACGGGGCGCGCCGCTGCCGGACGTTTGCGCTGTCCGTCGCTGCTCGTCCTCCGGCCCGGTTCCCGCCTCCTCCCGTGTCCCGTCGGCGGGACGAGGCCGCGGCGGCCGGACGGGCCCGATTCCGTTGCCGGGGCGGGGCGGGGTGTGTTCTCTTGGTGCCGCTCACCGGGGGCGGACACGACGGCCGGCCGAACCCGGTGCCTCCCCGCCGCTGCCGGCGGTCCCGGCCACCGGACGTACCCGGACCCGCGCCCACGGTCGAACACACGGGGCGGGCGCCGGCGGTCGGCCGGGGCATCCGTCCGTGCACGGCACCGCCCAGGGCCCCACCGCCATCCGGGCGCGCGTCGGCCCCGCCTCCCGCCGGGTGTGCGGCAGGACCCTCACGGGGCGCCCGAGCACGCCGTCTTCCCCACCCCCGCCCGCACCCCCACCCGCGGCGCCCACCCGGCCACCCGCGGGCGCCGTCGGGCGACGGACCGCACAGCCGATGACGAACGACTCCAGGAGCACGCATGACGATTCGCAAGCGCCTCAAGGCCGGCACGGTCGCTCTGGCGGCGGCCACCGTGCTGGTGGCCACCGCCTTCACGGCTCCCGCCCGGGCGTCGCAGGACTCCCGTGCCGCGGCGGCTGGTCACGAGGCCACGCAGCGGGCGCTGGACGCGGCCGTGGCAGCCGGTGTCCCCGGCGTCACCGCCCAAGTGCGGGACGCCGACGGCGTGTGGTCCTCGGCAGCCGGCGTCGGTGACCTGAGGACGGGTGCCCCGCGCGGCAGACACGACCGGTTCCGTGTGGGCACCATCACCGACACGTTCGTGGCGACCGTCCTGCTGCAGATGGAGGCGGAGCGGCGGCTCCGGCTCGACGACACCGTCGAGCGCCACCTGCCCGGCCTGGTGCGGGGCAACGGCAACGACGGCCGCCGCATCACCGTGCGGCAGCTCCTCAACCACACCAGCGGCCTGTTCGACTACCTCGCCGACGAGGGGTACGTCGCGACGTACATGACGGGTGAGGGATTCCTGCGGCACCGCTACGACACCGTGACACCCGGGCAGCGGGTGAGGGTGGCCCTCTCGCACGAGCCTCCGTTCCGGCCCGGCGCGCGGCACTGGTTCTCCCACACCAACGACATCCTGGCCGCGCTGATCGTCGAGAAGGTCGCGGGCAGGCCGTACGAGGACGAGGTGCGCGAGCGGATCGTCGAACCGCTGGGGCTCAGGGCGACGTCCCACCCGGGCGAGGACGCCGGCCTGCCGCGGCCGAGCAGCCGCGGTTACGCCCGGCTCTTCCCCTCGGCGCCCGACCGGGTCGACGACGTCACCGAGATGAACGGATCCCAGGGCTGGGGCGACGGCGACATCATCTCCAGTGCCGGCGACCTCAACCGGTTCTACCGGGCTCTGATGACCGGCGAGTTGTTGCCGCCGCGTCAGCTGAAGGCGATGCGGACCACGGTCGACAACCCCGACTTCCCCGGGTCGGCCTACGGGCTCGGCATCGAACGGTTCACGACGAGCTGCGGCGTCCCGTTCTGGTACCACGACGGGGGCATGCCGGGGTGGATCACCCTGGCCGCCACCACCCAGGACGGCGGCCACCAGATCACCGTCAACTACAACAGCAGCTGGGGGGCGGAGACCGTGCTCCCCGTCCTGGAGGCCGAGTACTGCTAGGCGGCACAGCCGTCGCGGCTCCGCCGTCCCGTGTCCGACGCCCCGGTGGACGGCCCGGAATTCCGGTCTTCCGTCCGCCGGCGGGACGGCATCACAAAGGGCATCACAAAAGGGCCTCGGAAAAGGCATCGAAAAAGGCCTGGGAAATGCGCCGTCGACGTACGGTGCACCCAGCTCCGGAAGCGGCGGACCTGTTTCCGGAAACCGACCACGAAGGAGTGTGATGTCCGGGTGTTCGTTCCCCGTCACTATCGCGAACCGGACGGTTCCTGGATAGCCGACCTGATCCGCCGGAATCCCCTGGCGCTGGCGGTGATCAACGGAAGTGCCGACGAGGGTCCCTTCGCCACGCACCTTCCCGTGATTCCCGACCCGGGGACGACCCGCGACTGGCCCGACGACCTGGTGGGCGCCACGCTGCTGGCGCACATGAACAGGGCCAACCCCCACTGGCGGGCGCTGAGCACCGGGGACGTCGTCCTGCTGGCCTTCACCGGCCCGCACGCCTATGTCTCCCCGACGGTGTACGAGACCTCACCGGCCGCGCCGACGTGGAACTTCACCTCGGCTCATGTGCGCGGCGTGGTCGAGAAGATCGACTCGCTGGAGGAGACGCTCGATGTCGTGCGGGCCACGGCGCTGTCCTTCGAGGACCGGTTCGGGGCCGGCTGGGACCAGTCGGAGTCGGTCGACTACTTCCGCAGCATCGTCGCCGGCGTCGGCGCCTTCCGGATCTCGGTGACGGGCGCCCAGGGCATGTTCAAACTCAGCCAGGAGCAGCCCGCCGACGTGCGCGAGCGGGTGCAGAAGTCCTTCAGCGGGCGGGAGTGCGGCCGGCACCGGGAGACGGCGGAACTGATGGACAGGCTGCCCAGCTCGGGGCCCTGAGGCTCACCGGCCGGGACGCGACACCCCGGCCGACCCGCCCTGCCGAGGGGCCCGGCTCCCCTGGGGAGCCGGGCCCCTCGCACACGCCTAGCGGGTACGCAGTTCGAGTGTGCAGCACTTGACGCTGCCGCCCGCCTTCAGCATCTCGGTCAGGTCGGCCCCGACGGGTGTGTAGCCGTGCTCGCGCAGCTGCGCCGCCAGCCCGACGGCCTGGCGCGGCAGGACGACGTTGCGGCCGTCCGACAGCGCGTTGAGGCCGAATACGGCGGCGTCGGCCTCGCCGGCCAGGAGGGCGTCGGGGAAGCGCTCGGACAGCAGCGCGCGACTCTGGGCGGAGAACGCCGCCGGGTAGTACATGACGTGCCCGTCGCCGAGCACGGCGAGCGCGGTGTCCAGGTGGTACCAGCGCGGGTCGACGAGCGTCAGACTCACCACGGGGCGGCCGAAGAACTCGCGCACCTCGTCGTGCGCCCTGGGGTCGGAGCGGAAGCCGGTCCCCGCCAGGATCTCCCCGCCGGCGAACAGGAAGTCCCCCTCGCCCTCGTTGACGTACTCGGCCTGCCGGACCTCGGACCAGTCGCCGCGGCCGAACCAGTCCAGGTACGCCCGGGCCTCGTCGGTGCGCTGGGGGTGCCGGAACCGGGCGACGAGGACCTTGCCGTCGACGACGGTGGCACCGTTCGCCGCGAACACCATGTCCGGCAGTCCGGGCACCGGATCGATGAGTTCCACCTCGTGCCCCAGGCCGACGAACACGTCGTGCAGCCGTTTCCACTGGCCGAGGCCCACCTCGGCCGACGTGGGTCTGCCGGGATCCATCCAGGGATTGATCGAGTACGTGACGTCGAAGTGCGTGGGGCGGCACATCAGATAACGGCGCGGCGACGCGGCACGGACACTGCCCGCGGAATTCACCGGATACGTGTGCGACATTTCGCTCCCGTCTTTCCTGCAGCAATGGCTGACTTATTGAAGCAGCATCGGAAGGCCCTCGGGAGCGCGCCCGCCATCGCATGCAGCAACGCTCGATTTGATTCTTTTCGGAGGACGGATCGCTTTCGCTTTCCGCGTGCCTCGGGTTTGCTTGGGACATGCCTCCGCCCCGTCCACACGAGGAGGACGGGGCGGTGCTCTCGTGAGCGGATCGCGCCGTCCCGCCGACGGGACAGCGCGAGGGACATCGCTACTCCAGGGACAGGCGCCGGCCGGGGTCCTCCAGCAGCCGGCTGGCGGCCGCGTCGAGTGTGGCCATCACCCAGTCCTCCAGCTCGATGCCCGCCTGCACCGCCGCCTTGTGCCACCACTGGAGCCGGTTGTCGGGCACGGCGAGCCGACGCGTCGTCGCCGCGACGTCCGGCTGCGGCGAGGCGCCCTCGCGTTCGCTGCGGATGGCGTTGCGCAGTTGCTTGGTGCTCCACTGCATCCGTTCGGCGCGGTCCAGCCAGGTCTCCTGCTCGTCGACAGGCAGCGAGGCCAGTTCCGCGTGGTGCTGGAAGCTGAGGGCGGACCGCCGCCGGTCCAGGTCGAACCGCCGGGACACCCAGGCGTAGTTGCGCAGCGTCTGGTATTGGAGGCCGGCGGCTCGGATGCCTCGCTCGTAGCGGTCGGCATAGTGGGCCTTGCCGTATACGAGCCAGTCGCCCAGCCACCAGGACGAGGAGTTGAGCAGCCCGGAGAGCTGACGTCCGGCGTTTTCCCACTCCTCGAAGGCGAGTCCGGCGGGGATGTGCAATCCCACCTTCGTCGTGAGCACCTGTTCGCGCCGCTGGTCCGCTTCCCTGCTTCTGCGGCCGTGCGAGGTGGTTCCCGCGGGTCTACCGAATATGACCGTCTTGGGCTCCGAGCATTCCTCGACCTGATTTGCCATCATGCCCCCGTGTCGACGTGCTGGTACACCGATTGGTTTCGCGCGATTGCCCCCTCGACCGGGGAGGCATTCACGTCGTTCATGGCACGCGTACAAAGAACGTCGGCCACGTTCCGCCACCGAATGGCAGCGACCCGAGAAAGCCGATAATGACCGGTTCTCGTTGTCGGCGGGACGGCCACCTGCTGCGGCCTTGAGTAGATCCCAGCCGCGGCACCAGTTCAAGGATCTTGGCACCATCGAGTACTACTTTGCGGAGTTCGAACGTTCCCTTGACGCCGCCCTGCGGCCACGGATGGCGTGATGTGGGGGTAGGCAGCACGTCGCAGATCGGCCAACAAACCGGGCCTTAGCTGCATCTGATGGATGGTCAGGCACGCACCGGGGTCGTTTCCGGGCCTGCCGGTGGCCGCGGCTCGCCCCCGGGATCCGGGGGCCGGGGGCCCGAGCGCCCGACACCGGGGCGGTCAGGCGGTGAGCGGCTCCACCGGTCCACGGCCCCTCGATGCCGGGGTCCGCGCCATCCGAGGTGCCAGATCAAGCCATCCGACGCGACGGTGGCGCCACTGTGAAGCGCGTCCTACACTCAACCTTCACATGGCCAGAAACTCGGGGGAGTTGTCGCGGAATGGAAACGGCCCCACCGCACTCGTCGTCGCTTCCACGTCATGCGACGGACACCGCAAGTTCAGATTCAACGTTGGAACACTTCAGCAGGACGATCTTCAAGAGCTTACGCCGGATCGATCAACGCAAGTGCGCCCACGCCTATCTGAGCGGATTACTCGCCACACCGGGCAAGAAGACGGTACGCAGGATTGCGGCCGGAATATCCCGCGATCCGTCCGTCGTGCAGTCGCTGCGCCAGTTCGTCAGCCTCAGCCCGTGGAACTTCGACGACGTGGCGGAGGAGATCACGCGCTGGGTGGCGGGCCGGCGTCCGGAGGCCGTGTGGTCCATCGGCCGGACCGTCCTGCCCAAGAGGGGCGACAAGTCGGTGGGCGTGCACCGCCGCTTCGATCTGCACTCGGGCCGTACGCTCAACTGCCAGCTGGGGCTGGGCTCCTTCCTCCACGTGGGCACGGTGCAGATTCCCGTCGACTGGTCCCTGTACCTGCCGCGGGCCTGGACGCAGGACCCCGAACGGCGCCACGACGCGCGCATTCCGGACTCCGAGCAGTACCTCCCGACATGGGCACACGCGCTCCGGCTCGTCGACCGGCTGTCGGCCCGTGTGGACTCGCCGTCTGCCGTGGTCCTCGCCGACATGAGCAACGATCCCGACGTCGGGTACCTGGTGCGCGGGCTCGCCATGCGGCGCCGGGACCTCGTCGTCGCGGTGCCGCCACAGCTGGCCGTGGTCCCCGTCGGCGAGGCATCCCCGGGGCCGGTCAGTGCGCGGAGCCTGCTCCGCGGCCAGGGACCGGAGGGCGACACCCTCGCCCCACCCGACGGGCCCCAGCGGGCAAGTGGCCCGCCGTCGGTGCTGGTTCACCTGCCGGGCAGCTCCCCAGGGCACTCGCCCGGACCTCCGTACCGGCTCTTCGCGAGCGGAGGCGACACCGGCACGACCGGCCGGCTGTGGCTCACGAGTCTGGTCCACCACTCCCCCGGCACGGTTGCGGCGACCGCCGCGCTGACCGGTGGGACGTCGGCCGTGCTGGATGCCCTGAGGCAGGACTTCGGGCTGCTGGACTTCGCGGGGCGTTCGTTTCCGGGCTGGTACCACCACATGGCGTTGATCTCCGCCGCGTACGCCTTCCGCGGTCTGCACGGTGCCACCGCGCCCCCGCACCGCAGGCCGGCGCTGCGGCTGCCGTAGCGGCGCGGCGGCCGGCGTGCGGCCGCCGCGCGAGCCGGTCACGGGATCGGCACCTGCCCCCGTGCGGCCGGGGGCCGGTGCGACAGCTTCTCCCCCTCCACGTCCATGTCGGGCAGGGCGCGGTCGAGCCACCGCGGCAGCCACCAGGCGCGGTCGCCGAGGAGGGCGAAGAGGGCGGGGACGATGGCCATGCGGACGACGAAGGCGTCGAAGAGCACCGCGAGCGCCAGCCCCAGGCCGATCATCCGCACGAAGACGTTGTCCTCCACGATGAACCCGGAGAAGACGCTGGTCATGATGAGTGCTGCGGCGGCGACCACCCGGCCGCCGTGCCGGAAGCCGGTGACGACTGCCTGGGGGGTCGACTCCCCGTGGACGAAGGCCTCGCGCATCCGGGTCACCAGGAAGACCTCGTAGTCCATGGCGAGGCCGAAGACCACCCCGATCATGATGATCGGCATGGTGCTCATGATCGGGCCCGGTTGGTCCACCCCGACGATGTCGGCGAACCAGCCCCACTGGAAGATCGCCACGACGGCACCCAGCGCCGCGGACACCGACAGCAGGAAACCGAGGGCGGCCTTCAGCGGCACCGTGAACGAGCGGAAGGCGAGGACCAGCAACAGGAAGGCGAGTCCGACCACGAGCGCGAGGTACGGAAGCAGCGCGTCGTCGAGGGTCCGGGAGAAGTCCAGGAACATGGCCGTCTGTCCGCCGACCAGGATCTCGGCGTCGTGGGTGCGCGCGAAGTCGGACAGGTCGTCACGCAACTTCTCGACCAGGTGCCGGGTCCGGTCGTCCGTGGGCCCCCCTTCCGGCACGACGTTGATGATCGCGGTGTCGCCCGACGTGTTCGGCACCACCGGGCCCACCTCGGCCACTCCGGGTTCACCGGACAGCTCGGCGGCGACGTCCTTGCCGACACCGCGGGCCTCGTCCGCCGCGACGGTGACCAGCAAGGGGCCGTTGAAGCCGGGACCGAAGGACTCCGACAGCATGTCGTAGGCCTTGCGCTGGGTGGTGTCGGGGGCCATGGTGCCCTCGCCGGGCAGGCCCAGTTCCAGCCGGGTCGCGGGCACGGCGACGGCACCGAGGCCGACCACGCCGACCAGCAGGACGACGAGAGGGCGGCGGAGGACGAAACCCGCCCAGCGGGAACCGAGGTTCGGCCGCTGGCGCTCCGCTGCCCGGGCGGCCTTGCGCTGACGGCGCTCGGACAGCGGCTTGCCCGTGATCCGGTGGCGGTCGGCGCGGCGCAGCACCCGGACCGGGGCGAAGCCGAGCAGCGCGGGGACGAAGGTCACCGCGACCAGCACGGCGATCAGGACGGTGCCGGCCGCCGCGAGGCCCATCTTCGTGAGCATCGGGACGTTGACGACGGTGAGGCCGGCGAGGGCGACGATGACGGTGAGGCCGGCGAAGACCACGGCCGAGCCCGCGGTGCCGACCGCGCGCCCTGCGGCCTCCTCCCGGTCCAGTCCCTCCAGCAGCTCGGTGCGGTAGCGGGAGACGATGAACAGGGCGTAGTCGATGCCGACGGCGAGGCCGATCATCAGGGCCAGGGTGGTGCTGGTCGAGGAGAGGCCGAGCGTGCTGCCGAGGGCGCCGATGGCACTGACGCCGATGCCGACCCCCATGACGGCGGTGAGCAGGGGCATGCCCGCCGCCACCAGGGAACCGAAGGTCACCAGCAGGATCAGGGCGGCGACGGCGACGCCGATGCTCTCGGCGGTGCCGCCGGCCGCCTGCTCCACGGGGACGGCGTCGCCGCCCATCTCGACCGTGAGCCCGCGCTCGCGGCCGTCGTCGGCGGCTTCGAGCAGGGCGTCGTGCGCCCTGTCGGACACCTCCAGCGCGCTCACCTCGTAGGTGACGACCGTGTAGGCGGTGGTGGCGTCCTCGCTGACGGCGTCCGACGTGAACGGGTCCGTGGCGGCGGCCACCTGCGGGGCCTTCGCCAGATCGGCGACGAGCGCGGCGACGTTCTTCCTCACACCCGGATCGGTGACCTTCCCGCCGCTCTGCGCCCGGATCGCGACCCGGGCCGACGCTCCGTCGGCGCCGGCGGCCGGGAACTTCTCGTTCAGCAGGTCGACGGCCTTCTGCGACTCCGTGCCCGGCATGGAGAAGGTGTCGACGGGCGCAGGCGGCGCGGACGAGGCGGCGACGCCGGCACCGCCGAGGACGAGGAACCACAGCAGAACGGTGAGGCCTCGCCGCCGGAAGGCGAAGCGGCCGATGCGGTAGAGCAAGGTGGCCAAGGCGATTCAACTCCGGTGAGTGCGGACGGTCGGCGGTACGCCGAACCAGCGCCATGATGACATCATCTGGCGCCACGTCTAGCGCCGGATTGCGCCACCCTGGCGCGACAACCGGCGACATCGAGACAACGGCAGCACAATGACCTGCTGACACCGCAGTTACCGGTTGCGCACGCGAGAGTCTTCGACCTGGGAATGAGTTCCCCACACCCAAGCCCCCTGACAACGGGGCTTGCCATGGAGCCACACAGGTGCCATGCTGACACCACCGCGCCACCACGGCCCGGTGCCGTAAGCGCGGGCCCCGGAGAGACATATCCCCCGGTCTCCGGGGCCCGCGTCTACGCCTTCTCCACGAGGTTCCTGACGGGCCGCAGCGCGTCCCTCAGGCCCGCCAGCACGGCGGGTTCCTGGGCCCGCAGATAGAAGTGCCCGCCGGGCAGGACCATGAGCCGGAACGGGCCCTTGGTCACATCCGCCCAGCCGCGCATCTGCTCCGGGGTCACCTCGGAGTCGTCCTCGCCGGTGTAGCCGTACACCGGGCAGTCCAGCGGAGGGCGGTCGCCCCCGGCGTACTCGTCCACCATCCGGTAGTCGGCGCGGATCGCCGGCAGCAGGACCTCGCGCAGTTCCGGCTCCGCGAAGACCGCGGCCCGGCTCTCGTCGAAGCGCACGAGACCCGCGACGATCTCCTCGTCCGTGCCGAACAGGCGGCGCCGGCCGTCCAGCAGCTGCGGCGGGCGCCTGCCGGACACGCACAGGGCGGCCGGTGGACGTCCCAGCTGGTGGAGGCGCACGGCCACCTCGTGGGCCACCGAGGCGCCCATGCTGTGGCCGAACAGCACCAGCCGGTGCCGCGACAACTCCTCGAGGGCCTCCACCACCTCGTCCGCCAGGTCCTCCAGCCCCTCGGGGAACGGATCGCCGAGCCGGTCCTCGCGGCCCGGATACCGCACGGCGAGCACCCCGACATCGGACGGCAGCCGCGCGGTCCAGCCACCGTACGCGCTCGCCCACCCGCCGGCGTGCGGGAAGCAGACGAGCTTCGTCGCGCACCCGTCGTCGTCGTGGAAGCGGCGTATCCACCGTTCTTCGGCCAGGCTGCTCATCGGCGTTCCCCTCGTCGGTCGGGCGTTCAGAGGAAGTCGCCACCGACCTCGACGGGCACGGCGACCGGACTTCCGGCGATCCGCCCGGCACGCCGGGCGACGATCGAATCGGCGATCTCGCCGCTGCGGACGGCGATGTTCGACAGCAGCGAGGACGTCAGACCGTGGCTGTGCTCGGTGCCGCCCTGCAGATAGATGCCGCACCGCAACTCCGGGTCGGTGACGACACGGTAGTCCCGCTCGATCCGGTAGCGGTCCTCACCGTCGCGCACGCAGTAGCGGTCGAGCTCGCCGAGCAGGCCGGTGGGCTCCATCCCCTTGTACCCCGTCGCGCAGACGAGCGCGTCGCAGTCGAGTTCACGCACCTCGGCGTCGGGTCCCACCTGGAGGGAGACGCGCGTCTCGGCGCCCACGCGCTTGACGCCGGTGACCCGGGTCAGGTTCAGGAACTGCAGCCGCTTGGTTCCGCGCACCTCGTCGTCGTACGCCCTGCGGTACAGGTCCCGGATCACCTCGTCGTCGACGACCGAGTAGTTGGTGTTGCGGTGGTAGCGCCAGAACGCCTCACGGGTCTGATCGGTGCCGAAGTAGTAGTCGTCGACGGCGCCGGGGTCGAAGATCTGGTTCGCGAAGGGCGTGTCGTCCGCGACGGAGTACCCGTAGGAGGGGATGACCGAGTACACCTCGGCGTGCGGAAGCTCGTCGTAGAGGAACCTGGTGATCTCGGCGGCGCTCTGGCCCGCCCCGACCACCGCCACCCGCCGCAGCGCCGACGGATCCATCCGGCGGTACTTGTCCAGGAACTCGGAACTGTGCCATACGCGTTCGTCCCGCTCGGTCCCCTCGGGCATGCTCGGGACCAGGCCCGTGGAGACCACCACGTTCCGCGTCTCGATCACGCGCCCGGCCCGCTGTCCCCCGTCCGCGATCTCCAGCCGCAGGCGGTCCGCCTCCGGGGCGTCGCCCGGGACGAGCCGGATCGACGTCACCTCCGAGCCGTAGCGGACCCGGTCGGCGACCCGGGCCTGGGCCCATTCCAGGTACTGGTGGAACTCCTCGCGTGTGGGGAAGAAGTCCTGGTTGTTGACGAACTGCGGGAGCCGCCCCGAGGCGTGCAGGAACGCGACGAAGCTGTAACTCGACGTCGGATTGCGGAAGGTGACCAGGTCCTTGAGGAAGGAGATCTGCATGGTCGCCGAGGGCAGCAGCATGTTGCGGTGCCAGCCGAAGGAGGACTGCCGCTCCAGGAACAGGGCGCTGACCTCCCCGTTCTGACCGCTCGTCCAGTGTTCCCGCAGGGCGATGGCGAGCGACAGGTTGGACGGACCGAACCCGATGCCGACCACGTCGTAGATGGGGTGTTCACGCTGACTCATAGAGGATTCTCCCGCTGGCATGGCTGCGCGATGCGCCGTCCGCATCGTCGACCGGTGATCTTCCGCGCCCAGAAGAACCGACGTGGGGGCGGGATGTGACGTTTTCCGGGTCGCGCCGCCGACCCGCTGCGGCACGAGGGCCTTCACGTGCGCCGGACTCGGCCGGCTTGTGTCCCGTCGGCGGGACAGCGAAGTCGTCTCCTCCCATTGTCCCGGGCCGGACGGGGATGGGGAATGGGAGGCGGTCCGCCGGCGGACTCACAGCACGTGGCCGTCCCTGGTCCTTCTGCGCAGGGCGGGCCGGCTCGACGGGGCCACGTCCCCCCACAGGTCCGAAAGACCGGCGATGGTGCGCGCCGCGAACAGCTTGCGGATGGACACCTCCTGGTTCAGTTCGGCGCGGATCAGGCCGACCAGGCGGATCGCCCGCAGCGAGTTGCCGCCGATGTCGAAGAAGTCGTCGTCGATACCGACCCGTTCCACCTCCAGCACGCCGGCGAACGCCCCGGCCAGGACCCGCTCGGTGTGGTTGCGCGGTGCCCGGTAGGAGTCGCCGTCGCACGACGGCTCCGGCAGGGCCGCGCGGTCCGGCCGGCCGTCCGCCGTGAGCGGCAGACGGTCCAGCACCACGAACACCGACGGGACCATCGCCTCCGGCAGCCGCCCCGTGGCGAACGCGCGCAGCTCCTCGACCGCCGGGGCGGCCGCACCGCCCGGGACCACGTAGGCCACCAGCCTCCGCTGCCCGGCCTCGTCCCGTGTGACCTCGGCGAGCACCCGGGCCAGCCGGGGGTGCTCGGCCAGGGCCTCCTCGACCTGGGCCGGCTCGATGCGGAAACCGCGCACGTCCGCCTGGGCACCGGCCCGTCCCACGTAGGCGAAGCGGCCCTCCTCGTCCCGGCGCACCCGGTGCCCGGTCCGGTACATGCGCCCGCCGGGCGGGCCGAACGGGCAGGGCACGAACTGCGCGGCCGTCTGCCCGGGCCGTCCCGGGCGACCGCGCGCCACGCCGGGCCCGGCCAGGTACAGCTCCCCCGCCACCCCGGGCGGGACCGGCACCAGCCCCGGGCCCAGGACGTGCAGTGCCGTGTGGTCCAGGGGGCTGCCGTACGAGGGTGCCGGGTGTCCGGGCGCTTCGGCGGCCGGGGGATGCCGCACGGCGAACGAGGCCGCCTCCACCAGGCCGTGTACGTCGACGACGGTCAGGTCCGGGCAGGCCTCGCGGACGCGCCGCACCGCGGCCGGCGGGACGCGGTCCCCACCGGTCCACACCTCACGCAGTCCGGCGAGACGTTCGGGACGGTCGGCCGCGAGCGCCGAGAACGCGTCCGCGGTCAGCCGTACGGTGGTGATCTTGTGGGTCTCCCGCAACCCGGGCAGGGCGTCGGCGTCCAGCTCCCCGGGCGGGGCCAGCACGATCCGGCCGCCGCGGAGCAGCGGCGCCCAGACGTCGAGGGCGGTCGCGCCGGCGGTGGGCGGGGCGTGCCACAGCACGGTCCCGCCGGCACCGTCACGCCAGTGACGATCCAGGACGAACCGCTCCATGGTGCGGTGCGTCACGGCGACTTCGGTGACCGAACCGTCCGGCGCCGGGCCGGGGAGCACGGCCAGCAGCTGGTCGGGGCGCGGCGTCGGCGGGGCGGTGCAGGTCCCGTCGTAGCCGGTCCCGTCGTCGCCGGTCTCGGCGCACAGCTCGTCCAGGAGCAGGACCGTCAGGTCCGGACCGGCCGGGAGTGCCGCGGCGGTCGCGGCGTCGGTGAGCAGGACGCCGGGGGCGGCCGCGGTGCCGCCCCATGCCGGGGCCGCCGGGTCGACCGGCAGGTAGGCGCCGCCCGCCCGCACCACCCCCAGCAGGGCGACGACCAGGTCCACCGACCGGGGCACCGCCACGGCCACGACCGTCTCGGGTCCGACATGCCGGCTGCGCAGCGCCCTGGCCAGGTGACCGGAGCGCTCGGCGAGTTCGCCGTACGTCACCGTGGTGTTCCCGGACACCATCGCGACGGCGCCGGGGGCGCGCGCCGCCTGGTGGTCGAACAGTTCGGGAACCGTCAGGCCCGGCAGCGGCGTGCCGGTCTCCTCCGCCGCCGTCGGCGGCCGGTGCCGCTCGATGCCGCGCAGCATGTCCAGGGCACCGACCGGAGTCTGCGCAGGGGCGGCCAGCACGGCCCGGACGTGGTCGAGCAGGTCCTCTCCGACGGCACGCAGCTCGGCGCGGGAGTACAGGCCCGCGGGGGCGTCGAGCCGCAGGAACAGGTCGCTGTCGGGGGTCCCGTCGGTGCAGAAGCCGATCGACAGTTCGTCGAAGGTGCCGGTGGTCGCGGAGAAGTAGCGCGCCGGGTGGCCGCCGAAGCGGAGCTGCTCCACGAAGTCCACGACGTTCAGCACCGCTCCGAAGCTGCCCCGGCCGCTGAGGACGGTGCCGCACGCGCGCTGGATGTCGGAGTAGTGGCAGCCGGTCCGCCCGAAGACCTCGTACGTCTCGTCGACCACCGCGTCGGCGATCCGTGCGAACGACGCCCCGAGCGGAACGCTCATCCGCAGCGGTACCACGTTGACCGCGAGAGCGGGAGTCCGGGCCGCCTCCCCCGACCGGTTGCCCACGGCCAGCGAGAGGAGGAACTCGGGGCGGTCGCAGCGGTGGCGCAGGAAGACCGCCGCGGCCGCGGTCAGCAGCGAGGACATCCACACGCCGAGGGACTTGGCGGTCTCGGTCCAGGCATCCGCCTCGACCCGTGGGACGGTCAGCGTCCGGCTCACCATGCCGATCGCCCCGGCCACCTCCGACCAGCGGTCGGCGCCGCTCAACGGCTCGGAGAGCCGGGCGCGCCGCGCGTCGGACAGGATCACGCCCGGCACCTGCGCCGGTGGGGGCGCGTCCGCCAGGTGCTCGCGCCAGAAACCGGCGTCCTCGGCGGCCTTCCCCGAGGCGGTGTACTCCTCGGCCAGGGCCGCGTAGGACGCGACGTCCCACGGGTGCGCGGGCTCGGGCACCTGCGAGCCCCCCACCAGCGCGGTGTACACCTCGGCGATGCGGCGCGACAGCAGACCGCCGGCGCCGTAGCCGTCGGAGACGAGGTGGTGGTAGGAGATCACCACGAGGAAGCGGGCCGGGGCGAGGGTGACCACGCCGAGCCGGAAGAGCAGGTCGCGCTCCAGGTCGTAGGGTTGCCGCACCATGCGGGCCAGTGCCTCGCGCGCGGCCTGCTCGGGGTCGGTCTCACCGCTCAGGTCCAGGTGGAACGGCCGCCAGTCGCCGAGTTCCCGGGGGACCATGCGCAGGCCGCCGCCGTCGTCGAGGAAGCCGACGCGCAGGACCTCCGCCTCGTCCAGCACGCGCAGCATGGCCGCTTCCATGACCGGGGTGTCCAGTTCACCGTCCACCTCCCACATGGCCAGCGCGTGATTGAGCATGTCGGGCGCCATCTTCTGCGCCAGCCACATTCCTTTGTGCGCGGACGACGCGCCGAACGAACGCACTCGAATCAACCCCTCAGCAAAGGCCGTGGAACGGACGGAACGGATGGAACACGGAAGGCGGGCACGTTCACGCGGGGTCGCCTTCGGCCATCGTGGACAGGATGTGCCGGGCGATCAGTCGCGGGGACGGGTGGCGCAGCACCAGGTTCGCCCGGAGCTTGAGTCCCGTCGTCGCGGCGAGGCGTTTGCTCAGTTCGACCGAGAGCAGCGAGTCGAACCCGAACTGCCGGAACTCCCCGTCGGGGTCCAGGGCGTCGGCCGAGGCGTGTCCGAGGACGGCGGCGGCCCTGTCGAGGACGTGGCCGAGGACGATCGCCTCCGCGTCGGCGCCGGACCGGCCGGCGAGCAGCTCCGGCAGGGAGACCGGGGCCTGGTCGCCGGGGGCCTGATCCGTCGGGGGCAGTTCCACCGTCACGGCCGTGTGCGCGGAGCTCAGCCAGTAGCGCTGCCGGTCGAAGGCGTAGGTCGGCAGCTCCACGCGCTGCCGCCCGCCGAACAGGGACTCCCAGCGCACGGCCCCGCCGTGGACGTGCAGCCGGGCCAGTGAGTCCAGCACGGCGTCGGCCTCCCCCCGGTCCCGCCGGGTGGAGGACAGGACCACGGCGTCGTCCAGGTCCTCCACCATCTCCTGCACCGGATACGTCAGTACGGGATGGGGGCTCATCTCCACGAACACCCGGAATCCGTCGTCGAGCAGATGCCGCACGGAGGTCTCGAAGCGGACGGGTTCGCGCAGATTGGCGTACCAGTAGCCGGCGTCCAGCTCCGCGGTGTCCGTCTTCCGGCCGTGCAGGGTGGAGTAGAAGGGCAGCGCGGACGTCTTCGGGCTCACGTCGGCGAGCCGGCCGAGCACCTGGTCGCGGACCCGGGTCACCTGCGGCGAGTGGGAGGCGTAGTCCACCGCTATCCGCCGGGCCTGGACGCCCTCGGCGTGCATCTTCCCGACGAACTCGTCGAGGGCCTCCGGTTCGCCCGACACCACCACCGAGCGGGGCCCGTTGACGACGGCGACGCTCACCCGGTCGCCCCAGGGTGCCAGGCGCGCCCGGACCAGGTCCGCGGACTCCGTGACGGACGCCATGCCGCCGTGGCCGACGAGAGCGGTCAGGGCCCGGCTCCGCAGCGCCACGATCCTCGCGGCGTCGCGCAGGGACAGCGCGCCGCACACGTGGGCGGCGGCGATCTCGCCCTGGCTGTGTCCGACCACCGCGGCCGGTTCGACGCCCCAGGACCGCCACAGGGCAGCCAGGGAGACCATGACCGAGAACAGGGCCGGCTGCACCACGTCGACCCGGTCCAGCGTGGGTGCCCCGTCGGTGCCGTGCAGGACGTCGGGCAGCGACCAGTCGGTCCACTCGGCGAGGGCGTCCGCGCACGCGTCGAGGGAGTGCGCGAACGCCGGGAAGGTGGCGTACAGCTGCCGTCCCATGCCGGCCCACTGCGAACCCTGGCCGGGGAACATGAAGGCGATCTCGCCGAGGTCGGCGGCGGCACCGCGCACCACCCCGCCGGAGTCCGTTCCGTCGCGCAGCGACGCCAGGCCGCTCAGCAGTTCCTCCCGGTCGCGGCCGAGGACGACCGCGCGGTGCTTGAAGCGCGAGCGGCCGGAGGCCAGCGACCAGCCGGTGTCGGCGGGGTCCGGGTCCGTGCGGGCGGCGGCGAAGGCGTGCAGCCGGCCCGCCTGCCGTGCCAGGGCCGCGGCGTCCTTGCCCGAGACGACCCACGGCACGAGGCCACCGGTCACGGCCGGGCCGGTGCCGCTCCGCTCCGCCGGCTCCCGCGGGGGCTCCTCCAGGATGACGTGGGCGTTGGTGCCGCTGACGCCGAACGACGACACGCCGGCCAGCCGGGGACCGTCCGGCCTGGGCCACGCGCGTCCCTCCTCCAGCAGCCGGACCGCCCCGGACGACCAGTCGACGTGCCGGGAGGGCGTGTCCACGTGCAGCGTCTTCGGCAGCCAGCCGTGACGCATGGCCAGCACGGCCTTGATGACGCCGCCGACCCCGGCGGCGGCCTGGGCGTGACCGATGTTGGACTTCAGGGATCCGAGCCACAGCGGCCTGTCGCGTTCCCGGTCCTGCCCGTAGGTCGCCAGCAGGGCGCCCGCCTCGATGGGGTCGCCCAGGACGGTCCCGGTGCCGTGCGCTTCGACCAGGTCGACCTGTGCGGCACAGACCCCCGCGTTGGCCAGGGCGGTGCGGATCACCTGCTCCTGAGCGCGGCCGTTGGGGGCGGTCAGCCCGTTGCTGGCCCCGTCCTGGTTCACCGCGCTGCCGCGCAGGACGGCCAGCACCGTGCGGCCGTTGCGCCGGGCGTCGGACAGTCGTTCGAGAAGCAGCACACCGACGCCCTCCGCCCAGCCGGTGCCGTCGGCCCCGTCCGCGAAGGCCCTGCACCGCCCGGTGGGGGACAACGCCCGCTGCCGGGAGAACTCCACGAAGATCGCGGGGGTGGGCATCATCGACGCCCCGCCCGCCAGCGCGAGCGAGCACTCCCCCGACCGCAGCGACTGCGCCGCCATGTGCAGGGCGACCAGCGACGACGAGCACGCCGTGTCCAGGGACACCGCCGGTCCGGTCAGGCCCAGTTGGTAGGCGACCCGGCCGGACGCGACGCTGAGGGCGCTGCCGTACAGCAGGTGGCCCTCCAGTTCGCCGTGGTGCGCCTCCAGGAAGCGCCAGCCGTACTCGGAGGAGCTGACGCCGGTGAAGACGCCGACGTCGGTGCCGCGCACGTCGGCGGGGACGATGCCGGCCCGTTCGAAGGCCTCCCAGGAGGTCTGCAGCAGCAGCCGGTGGTGCGGGTCGACCGTCAGCGCCTCGCGCGGGCTGATGCCGAAGAACCCCGCGTCGAAGTCCGCCACGCCGTCCAGGAAGCCTCCCTGGCGGGTGGAGGAACGGCCCACGGCGGCGGGGTCCGGGTCGTAGACGTCGCGCCAGCCTCGGTCCTGCGGGAACTCGTCCACGGCGTCGACGCCGTCGCGCACCAGAGTCCAGAGATCCTCGGGCGAGGAGACGCCTCCCGGGTAGCGGCACGCCATCGCGACCACGGCGATCGGCTCGGCGTGCCGGGCCTTCAGTGCCTCGTTCTCCTGACGGAGGCGGTCGCGTTCCTGCAGCAGGGTGCGCAGTGCGCGCTGCACCCGGTCCGCGTCGTTCGCGCCGTCCGCGGTGCGGTCCGCGAAGTCGTCCATGTCACTTCCCCCTCTCGTCCAGGGCCAGTTCGACCAGTGCGTCGATGTCGAGGCCCGTCAGTGCCGGCGCGTCGGGGCCGTCCTGCGTCTCGTGCCGGGCCACGGGGCCCGGCCGGGAGGGGCCGGCGCAGGCCAGCACCGGTTCGAGCAGCCCCGCGTCGCGCAGCCTGTCGATCGGGACGGTCCGCAGCACCTCCCGGATCGCGGCGTCCTCGTCCGGTCCGGTCCGGGCCGCCGGGCGCACCAGGCCGGTCAGGTGCAGCCCCAGTTCGCGCGGCGTGGGGTAGCTGAAGACCAGCGTGGTCGGCAGGCGCAGTCCGGTCGCGGCGCCCAGGCGGTTGCACAGTTCGACCGAGGTCAGCGAGTCGAATCCCATGGGCGTGAACGCCTGGTCCGCGTCGACGGCCGTGCCGGAGGGGTGTCCCAGCACGAGGGCGACCTGGTCCCGGACGAAGTCGAGGACTGCGGTCTCCGCCTCGTGATCCGGGAGCGCGGCCAGGGCGGCGGGCAGCCCGGGCGCGGAGGCCCGCTCGGGGGCGGCCGTCCGGGGGCGGCGGGCGCGGCCTGCGTCGGCCAGGTCGCGCAGCAGACCGGGCCGTTCGTCGCGCGGCGCGGCGCGCAGCGCGGCGAGGTCCAGCCGGGCCGGGACGAGGACCGGCTTGCCGAGTGCGCACGCCGCGTCGAACAGGTCCAGCGCGTCGGGGGTCGGCATGGCGGCGACGCCCATCCGCCGTACCCGGGACAGGTCGGCGCGGTCCAGGTGCCCGGTCATGCCGCTGCGCTGCTCCCACCAGCCCCAGCACAGCGACGTGCCGGGGAGGCCGGACGCCCTGCGGCGCACCGCCAAGGCGTCCAGGAAGCCGTTGGCCGCCGCGTAGGCGGCCTGTCCCGCGGCGCCGAGCGTTCCCGCGAGGGCGGAGAACAGCACGAACGCGCTCAGGGGGCGCCCGCGGGTGAGTTCGTCGAGGTGGGCCGCGCCGCCGGCCTTGGCCCGCAGCGCCTGGTCGAGCCCGTCCGCGGTGAGCGCGGCGACGGTGCCGTCGGCCAGCTCCCCCGCCGTGTGCACGACCGCCGTCAGCGGGGCGGGTCCGGGCAGGCGGGCGAGCAGGTCCGCCACCGCGGCCCGGTCCGCGACGTCGCACTCCACGACCTCCACCGTCGCGCCCGCGTCCGCGAGGTCCGACACCAGCGCGGCGGCTCCCTCTGCGGCCATGCCGCGGCGGCTCGCCAGCACCAGGCTGCGCACCCCGCGTGCCGTGACGAGGTGGCGCGCCACCAGCGACCCCACGCCACCGGTCCCGCCGGTGACCAGGACGGTCCCGCCGCCGAAGTCGTCGGCCAGGTCGAGGATGAGCTTGCCGATGTGCCGTCCCTGGCTCATCTCGCGGAACGCGGTGCGCGCGTCGCGGACGGGCCGGACGGAGACCGGGTTGAAGTGCAGCCGCTCCTCGGCGAACAGGTCCATGACGGCCCGGAACATCTGGTGGATCCGGTCCGGGCCCGCCTCGTAGAGGTCGAAGGCCTGGTAGGCGACGCCCGGGTGGTCGGCCGCGACCCGGGCGGGATCGCGGATGTCGGTCTTGCCCATCTCGATGAAGCTGCCGCCGGCGGGGAGCAGGGTCAGCGAGGCGTCGACGTGGGCGTGCGCGAGGGAGTTCAGCACGACGTCCACGCCGCGGCCGCCGGTGGCGTGCCGGAAGACGGTCGCGAACTCCAGGTCCCGTGAGGAGGCGAGGTGGTCGTCGTCCAGTCCCATGGCCCGCAGGGCGGGCCATTTGGCGGGGCTCGCGGTCGCGTACGTCTCGGCGCCGATGTGCCGCGCCAGCTGGACGGCGGCCATGCCGACACCGCTGGCCGCGGCGTGGACGAGGATCCGTTGCCCCTTCTCCAGCCCGGCGAGGTGCACGAGCGCGTGGTAGGCGGTGAGGAAGGCGCCCGGCACGGACGCCGCCTCCGCGTGGCTCCACCCGTCGGGGACGGGCACGAGCAGACGGTGGTCGGCCACGGCCACGCGGCCGAAGGCTCCGGTGAAGATGCCGGTCACCCGGTCGCCCGGGGCCAGGCCCGGCACGTCGTCGGCCACCTCCAGGACGGTCCCGGAGCCCTCGCTGCCGAGTCCGGCGTCGATGGCGGTCCGTTCCACCAGGCCGAGGGCGATGGTGACGTCGCGGAAGTTGAGCCCCGCGGTGTGCACGGCGACCCGTACCTGCCCGCTGGTGAGGGGCGCTTCGACCTCGGGGCAGGGGACCCAGGTCAGGTTCTCCAGCGTCCCCTTGTCCGGGATGCCGAGCCGGTGGGGTCCGGCCGGGGGCGGCTGGAGCCGGCCGTGTGCGGGAGAGGCCGGCGCCAGGCGGGGAGCCAGGCACTGCCCGTCGCGCAGGGCCAGCTGGTCCGCGTCGAGGGCGAGCGCGTCCGGGAGGCGCTCCCAGGAGCTCGCCTCGTCGTCGATGTCCACCAGACGGAACCGGCCGGGGTGTTCGCTCCGGGCGGAGCGCAGCAGGCCCCACGCGGAGGCGCCTTGGAGGCTCACACCGCCCTGTCCGCCGCCGGTGTCCTGGGCCAGGCGCGTGAGGAGGACCAGGGTGGCCCCGGCGCAGCGTTCGTCGGCGAGGAGCCGCTGGACCGCGTCGAGAACACGCAGGCCCGCGTGGCGGACCGCGCCGAGCGGACCGGTGCTCCCGGCCGCGCCGGTGGGGTCGGGGGCGGCTTCGGGGCCGTGCGTGCCGTCGTCGTCCAGGCAGAGGACGATCTGCGCGGGGTCCGCGCCCGTGAGGGCCCCGCCCGACACGGCGTCCTCCAGGGACGCGCACCGCACGACGGACGGGCCGGCCGCGCCGGCGGCCCGGGCCGCGAGGCCCTCCCGCGCACCGATGACGATCCGCCTCCCGCCGGGAGCCGTGCCCGCACCGGGCGGGACCGGCGCCCACTCCACTTCGAACAGCGCGGACCCGTGCGCGCCGCGCACCGCGCGGACCTGCTCGGGGCCGGCCGGCCGGAAGGTCAGCGCACCGATGCGGGCGACCGCCCGCCCCTGGTCGTCGGCGACCACCACGGACACGACACCGTCGCCGGCCGGGGAGATCCGCACCCGCACGGCCGGGCCGCAGGCCCCGGCCACGTCGACCCCGCTCCACGAGAAGGGCATCCAGCCCCGGGCACCGTCCACCTCGATGACCTCGCCGGCCACCACCGCGTGCAGCACCGAGTCCAGCAGCGCGGGGTGCAGGGCGAAGCCGTCGTCGGCCGAAGTGCCGTCCGTCCGGGGCAACGTCGCGGTCGCGAAGAGGTCCTCGCCCCGCCGCCACACCTCGCGCAGGCCGCGGAACGCGGGGCCGTAGTCGAAGCCCGCGTCCGCGAAGGAGTCGTACAGCTCCGTGATGTCGATCCGCTGCGCACCGGCCGGGGGCCACACGGCGAGCGGCGCCGCGTCCTCGGGGGCCCCGGACGCGGGCGCCGCGGCGGGCGCCAGACGGCCCGTCACGTGCCGGGTCCAGCCACCGGGTGCCGCACCGTCCTCGCCGGAGTGCGAGAACACCTCCAGAAGACGGCGTCCGGTGTCGTCGGCGGCACCGGCGACGATCCGCACCCGTGTCTCCCCGGAGGCCGCGAGGACCAGGGGCACTTCGAGGGAGAGTTCCTCGACGGCGGGGGCACCGGCGCGGCGGCCCGCCGCCAGGGCGAGGTCCAGGTGGGCCGTCGCCGGTACGACGACCTCACCGAACACGGTGTGGTCGGCCAGCCAGGCATGGGTCCGCAGGGACCACAGGCCGGTGAGGACGACCTCGCCGGTGCCGGGCAGGTCGACCTCGGCGCCGAGCAGCGGGTGATCAGCGGTGGCGAGCCCGGCGGCGGACAGGTCCGGCCGGCCAGCGGCGGCCCGGAAGTCCAGCCAGTAGCGCTGCCGCTGGAAGGCGTACGTCGGCAGGTCCACCGCCCCGCCCGCCGGGAGCAGGGCGCTCAGGTCCACGTCCACGCCCCGCACGTGCAGCCGGGCCAGCGCGGCGACGAACGCCTCCTCCGGCTCGCGGTCCCGCCGTGACACCGGCACGACCAGCGTGTCGTCCGCGCCCTCGTGGGCGAAGGCCTCCTTGGTGATGCCCGCGAGGGTGGAGCCGGGGCCCACGTCGAGGAAGACGTCCGCGCCGGACTCGCGGGCGTGCCGTACCGCGTCGTGGAAGCGGACGGGTTCGCGCACGTGGCGCACCCAGTGCGTGACCGACGTCAGCTCCCCGGCGGTGGCCTCGCGGCCCAGCAGGGACGAGACGACGGGGATCTGCGCGGCGCCACCGCCGAGTTCGCCGAGGAACGCCGCGAAGGCGTCCAGGACGGGGTCCATGAGCGGGGAGTGGAACGCGTGACCGACGGCGAGCAGCTTCGCGGAGGTTCCGTCGGCGACGAGCCGGTCGCGCAGGGCGTGGACCTGGTCGCGGACGCCCGAGACGACGACCGACGCGGGAGCGTTGACGGCGGCGACGCCCACCCGGTCGTACGCGGCGAGCAGGGCCCGCACCTCGTCCTGCGGGGCGCGTACGGCCAGCATCGCGCCCGGCTCCTCGACGGTCTGCATGATCCTGCCGCGGGCGGCCACGAGCCGGGTGGCACTGTCCAGGTCGAGGGCGCCGCAGACGTGGGCGGCGGCGATCTCGCCGACCGAGTGACCGATCAGCCGGCCGGGGGGCGGGCAGTAGCGCGTGATCAGGCGGTACAGGGCGACCTGGAGGGCGAACAGCGCCGGCTGGGCGATGTCGGTGCGGTGGGCGAGGTCGTCGGCGGGCCGGCCGGACAGCAGCAGGGGCCTGAGGGCGAAGGGCAGGTGGGCGTCGAAGCGGGCGCACACCTCGTCGAGGCTCCGGGCGAAGACCGGGAAGGCGTCGTACCACCGGGCCGCCGCGCCGGCCCAGCGGGAGCCCTGCCCGGGGAAGAGGAAGACGGTGCCGCCGGGCTCCCCGGCGATTCCGCGCACCACGTCGGCGGACTCGGCGCCCTCGCTGAGCGCCGCGAGACCGCGCAGGAGTTCGTCCCGCTCGTGACCGAGCACCACCGCGCGGTGCTCGAACCGGGCCCGGGCCGACGCCAGCGAGCGTCCGACGGCGGCGACGTCGGCCCGCGGATCCGCGACGGCGAAGCCGTGCAGCCTGTGCGCCTGCGCCCGCAGCGCCTCGGCCGAGCGCGCGGAGACGATCCACGGCACCACCGTCGTGGCATGCCCGGCCGGGTGACCGGCGGCGGACGCGTCCCCGGGGGGTGCTTCCCCGGCCGGTTCGCGGCCGGCAGGCCGGTCCGCAGCGGGCGTCACCTCGGCGGGGGCCTCCTCCAGGATCAGGTGCGCGTTGGTGCCGCTGGCGCCGAAGGCGGACACCCCCGCCCGCCGGGGACGGCCCGGGGCACTGGGCCACTGCATGGCCCCGGTCAGCAGTTCCACCGCGCCGGCCGACCAGTCCACGTGCGTGCTGGGGCGGTCCACGTGCAGGGTCTTGGGCATCGTCCGGTGCCGCATCGCCATGATCATCTTGATGACCCCGCCGACGCCGGCGGCCGCCTGAGCGTGGCCGATGTTGGACTTCAGCGACCCCAGCCACAGCGGCCGGTCGCGGTCCCGGTCCTGCCCGTAGGTGGCGAGCAGCGCCTGCGCCTCGATCGGGTCGCCCAGCTTCGTACCCGTGCCGTGCGCCTCCACCACGTCGACGTCGCTCGCCCGGACCCGGGCGTTGGCCAGCGCGGCCCGGATCACCCGCTGCTGCGCCGGGCCGTTCGGCGCGGTCAGGCCGTTGGACGCGCCGTCCTGGTTGATCGCCGAGCCCCGGATCAGGGCCCAGACGCGGCGTCCGTTGCGCCGCGCGTCCGACAGCCGCTCCAGGACCAGGACCCCGGCGCCCTCGGAGAACCCGGCGCCGTCCGCCGTGTCGGAGAACGCCTTGCACCGGCCGTCGGGCGCCAGGCCCCGTTGCCGGGACATCTCGCGCAGGACCTGCGTCGTCGCCATGACGGTGACTCCCCCGGCGAGGGCGAGCCCGCACTCGCCCTGCCGCAGCGACTGCACCGCCTGGTGGATCGCCACCAGGGACGACGAGCACGCGGTGTCGGTCGACACCGCCGGTCCTTCCAGGCCGAGGACGTAGGCGACGCGTCCGGACGCCACGCTCAGCAGTGAGCCGGTCTGGCCGTAGCCGGAGATGACCTCGGGGGTGGTGTGGTGGTCGCCGTAGCCGAAGTAGGCGAGTCCCGCGAAGACACCGGTGGCGCTGCCGCGCAGGGTCCGCGGGTCGATGCCGGAGCGTTCCAGGGACTCCCAGGAGGTCTCCAGCAGCAGCCGCTGCTGCGGGTCGGCGGCCAGCGCCTCGCGGGGGTTGATGCCGAAGAACTCCGCGTCGAAGTCGCCCGCGTCGGGCAGGAAGCCGCCGGAGCGCGCGTAGCTCGTGTTGGGCCGGTCCGGATCGGGGTCGTAGAGGGCGTCCAGGTCCCAGCCGCGGTCGTCGGGGAGGCCGGCCACCGCGTCGCGGCCCGAACGCACCAGGTCCCACAGCTCCTCCGGGGACGCCGCCCCGCCCGGGAAGCGGCAGGCGGCGCCGACGACCGCGATGGGCTCGGCGGCGGCCTCCGTCAGCTCCTCCAGCCGTCGGCGGGTCTCGATCAGCTCGATCGAGGTCCGCTTGAGGTAGTCGAGGACCTCGGCGTTGTTGTCGTCACTCATCGCTCTCCCCTAGCCGAGCTCTTGGTCCAGCAGCGAGAGAAGCTCGCCGGCTGAGGCCGTACTGATCCGGTCGGTGATGCCGATCACCGGTCCCTCGCCCGCCATGGCGCGGACTCGGCCCTGCACCTGGCCCACCAGGGCGGACAGGGTGGCCCTTTCCTCGTCCGCGAGGGCGGGGAACTCCTCCTCCAGCCGGGCGCCCAGCCGCTCGATCTCCTCGGCCAGCCGGTCGGCCGGTGTCCGCTGCGGCCCGGCGGGGGCGGGCGTGACGCTGTCGATCAGGAATCGCGCGAGGGCCTGAGGGTTCGGGTGGTCGAACGCGAGCGTGGCGGGCAGCTTCAGGCCGGTCACCGCCGACAGCTTGTTGCGCAGTTCCAGCGCGGTGAGCGAGTCGAGGCCGAGGTCGCGGAACGCGACGGTGGGTCCGACCTGTTGACCGTCCTCGTGACCGAGGACGAGTGCGGTCTGCGCGCGCACGACGTCGCGCACCACCGCCTCCGCCTCGGCCGCCGGCTTCGACAGCACCAGCTGCGCCAGTTCGATGCCGTGCGTCTGCTGCCGGTCCGGACGGTCCGTGCCGGCGGACGGCGCGGGCAGATCGCGCAGGAGTGGCGAGAGGGTGCGGCCGGTGTGCGCGGCGCCGGGTCCGGACAGGTGCAGCCGGGCGGGCACCAGCACCGGCTCGTCCCGTGCGATCGCCGCGTCGAAGAGCGCGAGGCCCTCGTGCGACGGCATCGGCGACACGCCCTGCCGTCGCAGGCGCACGAGGTCCGCCTCCCCGAGCCCGGCGCCCAGTTCGCTGCGCTCGGCCCAGTAGCCCCAGCACAGGGCGGTGGCGGGCAGTCCCTGCGCCCGGCGGCTCTCGGCGAGGCCGTTGAGGAAGGCGTTCGCCGCCGCATAGCCGGCCTGTCCGGCCGTCCCGAGCAGGCTCGCGATCGAGGAGAACAGCACGAACGCGGACAGGTCCAGATGCCGGGTGGCCTCGTGCAGGTGCCAGGCGCCGTGCGTCTTCGGAGCGAGCACCGCGTCGACGCGGTCACCCGTCAGCGACTCGACGACGCCGTCGTCCAGGACGGCGGCGCAGTGGATCACCGCGGTCAGCGGGTGCTCGTCCGGGACGGCGTCGACCAAGCCGGTCACCGCCGCGCGGTCGGTGACGTCGCAGGCCGCCACCTCGACGTGGGCGCCCGCCCCGGTCAGCGCGGCACGCAGTCCGTCCACCGCCGGGGCCGTCGCCCCCCGTCTGCTGGTGAGCAGCAGGCGGCGCACCCCGTGCCGCTCCACGAGGTGGCGGGCCAGCATCGCTCCGAGGCCGCTGGTGCCGCCGGTGATCAGCACCGTCCCGGGCCCGAGGGCGGGACGGTCCCGGTCCGCGCCGGGTGAACGGGGTGCGGCGGCGGGGTGGGTGAGCCGGGGAGCGGTCACGGTGCCCGCCCTGATCCGGAGCTGGTCCTCGCCCGTGCCGGCCGCGGCCGGTACGCGGGCCCAGGAATCGGCGCGGCCGTCGGTGTCGAGGAGCGTGAACCGGCCGGGGTGTTCCGTCTGCGCGCTGCGCAGGAAACCCCAGACCGCCGCCGCGGCCGGGTCGGTGCGGGACCCCCGGCCGTCCTGGATCGCCTCACGGGTGACGACCACCAGGCGCGACGCGGAGAACCGGTCGTCCAGGAGCCACTCGCGGGTCCACCGCAGCACCCGGTGGAGTCGGTGTCCGGCGGCCTCGGGCGGAGTGTCCCCGTCGGCCCCCGCGCCGTCCGGCACGGCGAACACGACCGGGGGTATCCCCGCGCCGGAGGCGGCGAGTTCGGCCGGTCCGGCCAGGACCGGCCCGCCCCGCGCCAGGGACGAGGTGAGCGCGTCCGGCTCGCCCAGCACGGCGTACCGGCCGGTCTCGTGCGGCGAGGACGGTGCGGGTACCCAGTCCACCTGGTACAGGGCGTCGTGCCGGCCGGAGCCGGACTTCGCCGGCTTCCCGGTGTCCGCGGGCCGCAGGGTCAGCGACTCGATCCCGCCGGCCGGTGCCCCGGTCCGGTCCGCGAGGGTCACGGACACCGTGTCAGGTCCGGTGGAGGTGAGTCGGACGCGCAGTGCGCTGGGGCGGGCGGACGTCAGGCGGACACCCCGGAACCGGTACGGCAGCCGGCCCTGCGGGGTGCCGTCGGCGACCGGTATCAGGTTGGTGGCCAGCAACGCGGCGTCGAGCAGCGCGGGATGGATCCGGAAGCGGCTCGCCTGTTCCGCCCCGCCCACCGCCGGCAGCTCCACCCGGGCGAAGAGCGCGCCGTCGGCCTGCCACGCCTCCTCCAGGCCCCGGTACAGGGGGCCCGGCGCGAAGCCGAGGGCGGACAGCCGGGCGTACGCCGCCTCGCGGGACACGTCGGCCGCGTCCGCGGGGGGCCAGGCTGCGAGGCCGTCCGCCCGCGGGCCGACGCCGGTGTCGGAGCCGGCGAAACCCGAGGCGTTCCGGGTCCACCCGGCTTCGCCTTCGCCGCGCGAGTGCACGCCGATCACGCCGTTGCCGTCGACGACCACGCGAACCTCGCGTCCGGCCGGCCCGGACAGCAACAGTGGTTCTTCCAGGACGAGTTCGTCGACGACGTCGTGGCCCGCCCGGTGCGCGGCCCACACCGCCATCTCCAGCGGCACCGTGCCCGGCGCCATGGCGGTGCCGTGGACGAGGTGCCCGGCGAGCCACGGGTGGCGCTCGGGCGACAGGAACCCGCGGGCCACCACGCCGCCGCTCTCCGCGTCGTCCGGCAGGTCGATCACGGCGTCGAGGAGCGGATGGTCCGGCAGGGAAGCGGTGACGGTCTCGCGCGGTGTGTCCAGCCAGTAGCGCTGCCGCTGGAACGGGTAGGTGGGCAACTCCGCCCAGGGACCGTCCGGTTCGGGCAGGGCGGTGGGCCAGGACACGGGGACGCCCGCCACGAAGGCCTCGGCCGCCGACCGGTACAGCCGTGCGAACCCGCCCTGGCCGCGGCGCAGCGAGCCGGTCGCCACCCGGGGAGCTCCGGCGGTGTCGTCGAGCATCTGCTGGATGTTCACCATGAGCAGCGGGTGCGGGCTGACCTCGATGAAGGCTCCGTGGTCCGCCGCGAGCAGGCTCCTCATGGCAGCGTCGAAGCGGACCGGCTCCCGCATGTTGCGGAACCAGTAGGCCGCGTCGAGTTCCGAGCCGTCGAGGGTTCCACCGGTGACGGTCGAGTGGAACGCCACGGGTGAGGACACGGGCCGGATCGGAGCCAGCTCGTCGAGGAGCGGCTGCTCGAAGCGGTCCATCAGCGGCGAGTGGCCGGGGACGCCGGCCGGGATCGGGCGGGCGCGCACCCCTTGGGCCTCGCAGGCCGCCACCAGTTCCGCGACCGCGTCGGCCTCCCCCGACACGGTCGTGGAGTAGGGCCCGTTGACCGCCGCGATCGCGATGCGCGGTCCCCACGGCTCCATCAGCTGCCGGACCCGGTCCTCGGTCGCCACGATCCCGGCCATGCCGCCGTCCTCGGTGGCGGTGGCCAGGAGCCGGGACCGTACGGCGACGATCCGGGCCGCGTCCGGCAGGGACAGGGCGCCCGCCACGCAGGCGGCGGCGATCTCGCCCTGGGAGTGGCCGATCACGGCGTCCGGCTCGACGCCCAGCGCACGCCAGACCCGCGCCAGGGACACCATCATCGCGAACAGCACGGGCTGGACCACGTCGATCCGGTCCAGGTCGGCGGCCTCGGGGCCACCGCACACGGTGTCGACGAGCGACCAGGAGATCCACGGCTGGAGCGCCTGGGCGCAGGAGCGCAGCTGCTCGGCGAAGACCGGACTGGTCTGCCACAGTTCGCGTCCCATGCCCGGCCACTGGCATCCCTGGCCGGGGAAGACGAAAACCGTACCGCCGAGCGGCCGGGCGACGCCGAGGACCACGCCCCGGGGGTGCCGGTCCCCCGCGGCGACGGCCGTCAGGCCGGCGAGCAGCTCGTCGCGGTCCGCGCCGATCAGCACCTGGCGGTGCTCGAACAGCGAGCGGGTCGCCACCAGCGCGTGTCCCACGGCCGCGGCGGTGGGGCCGGCGTCCGCGGCGACGCGCTCCCGCAGACGCAGCGCCTGTTCCCGCAGGGCCTGCGGGGACCGCGCGGAGAGCACCCAGGGCAGGGCCGCCCCGTCGGTGGACACGCGTGGGGCGGCCGCGGGCGGACGGGCGGTGCCCTCCCCCGCCCCGGGCGCCTCTTCGAGGACGAGGTGCGCGTTGGTGCCGCTGACCCCGAAGGACGACACGCCCGCACGGCGGGGCCGTCCCGGCCGGGCGGGCCAGGGCTCGGGCTCGGTCAGCAGCTCCACCGCGCCGGACGTCCAGTCGACGTGCGGGGTGGGGCGGTCCACGTGCAGCGTCCGCGGCAGGACACCGTGCCGCATCGCCATGATCATTTTGATGATGCCGCCGACCCCGGCCGCGGCCTGGGTGTGACCGATGTTCGACTTGAGCGATCCCAGCCGGAGCGGTTCGCCGGGCTCCCGGTCCTGCCCGTAGGTGGCCAGCAGCGCCTCCGCCTCGATGGGGTCGCCCAGCCGGGTGCCGGTCCCGTGGGCCTCCACCGCGTCCACCTCCCGGGGGGCGAGACCCGCGTCGGCCAGGGCCGCTCGCACGACCCGCTGCTGCGCGAGCCCGTTCGGCGCGGTGAGACCGTTGGACGCGCCGTCCTGGTTGACGGCCGAGCCCCGGATCAGTGCCCAGATCCGCCGCCCGCCGCGCAGCGCGTCCGACAGCCGCTCCAGGACCAGCACACCCGCGCCCTCACCCCAGGCGGTCCCGTCGGCCGACTCCGCGAACGACTTGCACCGCCCGTCGGCGGACAGGCCCCGCTGCCGGGAGACCTCCACGAACAGGCCCGGACTCGGCAGCGCCGACACCCCGCCGGCCAGCGCCAGCGCGCACTCCCCGGACCGCAGGGAGCGCACCGCCTGGTGGACGGCGACCAGCGAGGACGAGCAGGCCGTGTCGGTGGACACCGCCGGGCCCTCCAGGCCCAGCACGTACGCCACCCGGCCCGAGGTGACGCTGGTGTACGTCCCGGCGATCCCGAAGCCCTCCACCTCGGCCGCCGTCCCACCGCCCAGCCGGGGACCGTAGTCGACCCCGTAGACGCCGGTGAACACGCCCGTGTCCGAGCCCCGCAGGGTTGTGGGGTCGATCCCCGCGCGCTCCAGGGCCTCCCAGGAGGTCTCCAGCATCAGGCGCTGCTGGGGGTCCATCGCCAGCGCCTCGCGCGGGCTGATGCCGAAGAACGGCGCGTCGAACTCCGCGAGCGAGGCGAGGAACCCGCCCCGGCGCGTGTACGTCCTGCCGGACGCCTCGGGGTCCGGGTCGTACAGCGCCTCCACGTCCCAGCCGCGGTCCCGCGGGAACTCCCCCGTCGCGTCCACACCGGCGGACACCACGTCCCACAGCTGCTCGGGCGACGTCACCCCGCCCGGGAAGCGGCACCCCGCGCCCACGACGGCGACGGGCTCGCGAGCCGACTCCTCCAACGCGCGCACCCGCTCGCGCAGTTCCTGCGCGTCACCGACGGCGCGCCGCAGGTAGGACCGGAGCTTGTCGACTTCCTCCACTGGGTCTCCTTCACCGATGACGGGGCGAACGGGCGGTGCTACACGTAGCCGCGCTCGATGAGCGCGTACAGCTCGTCGTCGCTGCGGTCCTCCTGGCTCGTCCCCTCCGGCTCGGCGGGCCGCGCGGCCGCCGGCGGCGCGAGGAGGGAGAGGAGGTGGCGGGCCAGCCGCCGCGGCGTGGGGTGGCTGAACGCGACGGTGGCCGGGAGCCGCACGCCGGTCGCCGCGGTGAGCCGGTTGCGCAGCCGCACCGCCGTCGAGGATTCGAAGCCCAGGTCCTTGAAAGTGCTGTCGGGGCGTGCCGCGAGGTCGCCGGCCGTCGGGCGCGGACCCTTGGCACCCCACGCGGCGGACGCCTCGGCGCACACGAGGCCGAGGGCGGCCGGTTCCGAGTCCGGCAGGGCCGTCGCCGCGCCCGCTTCGCCGCCCGGGTCGGGGGCAGGGCCCGGCTCGTCGGGCGAGGTCAGCCAGTACCGCCGCCGCTGGAACGCGTAGGCGGGCAGGGCGACCCGGCGCGGCCGGTGCGGGGCGAACAGCCCCGTGAAGTCCACCGGCGCTCCGCGCACGTGGACTTCGGCGAGCGCGGCCAGCAGGTCCGCCTGGCTCCCGTCCTCCTTGTGCAGGCTGCCCACCATCACCGGGGAGACGGCGAGCGCGTCGGCCGTCTCCGCCATCGCCACTTCGAGGACCGGATGGGGGCTGACCTCCACGAACACCCCGGCGCCCGCGCGCATCAGGTGTTCGACGACCTCGCCGAACCGCACGGTCGAGCGCAGGTTGTCGTACCAGTACGCGCCGTCGAGCGTCCGCGTGCCGAGCGGCCCGCCGGTGACGGTGGACCAGAACTGCACCTCGGGTGGTCGTGGTGCGAGGTCCGAGGCGGCCGTGCGGAGCCGCTCCCGGATGCGTTCGACGTGGTGGGAGTGCGAGGCGTAGTCCACCTTGACGCGCCGCACCCGCACGTCCTCCTCGGCGGCCCGCGCGGCGAACAGCTCCAGCGCCTCGTCGTCCCCGGAGACCACCACCGACGCCGGTCCGTTGACCGCGGCCGTGGACAGCCGCCCGGGCCACTGCCGCAGCCGTTCGCGCACCCACGCCGGGGACGCGGACACCGCGCTCATCCCGCCGGTGCCGGCCAGTGCGGTCAGTTCGCGGCTGCGCAGGGCGACCAGCCGCGCCGCGTCCTCCAGGGAGAGCGCGCCGGCCACGCAGGCCGCGGCGATCTCGCCCTGCGAGTGCCCCACCACGGCGTCGGGCACCACACCGAACGAGCGCCAGACCCGGGCCAGCGACACCATCATCGCGAACAGCGCGGGCTGGATGACGTCGACCCGGTCCAGTGCCGCGGCCGGTTCGGCGCCGGTCACCACGTCCACCAGCGACCAGTCCACCCACGGCTCCAGGGCCCGGGCGCAGGCGTCGATCCCGCGCGCGAACTGCGCCGACTCCGCGTACAGCCGGCGGCCCATGCCGAGCCACTGGGAGCCCTGCCCGGGGAAGACGAACACGACCGGTCCGGGCGGGCCCGGGGCCGTGCCCCGCACGGTCCGTTCCGTGCCGGAGCCGGCCGCCAGCTGGCCGAGGCCGGCCAGCGCCTCCTCGCGGTCACCGCCGAGCAGCACCGCCCGGTGCTCGAACCCGGTCCGGGTCGTCAGCAGCGAGTGGCCCACGTCGGCGGTCGTCAGGGAGGCGTCGGCGGCGACGAAGTCGCGCAGCCGGAGCGCTTGTTCGCGCAGGGCCGCCTCGGACCGGGCCGACAGCGCCCACGGCAGCACCTGCGAGCCGCGCGGGCCCGGTCCGGTGTCCGCGGCGCGGGCCGTGGGCGTCCGGGGGGCCTGTTCGAGGACGACGTGGGCGTTGGTTCCGCCCATGCCGAACGACGACACGCCGGCCCGTCGCGGCCGTCCGGGTGCGCCCGGCCAGGGCCGGGCCGTGCCCGGGACCTCGAAGTCGCGGTGGAAGTCGGCGATGGCGGGGTTGGGCGACGCGAAGTTCAGACTCGGCACCAGCAGGCCGCGGTCCACGCAGAGGGCCGCCTTCACGAAACCGGCGATGCCCGCGGCGGGCTCCAGGTGCCCGACGTTCGTCTTCACCGAGCCGATCGTCAGGGGCCGGCCGCGGCCGGTCGCCCGGAACACCTCGCGCAGGCCGGACGCCTCGGCCGGGTCGCCCAGGCGTGTGCCCGTGCCGTGGGCCTCCACGTAGTCGACGCTGTCGAAGGGGATGTCCGCGCGTGCCAGGGCGGACAGCACGGTCGCCGCCTGGGCGCCGGGGCTGGGATCCGGCATCCGGGCGGTGGCGCCCCCGCTGCCGACGCTCCAGCCCCGCACCACCGCGTAGATGTGGTCGCCGTCGGCGACGGCGAGGTCGAGCCGCTTGAGCAGCACGAACGCTCCGCCCTCGCCCCGGACGAAGCCGCTGGCGCGGGCGTCGAAGGAGAAGCAGCGGCCGTCGGGCGACAAGGCGCCCATGTTCGCCAGGCCCAGTCCCGACTCCGGATCGGCGATCAGCTCGACGCCGCCGGCCAGCGCCGTGTCGACCGCGCCGCTCCGGATCCGGTCGCAGCTCAGCGCCAGCGCCACCAGGGAGGAGGACTGGCCGGAGTCCGCGCAGTAGCTCATGCCGCGGACGTCGAACAGGCTGGAGATCCGGTTGGCGATCAGCGCACCGGCGGAGCCGAGCGCGGCGTGGTGGTCGTCCCGGTCGCTGCCGGAGGATCTGCGCAGCGCCTCGTATCCGGAGGGCGCGCTGCCGACCACCACGTCGATCTCGCGGCCCGCGAGCGCGCCCGCCGGGACCCGGGCGTCCTCGACGGCCTCCCAGGCCAGTTCCAGCCCCAGCCGCTGCACGGGGTCCATGGCGGCCGCCTCCGCCGCGTCGAGGCCGAAGAACTCCGCGTCGAATGCGTCGATGGTGTCGAAGAACGAACCCGCCCGCAGGGTGCCGGTGTCCGGATGGGCCGGGCTCGGGGCGCCGGCCGCCCGCTGCTCGGGGAACGTGCCGACGGTCGACCGGCCGTCGAGCAGCAGGCGCCAGAACTCCCCCGGGCCGCTCACTCCGGGGAAGCGGCACGACATCCCGATGACGGCGATACCGGTGGCTGGGCCACTCATACGAATCCTTTCCGGTCTCCGGGCCCGTGGCACGCACGGGCGGTCAAGCCGCGTTCAGCGCCAGGAGCCCAGCAACGAGACAAGTGCGTCGGGCGCGTGCATGAAGTCGTAGTGACCGCCGTCGACGACCCGGACGTCGACCGACTCCGCGTAGGGACGCCAGGCCTCCAGATCGTCCGGGTGCACGTCGGGGTCGTCCCGCCAGTGCAGGACGACGACCGGACACGGGAGCGTCACCGGCTCCGTACGCCGGTAGGCGCCCGCGGCGGCGTGGTCGCGGAGCAGCACCGCCAGACCCATGTCCACCATGTCCGGCCGCGGCTCCATCCCCCGGTCGCGCAGGAACGACTCCAGTCCGGCCCGGAGTTGGGACTCGGTCATGGCGAGCATGCGGTCGCGCGAGGCGTGGTGCGGCGCGGGCTGGCCCGACACGAACAGGCGCTCCGGCAGGGGCAGGCCCCGGTCGGCGAGGCGGAGCACGGTCTCGAAGGCGGGCAGTGCCCCCGCGCAGTGCCCGAAGAACGCGAACGGCCGGTCGAGCAGCGGCACCAGCGCCCCGGCGAGCGCGTCGGCGAGTTCCTCGTAGGTGCCGTAGTGCGGTTCGGCCATCCGGCTCTCCCGGCCGGGGAACTGAACCGGGCAGACCTCGGCCCCGTCGATCGTGGCCGGCCAGGCGCTGAACGCCGAGGCGCCGGCTCCGGAGAAGGGGAAGCAGAAGATCCGGGCGGGGTGGCCGGTGCCGGACGGCGGCCGGACGAACCAGGGTGAGGTGACGGTGGCGGATCCGGATGTCATGGCGTCCTGCGTTCCTGGACGACGACGGGGAGGTGGGTCATGCCGGCGATGAAGTACGACCGCAGGTGCTCGGGTTCGCCGGCGACCTCGATCGATCCGCAGCGCTGGAGCAGCTCTTCGAAGAAGACGCGCAGGGTCATCCGGGCCAGCGGCGCGCCGATGCAGAAGTGCGAGCCGAACCCGAACGCGACCTGGCGCTTGGCGCCGGTCCGGGTGATGTCGAAGGTGTGGGGGTCGGTGAACTGGGCGGCGTCCCGGTTGGCCGACCCGATCCAGGCGACGACCGCTCCGCCGGCCGGGACGGTGCCGCCGCCGATCCGGGTGTCTCCGACGGCGTACCGCATGAAGTTGCAGGCGGCCGAGGTCCAGCGCAGCCCCTCCTCCACCAGGTTCGGCACGAGTGACGGATCGGCCTGGGCCTTCTCGAACTGCTCGGGCCGTTCGACGAGGGCGAGCACCGTGCCCGAGACGGTGTGCGGGGTCGTCACGTTGGCGCCGAGGAGGATGCTGTAGCCGTTGAGGGCGATCTCCTCGTCGGTCAGTGGCGCCTCGCCCGCCCGCACGCTCATGAGGTGGTCGAGCAGGCTGGAGTCCTCGTCCCCGGCCGCGCGGCGTTGCTTGACCCACGCGGTGACGTAGGCGACGAGTTCATGGTGGGAGATGGCGAGCGTCGCGGCTTCGCTGCCCTGCCGGAAGTGCGGGTCCGAGGGGGCCGTCACCATCGCGGTCAGCTGCACCAGTTCGTCCCAGTCGCGCTCCGGGATGCCGAGCAGCGGCCCGGTGACGATGGCCGGCAGGAGCAGTGCCCGCTCGGCCAGGTCGAAGACCGAGCCGTCCAGCGCCGGTTCGAGGAACTTCACGATCGCCTGCCGGATCCGGTCCTCCCAGGGGGCCACGGCGCGCGCCGTGAGCCGGGAGCCGATCGCCCGGCGGACCTGGGTGTGCCGGGGCGGGTCGGTGGAGGTCATCAGCTTGCCCGCCGCGACGTCGTCGACGCCGAGGTGGGTGACGACCGTGCCGCGTTCGGAGGTGAACTCCTGGTGGGAGCCGAGCACCCGGCAGACGTCCTCGTAGCGCGTCACGGACCAGAACTCCCGCCCGTCGGCCGTGACCTGGTGGTGCAGCGGGGCCTCGGCGCGCATGGCGTCCCAGACGGGGTGGGGGTCGCCTTCGGTGTAGAGGTCCAGGTCGAACAGGTCGACGCGGTCGAGGTCGATGTCGCGTGCGGCGCCGGGCGTCAGCCTCATGTCAGCGCCTTTCCCCGCGCGATGAGCGCGGCGACCCGGGCGGGGGTCTGGGCCAGGTAGAAGTCGCGCACCGACAGCTCGACGCCGTGGTCGTGCCTCACCCGGTCGATGATCGCGATCCCGGTCAGGGAGTTGCCGCCGAGTGCGAAGAAGTCGTCGTCCGCCCCGACCTCGCAGCCGGCGAGGTGCTCCGCCCACAGCGCGCAGACCTCCCGCACGAGCGCCTCGGGCGCACCGCCGGCTGCTGCGTGCGCCTCGGTCGCCTCGTGGTGTCCACCTTGCCGGTGAGCCCGCGGTCGCGATTCCATCGCCACCTTTTCCTTTCTCCGAGGGACGCAAAGGCCCGTTTCGGGGGGCATTCACATGCCGCGCGGGAAGTTCACTGAATTTCGGTCACCGGACGAGATTAAAGCCCGGAATTGAATTTAGAAAGACACGGACCGGGTGCCGCGGACCTTCGGCGGCGGCCTGTTGTCCCGCCGACGGGACACCGTGGGCGCGCCGGGGCAAGGCGGCGACGAGCCCCGTGGACGGCATCCACCAGGGGAAGTTCAGGCTGCCCATCGTGCCATCCCTGGCGCTTCCGGGCGAGCGGATCGACGTTCCCGACCGGCTTTGGGGGCTACTCGCAGCCCTGGCGGCCACGTCATTGCCATCGCATTTTCGAAGAATTACTGTGACGCCCCGGAGGGCGCCCACGAACCTCCGCGCTCGTCGAAGTTCGTCAAAAACAACCATCTGCCGGAGGGGATTTCCTTGCTCAAGTCGCAACGGCTTGCGGTGCTGCCCATCGACGCGTACGACCTGGAATCCGAGTTGTCGGTCGTGGACCACCACGACTACGGGGGAGACTATGACGCCTTCACGTTCGGCTCATGGTCGTCGCATGTGCTGGCGAACGGAACGGGCGCCGACTCCGACACCGCGTTCCGCCCGCACGACGGCCGGCTGACCCTGACGGATCTGGGCAAGCGGCTGCCGAACATCATGGCGCTGGTGACCGACAACTTCCCCCTGGACCGGTTGCAGTGGGTGCGTGTCTTCAGCCTCCGGGACGGGCTGATCTCGCCGCACGTGGACTTCCTCGAGTTCTCCGAGCCGGGCACCCGGCTCCAGGTTCCGCTGCGCACCAGCGAGGAGTCCCTGCACTCCGAGAACGAGTCCGTCTACCACATCCGCCGCGGTGAGGTCTGGAAGATCCATTCGACCGACCCGCACTCCGCACGCAGCACCTCCCGGACCGCGCGGCTCTCCCTGTGCCTGGATTTCGCGGACTCCGAGGAGCCGATCGAGATCCGCAACGAGGTACCCGCGACCGAGCCGGTCCGCATCGTCGAGCGGCCCGAGCCGACCGACGCCGAGCTCGGCGATCTCATCGAGTCGGGGCGGGACTTCACCCCGGAGACGATGCGGCCGGCCTTCCGCCGGTTCGCCGAGCTGCACTTCGAGCGGCACGCGCACGCCACGGCGGCCTTCGACTGGTACGTGGAGGCCGCGCGCCTGACCGGCGACGACGACATGGTGGCCAAGGCCCGGGCCTTCCGCACGTACTGTGTCGAGAAGCGGGGCGACGGGGAGACGTTCGACTGGTGAACGACGCGGAAGCGCCGCAGCCGACCGGCCGATGGCCCACCGCGGAGGAGCGGCGGGCCATCGGCCGGTGCGTGTGATCAGCTCTTGACGGTGCCTTCGCGCAGCCGGTCGATCATGTGCCGGGTCGTCTCGATCGGGCTCTCCAGCGCCGCGTCCCAGGAGCTCGACGGCAGCGCCTCGTTGCGCACGGCCACCTGTTCGTTCCACTCCTTGCGGCCGGCGAAGGGGATCGTCTCGCCCTCCTGGTAGGCCGGGAAGGGACGGTACTGGTTGAGGCCGGCGGCGTCGGTCCCGCGCACGAGCAGCGGGTCGAGGTAGACGCCCTCGCTGTGGATCCGCGTGGCCGTCGAGATGTATCCGATGTCCAGACCGCAGCGCCGCTTGGCGGAGGTGTTCGCCTCCGAGTAGTGCAGCAGATGGGGGTGGTGGATCGACACGTCACCCGGCTGGAGCTCGATGTCCACGACACCGCGCTTGTCCACCCACTCCCGCACCAGCGTCTCGTCGGAGCTGGAGAAGAGCATGTTGGGCTGGTCGGTGCGCACCTGCGGCTTGTGCAGCGGCAGTTCGTGGCTCCCGGGGATCATCCGCAGGCAGCCGTTCTCGGTGGTGCTCTCGTCGACGGCCAGCCACACCGTCAGCGCCTCCATCGGGCTCAGCGTCCAGTACGCGCCGTCCTGGTGCCACAGCACGGGCTGCCCGTCGTACGGGGGCTTGCAGATGTAGTGGGCGGTGAAGCACGCGAGATCGGGCCCGAGGAAGAACTCCGCGATGTCCACCAGGCGGGAGTCCGAGACCAGCCGGGCCCAGAAGGCGTCATTGCGGATCAACGGGTGGTGCAGGTGCTCGGGACGCAGATCCGGGTACTTGCCGGTGAGCCAGTCGACGTGGGCACGCACCTCGTCCAGCAGATCCCGCGGCACGACGCCGCGGATGATGGAGAAGCCCTGTTCGGCGTATTCCGCCGCGGCTTTCTCCAGAACGCCCTCTCCCATTGTGTTCATGCGTCACTTCCTTTTCGGGTTGTGAGGTGATGCCGACTTGCGGGACACGTTCTCGAAACCGTCGCGGATTCCCGCTTCACGGGCTTCGGCGGTTTACGGCTCCGGACGTGGAAAAGTGGAGGGCCGGGGTACCGGCGCGGTGTCGCCGGCAGCTCGGGCGTGGTCGACGGGGGGCGACCGCCCGGCGATGTGGTCTCGTACCGGCGGACGCGGTTCACGGGTCGCGTTCACGGCGTGCGGGAACGGAATTCGGGTCCGCCGGCGGTCCTTCGGCCGGTTGTCGCCGGCCGGTCGCAGCGGAACTCCCCCGCGCCTTTTCGCCGGTTCCCCGGCGGTTCAACACTCTGTCCGCCGCACGGAAGGGTGTCAATGTTCCTCGCGCCGTCCCCGGGGCTCCGGCGAGCACCGGTAAAGGGAGGGCGGGCCTAGTCGCTCCCCGGTGTGTCCCGCTGACGGGACACACCGGGCGCGCCCGCCCGTCCCGTGGCGGATCGGCGCGCACCGCGGAATCCCGCGGAATTCCTCCCCCGTCCCGGCATGCGCCGCGAAGCACTGCGGTGCGTCAGGTCACGCGTCTAATATGAGGGTCCGACGAGGCACCGCGTGCCGTGCCCCTGCGGGCACAGGCGTCGCGGCGGCGCCCGTCTCCCCGGTGCGGAACCCGGCCGAGCGCGGCTGCCCCCTCCTGTCCAGGGCGCCCCCACGGCTCCGGCCCCACGCGACGTGCCCGATGTGTCCAACGTGTCCAACGTGTCCAACGGATGAGGATGGCGTGACTATGGCCGTACACCCGGCGCCCGCGTTCCTGAGCATCACGGACCTGCACGAGTCGGTGGACGACCCCGCACTGACCTCCATGACCCTGCTCAACGAGCTCGCCGGACGCTACCCGAGCGCCGTCTCCTTCTCCGCCGGCCGCCCGTTCGAGGGTTTCTACGACGTCGAGGACCTGTCCCGTCATCTCACGACGTTCCGGCGCCACTTGGAGGACGAGGTCGGCCTCCCCGCCGAGCAGGTGCGGCGCACCTTCTTCCAGTACGGCCGGACCAAGGGCTTCATCCACGAACTGATAGCCCGTCAGCTGGAGGTCGACGAGGGCCTGACCGTGGACCCGGAGAGCATCGTGGTGACCACCGGCTGCCAGGAGGCGATGGTGATCCTGCTGCGCGCCCTGGTCCGGGACAGTCGCGACGTCCTCCTGGCGGCGGAGCCCAACTACGTGGGGTTCATCGGCGCGGCCCGCGTGGCCGGCGCGCCCCTGCGTCCCGTCCGTGAGGGCACGGGCGGCATCGACCTGGACGACCTGGAACGGCAGATAGCCGCGGCGCGGCGCGAGGGGCTGCGCCCGCGCGCCTGTTACGTCGTCCCGGACTTCGCCAATCCGAGTGGCGCGAGCATGTCGACGGCGGACCGGGTCGCCCTGCTGGCGCTGGCGCGGCGGGAGCGGATCCTCGTGCTGGAGGACAATCCCTACTCCTTCTTCTCGGCCGGCGGTTCGCGGCGGCCCATGCTCAAGTCCCTGGACGAGCACCGCCAGGTGATCCACCTCGGGTCCTTCGCCAAGTCCGCCTTCGCCGGTGCCCGGGTGGGTTACATCATCGCGGACCAGCCGGTGTCCTCGGCGGGGGACGGCGCCGCCGGCCCCGTGCTCCTCGCCGACCATCTCGCCAGACTCAAGAGCATGGTGACGCTGAACACCTCGACCGTCGCCCAGGCGGTGATCGGCGGATACCTGATCGAGAACGGGTTCAGCCTCAAGCGCGCCACCGCGCGGGAGGCCCGCGTCTACCGGCGGAACCTGGCCACCGTGCTCGACCGGCTCGCGGCGGTCTTCCCGCCGGTGCCGGGACGGCCGCGGGAGGTCTCGTGGAACGCGCCGCAGGGCGGGATGTTCGTCGTCGTCACCCTGCCGTTCGTGGCGGACGAGGAGATGCTCGAGTACTCGGCCTCCAAGTTCGGCGTGCTGTGGACGCCCATGCACCACTTCTACGCCGGCACCGCGGGATTCCACCAGGCCCGGCTCTCCTTCAGTGTGCTCACCCCGAAGGAGATCGGCCTGGGTGTGGACCGGCTGGGCGACCTCGTGAAGGACCAGCGGGGGCGCTGACGCGCCGCCGCCCGTGAGCCGGGCCCCCGGACGCCGCCGCGTCCGGGGGCCCGGCGCGTGAGGGGCCGGTCAGCCGCTCACAGCCGCACCGGAAGCGCGTCGAGCAGCCGTGCGCCGCCGGGGGTGGCCTCGGTGTAGGTCAGGTCGGCGCGGTCCACGGTGACCTCCAGGGTGTCACGCCGGAGCATCAGGTGGTCGATGGCTATCTCGCCCTCCAGGTTGGCCAGGGCCGCGCCGGTGCAGTAGTGCGGGCCCGCGCCGAAGGCCAGGTGGCTCCGTCCGCGTGGCAGGACGCGCTCCACGTCGCACCGTCCGGGCTCGGGGAAGACGTCCGGGTCGTGATTGGCGGAGACCAGGGAGCCGATGAGGGCGTCGCCGCGGCGGATCGGCGTCCCGGCGAACTCCAGGTCCTCCGTGGCGTAGCGGGGGCCGGCGGCCGGGACGGGGTTCGCCACCCGCATCAGCTCGTGGACGGCGTGCGGCAGCGCCTGTGGCCTGGCCCGCAGCAGGGCCAGCTGGTCGGGGTTGTCGAGAAGCGCGAGGACCGCGTTGGGGATGAAGTGGGACGTGGAGTGGTGCCCATTGTTCACCACGAGGAGCACCATTGAGATGATCTCGGCCTCGCTGAGCCGGTCGCCGTCCTCGTCGCTCGTCTGCACCAGAGTGGAGATCATGTCCTCCGCGGGTTCCGCCCTGCGGCGCACGATGAGCTTGCGCACGTAGTCGACCATGCCCTGGGCGCTCCCGGCGAGGTCGGCGTCGGCGTCGGCGTAGTCGTTCATCCACGTGCGCACCTGGGGCTGGTCGGCCTCGTCGATGCCGATGAGCTCGCAGATGACGGTCCCGGTCAGGGGGGAGGAGTAGTCCTCGATGAGGTCACCGCTCCCCTTGCGGGCCAGGTCGTCCAGGAGGCGGGCGGAGATCTCCTCGATGCGCGGGCGCAGCTCCTTGATGCGCCGGACGGTGAACGCCGGGGTGACGAGGCGGCGCTGGCGCGCGTGGTCCCGGCCGTCCTTGAGCATCATGTTGGCCGCGACGTAGTCCCGGAACTCGTCCGGCAGGTCGAGGGACGCGACCATCTGGTCCACCAGGCTGGGTCCGCGGTGGCCCGGCACGTTGCTGTGGTCCACCACGAGCCGCGGGTCGCTCAGCGCCGTCTTGATGTCCTCGTTGCGCGTGATCAGCCAGACGCGCGGCCCGCCGGGGAATCCGACCCGGACGAGCGGGGACCGCTCCCGCAGGCGCGCGTAGGCGCAGACCGGGTCCTCCACGAACTCGGGGTCGGTCAGGCTGACGATGGGCTCGTCCATGTGGTGCTCTCCTCGGCATCCTTGTCGAACGGTGGGCGGGCTGGGGCGGACTCGCTCCCGATCAGGTCCAGTACCTCGCGGCCGTGGTCCACCAGGTACATGTGGTCGCCGGGGAACTCCGCGTAGCTGAAGGCACCGGTGGTCGCCTTCTGCCATTCGTGTGCCTGGTCCGCGCCCACCAGACCGTCGTGGGCGCCCCGGAGGGAGCAGATCGGCACCGTGACCGGTTCGTCGGTGCTCGGCACGTAGTTCTCGTGCATCTCGCAGTCGGCCTGGAGCACGGGCAGGATCAGCTCCCGCATCTCCGGATGGTCCAGGGCCTCGTGCCGGAAGCCGGCGAACTCCTCGACCCGGGCGAGGAACTCCTCGTCGGGCAGGCCGGTCGCGCGTCTGGCCCGCTGCGTCCACGGGCCCGGCGAGCCGCTCACGACGAGCCGTTCGACGGCGACGCCGCGCGCGGTCAGCAGATGCGTCAGCTCATAGGCGAGCACCGCGCCCAGGCTGTGCCCGAACAGTGAGATCCGCGCGCCCTCCCCCGCCTCGGCGACGACGTCGTCGACCGCGTTGCGGGCCGCCTCCACGACGTTGCGGTACGGCGTGTGCAGGATCAGCCGTTCGCGGCCGGGCAGTTCGACCGGGACCACGCGCCACCGGCCGGCGGACAGCGCCCGCCACGGGTGGAAGAACGACGGCCCCGCTCCGGCGAACGGCGCGCACACCAGCACGGGCCGGTCCCGCTCCCGCCCGGGCCCTGCTGTGCCGGTCACCGTGCCAGCCGCTCGGCGATGACGCTCATGATCTGGCCCGCCGGCTTGGGCATGTGCAGGTCGTGGTGCGTGGCGTCCACCGCGTGCTCCTCGATGGAGCCGAGGACGTGCGGCCGCCAGTCGGGCCCCCAGGAGGAGACCTCCTCGGTCTTGTCGAGCCTGGCGTTGAAGTACAGCAGGTCACCGCGGTAGACCGGCGATTCGAAGTCGCCCATCTTGTTCAGGTTGTTGGCGCCCACCTTCGACATGGTGTCCAGGAAGCTGTCCATGCTGCGGGTGTTCATGAACTGGCCGAAGACCTCCTCGACGTCCGCCCGGTACAGGTCCGGCGTCCTGCCGGAGACCTGCTTGAACCCGCTTTCCGGATGGGTGGTCGCGGGCTGGGCGTCCAGTACCGCGACGAGGTCGACCCGGTGCCCGAGCCGGTCCAGTTCCACCGCGAGGGCGTGCGCGATCGGGCCGCCGTAGGACCAGCCGACGAGGTGGAAGGGGCCTTCCGGCTGGATGCGGAGGATCTCGGCGAGGTAGTCGTCGACCATCTCCCGGACCGAACCGGCCAGCGAGTCGGTGCCGTTGGAGCCGCGGGACTGCAGGGCGTAGGCCGGGCGGTCCTGGACGTAGGGGACGAAGGTGAAGTACGCCCAGCCGAGTCCGCCTCCGCCGTGCAGGAACCACACCGGCGGCTTGCCCGTGCCGGGGTCCCTGTTGAGCGGCAGCACGACCTCGAAGGAACCGTTGTGGTCGTCGGGGATGCCGCCGATGAGCACCAGCGCCGCCAGCTCGGCCACGGTCGGGTACTGGATGATCGTCCGCAGCGGCACGTCGAGGCCGAACTGCTTGCGGATGCGTGCGCTGAGCCGGGTGGCCAGCAGCGAGTGCCCGCCGAGCACGAAGAAGTCGTCGTCGATCCCCACCCTCTCCAGGCCCAGCAGCTCGCCGAACAGGGCGCACAGCTTCTCCTCGTGGGAGTTGCGCGGCTCGCCGCTGCTCACGGTGGTGGTGTGCTCCGCGGGCAGCGCGCGCCGGTCGAGCTTGCCGGCCGGGTTCAGCGGGATCTCCGCGAGCGGCACCACGGTGGCCGGGACCATGTAGTCGGGCAGGCGTTCGCGCAGGTACTCGGGCAGTTCGGCCAGGAGGGGACCGATCGACTTGGCCAGGGCGGGGGCGTTGATCCGCATCCGCCCGGTGGCGGGGCCGGGGACGAATCCTCCGCCGACGGCCTTCGGCTCGGGCAGCAGTACCGCGTCGAAGCAGTGGGCGGCCTCGGCGGACCAGGTGAGCACGGCCTCCCCGCCCTGCCGGCGAGCGATGTCGGCGATCTCCTGCGGATCCACCGCCGCGCCCTGTGGGGCGTTCGAGGCCATGACGCCGGAGGCGGACGCGGCGGCGGCCTCCTCGACCAGCCGCGCGTTGGGTATCCCGGTCACCCGGACCGGGCCGTCGCCCGTCCGGCCGGCCAGCCGCGCCGGGTCGGTCACGTCGCGGCCCCACGCCAGGGCGGGCACCTCGGCCAGGTCGAGGACGGCGGCCGGCCGCTTGTGCAGGACGACCTCGTAGCGGTGCCGGGTCAGCTCGTTGTGGGCGTGCCCCTCCTTGAGCCGGATGTCGACGCCGGCGGCGCGGTCCGCGGCCCATTCGGTGAACCACTCCGGGGCCACCACCAGCTCCCGCTCGGCGAGCAGCGCCTGCTCGACGAGCGCCCGTATCTCCTCGTGCGAGGCGTGCGGCTGCGCGGCCCGCTTCTCCGCGGTCGTCAGCAGCCGCAGCGTGGCGGCGTTGCGGACGTCACCGACGATCAGCCGGCCACCCGGAGCGAGGAGGTCCATCAACTCGCCCAGCACGAGGTCCAGGTAGGCGGCGCTCGGGAAGTACTGCACCACCGAGTTGACGACGATGGTGTCGAAGGCCTCGCGGGGCAGCCCCGAGACGTCGTGGGCGGCTTGCGCGGCCAGCCGGACCCGGTCCGCGTGGCCGGCCTTCTCGGTCTGTGCCCGGAGCCGGTCCACGACCGTGGCCGAGATGTCGGTGCCCCAGTACTCCTCGACCTCGCCGACGATCCCGGCCAGGAGCAGGCCGGAGCCGACACCGACCTCCAGCACCCGGCGCGGGGCGAAGCGCAGCACCCGCGTCACCGCCGCGTCACGCCACTCGCGCATCTGCTCCACGGGGATCGGCTCGCCGTCGTACACCGACTTCCAGCCCTGGAAGTCCTCTCCCCAGGCCTGTTCGGCGGAGTCGGCGTAGCTCTCGTCGTAGACCTGGCGCCACTCGTCCACCTGGGCGTCGGCATCGGCCACCGCGGCGTCCGGGTCGGGTGCCACGTAGGCGACCAGGCGCTGTTCGCCCTTCTGGTCCTCGCGCACGACGACCGCCGCCTGGGCCACCGCGGGGTGCCCGGTCAGCACGTGCTCGATCTCGCCCAGTTCGATGCGGAAGCCGCGGACCTTGACCTGGGAGTCGGTGCGGCCGATGTAGTCGACCTGTCCGTCCTTGGTCCACCGCACCAGGTCCCCGGTGCGGTACATGCGGGTGCCGGGGGCTCCGTACGGGCAGGCCACGAACCGTTCCGAGGTGAGCGGGGTCTGCCCGAGGTAGCCGCGGGCCAGGCACACCCCGGCCAGGTACAGCTCGCCGGGGACGCCGGGCGGGACGGGGCGCAGCGCGGCGTCGAGGACGTAGACCTGGGTGTTCCAGATCGGGGCGCCGATCGGCACCCGGTCGGAGCCGGGGACGTGCTGCCATCCGGTGACCTCGACGGTCGCCTCGGTGGGTCCGTAGAGGTTGTTGGCGGAGCAGCCGGGCAGCAGTTCGGTGAAGCGGTTGGCGAGGGCGGCCGGGAACGCCTCGGCCGCCACCTCGATCCAGCGCAGGCTGGTGCACTGCTTGGCGAGCGGCTCGGCGACGAAGGCGGCGAGCAGGGACGGCACGAAGAACGCGCCGGTCACCTGCTCGCGCTGGATCAGCTCGGCCAGGTAGGCGGGGTCGCGGTGCCCGTCGGCGCGTGCGACGACGACGGAGGCGCCCATCTGCAGGTTGGCGAACATCTCGGGCACCGAGGCGTCGAAGGAGGCCGAGGTGCTGACCATCATGCGGTCCTCGACGCCGACGTCGAAGTGGTCCAGCCCCCACCGGATCCGGTTCATGATCGACCGATGCGCCACCGGCACCCCCTTGGGACCACCGGTCGAACCCGACGTGTAGATCACATACGCCGCGTGATCCGGCAGCAGCTCACGCACCGGATCGGCCTCCGGACACCCCGACACATCCGGCA
>NZ_JBEOTZ010000005.1:0-84918 GCF_040303825.1 Streptomyces sp. NPDC094143
GAGACCTTCGGCTTCGCCGGCGGCCGCAAGGACGTCTGGGAGCCCGAGGAGGACGTCTACTGGGGCCCCGAGACGACCTGGCTCGACGACAAGCGCTACTCGGGCGACCGCGAGCTGGAGAACCCGCTCGGCGCGGTCCAGATGGGCCTCATCTACGTCAACCCCGAGGGCCCGAACGGCAACCCGGACCCGCTGGCCGCGGCCCGCGACATCCGTGAGACGTTCCGCCGCATGGCGATGAACGACGAGGAGACCGTCGCCCTCATCGCCGGCGGCCACACCTTCGGCAAGACGCACGGCGCCGGCCCGGCCGACCACGTCGGCGCCGACCCCGAGGCCGCCTCCATGGAGGAGCAGGGCCTGGGCTGGCGGAGCACCTACGGCACGGGCAAGGGCGGCGACGCCATCACCTCCGGCCTCGAGGTCACCTGGACCAGCACGCCCACCCAGTGGAGCAACGGCTTCTTCAAGAACCTCTTCGAGTTCGAGTACGAGCTGGAGCAGAGCCCGGCCGGCGCCCACCAGTGGGTCGCCAAGGACGCCCCGGAGATCGTGCCGGACGCGCACGACCCGTCGAAGAAGCACCGCCCGAAGATGCTCACCACCGACCTGGCGCTGCGCTTCGACCCGATCTACGAGCCGATCTCGCGCCGGTTCTACGAGAACCCCGACCAGTTCGCGGACGCCTTCGCCCGTGCCTGGTTCAAGCTGACCCACCGTGACATGGGCCCGAAGTCGCTGTACCTCGGCCCGGAGGTCCCGGAGGAGACCCTGATCTGGCAGGACCCGCTGCCGGAGGCCGAGGGCGAGCCCATCGACGCCGAGGACATCAAGGTTCTCAAGACCAAGCTCCTGGAGTCGGGTCTGAGCGTCTCTCAGCTGGTGTCCACCGCGTGGGCGTCGGCCTCCACCTTCCGCGGCAGCGACAAGCGCGGCGGTGCCAACGGCGCCCGCATCCGCCTGGAGCCGCAGCGCGGCTGGGAGGTCAACGAGCCCGACGAGCTGGCCCAGGTCCTGCGCGTCCTGGAGGGCATCCAGCGGGAGTTCAACTCCGGCGCCGGTGCCAAGAGGGTCTCGCTGGCCGACCTGATCGTGCTCGGTGGCTCCGCCGCCGTCGAGAAGGCCGCCAAGGAAGCCGGCTACCAGGTCGAGGTCCCCTTCACCGCGGGCCGTGTGGACGCGACGGAGGAGCACACCGACGCCGAGTCCTTCGAGGCGCTGGAGCCGACCGCCGACGGGTTCCGCAACTACCTCGGCAAGGGCAACCGCCTGCCGGCCGAGTACCTGCTGCTCGACCGGGCGAACCTGCTCACGCTGAGCGCCCCCGAGATGACCGTCCTGGTCGGCGGCCTGCGGGTGCTGGGCGCCAACTACCAGCAGTCCCAGCTCGGCGTGTTCACCAAGACGCCCGGCTCGCTCACCAACGACTTCTTCGTCAACCTGCTCGACCTGGGCATCACGTGGAAGTCGACGTCCGAGGACCAGACCACCTTCGAGGGCCGCGACGCGGCCACCGGCGAGGTCAAGTGGGCCGGTTCCCGCGCCGACCTGGTCTTCGGCTCGAACTCCGAGCTGCGGGCCCTGGCCGAGGTCTACGCGAGCGACGACGCCAAGGAGAAGTTCGTCAAGGACTTCGTCGCGGCGTGGGTCAAGGTCATGAACCTGGACCGGTTCGACCTCGTCTGATCGCCGCCTGATCACCGCGCACGACAGGACGCCCCGGGCCGGCCGGCCCGGGGCGTCCCGCGTTGCCTGAGACATCGTCAAAAACCGTTCAAGGCAAGAACATCACTTACCCAACTCTCACCATGAAACGGCAAGGAACGCGCCCAAGCCCGGATTCGGGCATACGTTCTGGCCGTGAACACTGATTCCGCTGCCCACAGAGGCGCCGGCCGTGCACCGCACCCCTTCGCCGGGCCACGGCCGACCACCGGCGGCCCCGTCCGCCGCACCCTCCTGCGCACCGCGCTGACCGGTGCCGCCGCCCTCGGCACGGGCCTCGCCACCGCCCGCCCGGCCACCGCCGCCACCCGGGGCACGCCCCCGCGGCCCGGCACCCCGGGCGAGGCCTGGCGGGAACTGGCCGAGGGCAACCGCCGCTGGCGCACCTACCGGGAACGCCACCCGCACGAGACGCCCGCCGTACGGCAGACCCTGACCACGGCGCAGCACCCCTTCGCGGTCGTCCTCGGCTGCATCGACTCGCGCGTGCCCCCGGAGCTGGTCTTCGACCAGGGCCTGGGTGACCTGATGACCGTCCGCACCGCCGGCGAGGTCCTCGACGAGGCCGTCCTCGGCAGCGTGGCCTACGGCGTGCTGGAACTCGGCATACCCCTGGTCGTCGTGCTGGGGCACCAGTCGTGCGGCGCCGTGCGGGCCGCCGTCGAGGCCGAGGAGTCGGGAGGCCGGCTGCCCGCGCACATCCAGTACCTGGCCGACCGGATCACCCCCGCCATAGACCACGGCAAGGAGGGTGACGCGCGCATCGACGCGACCGTCGACGCCAACGTCCGGCTGGTCCGCTCCGAACTGGTGGCGGAGCCCGACCTCGCCGCCCGGATCAGCACCGGCCGGCTCGCGATCGTCGGCGCCCGCTACGAACTGACCGACCAGAGGGTGCACCGCCTCGCCTGACACCGTGCCCGGTCCGCCGCACGCGACGGCGACCGGGCCGCCGCGTCAGACCCGCAGCGGGTTGTACCGCGCCGCCGCCATCAGGTACCAGGCGGTCGCCCCGGTGTGCCGGTACGGGTAGTAACCGAAGCCGAATCCCGTGTCCAGCGGACTGCTCGCGGACACCACCCCCGCGCGCTCGGGCAGCGCCCGGCCGCCGACGGTCTGACCGCCTCCCAGCAGGTCCTGGGCGGCCTCGATCGAGCCGAGCAGCCGCCGGGCCCGGGCCTCGTCGCCGCGGGCGCCGCGGTCCCGCAGGGCGAGGGCGAGATGGGCCGTCCCCTCGAACCACACCCCGTTGCGGTCCGGCTTGGGCTGCCCCGCGGCGATCGGCGCGTCCTCGTCCGCCACCAGGCTGGCCGAGCTGAACGTGACCCCCTCGTACCTCTGACCCGCCGGCACCGTGCTGTTCGGGCGTCCCGAGTGGTCGACGACGGCCAGCTCGGCAGCGGCCCAGTCCAGGGAACGGGCGTAGCCGCGCGTGCGGGAGCCCAGGGCGAGGTGCGTCCAGGTCTGGGTGTCCTCCGGGACCGGCGACTTGTTCACCGTCACCCCGTCGTTCGTGCCGGTGTAGAAGAAGCCCCCGTCCGGCTCCCACATCCGCCGTACGAACGCCTCGGCCCGCGTGCGCCGTTCGTGCCACACCCGGTCACCGGTGAGCCGGGCCAGGCGGCCGAAGAGGCAGACCAGGTCCGTGTTGTGCTCGGTGGAGGTGAACGGCAGCCGCTGGTTCGCCCCGTCCACGCCGAACTTGTAGCCGCCGAGCGGTTCGTCGGTCCGGCCGGTCCGCTCGATCCACTCGCCGATCCGCACGGCACCCGTGAGGAAGCGGCGCGCCCGGGTGCGGCGGGCCAGGGCGCTCAGCGCGATGCCGGCCCAGGCCATGTCACCCACGGCCGTACCGGTGAAACCGAACTGCGTGCCGACGTTGACGGTCCCGTCCGGCCGCACGAAGCCGTCGGGCTGCGGGGAACCGTCGTAGAAGGTGTACGGCCCGACGTTGTAGGCCTGCCGGAGCCTGCCGTCGTCGTACGCCGGGTCGTGCAGCTGGGCGTGGAGCAGGGCGTCGCCCAGGGCGGTGGCCCTGGTCAGGCCGTCCGCGGTCCGGGTCGCGAGGTGGGCCAGGACGGCCAGGGCGTTGTCGTAGGTGAAGGCGGTGCTGAACAGGCCGGCCTGGTCGGTGTAGCTCTGGGTCAGGCGGAGCTCCCCGTGGTCCGGGTAGGCGTCCATGGCGGCGGCGAGGAAGGCCTGCGCGCGGGCCGGGGCCGAGCCCGGGCGGGTGCCGGCGGAACCGGCCGCGCGGGCCGGCCCGGAGCCGGCCGCGGCGATGGCGGCGGCCCCGAGTCCGGCACCGAGGAGCGAACGCCGGCTGAGCGCCGGGCCTTGTCTGCCAGTCATGGATCTCCCTTTGAGAGCGCTCTCAATCAGCGCGCTCATTGTGCTGGCGCCCCAGGGACGGGTCAACGGCTCGGACCGGAGGGAGAATTGTGAGGCCGGGTGACCGGCGGGCCGATCACTCGCAGACGATCTCGTCACGCGGCGTGTAGTGGGTGCGGTACGGCTCGCGCCGCACCTCCCGGCCGTCGTCGTAGAAGACCCGCTCCACCGTGACGTCGAACCCCTCCAGCGGCGTCTGGGGGACGCACTCCTTGTCGTCGCTCACCTTCTTCGCCGGCTTCTTCACCTCGGTGCGCGGGCCCTTGACCGACTTGATCTCGTCGTACTTCTTGGTGCCGAGGAAGGAGACGGTCACGGAGGTGTCCGTGGACTCCGCCCGGATGTAGATCGCCTTGCCGGAGTCGTTGGTGAAGCGCAGGTCCAGGCTCCCCCAGGCCACCGTCGCCTCGCGGCCCTCCGGGTAGCGCTCGATGTAGAAGGAGTGCGCGCCGTGCTCGACGGGCTCGACCCCGGCGAAGAACAGCGCGTTGTACACGGTCGTCGCCACGGCGGAGACCCCGCCGCCGGAGGCCTTCGTGAACTGGTCGTCGAGGATGATGACGCCCTCGACGAAGCCGTTCGCCTTCGTGCGTTCGCCGACGGTCCGGTTGAAGCTCCACGTCTCGTCCGGTCGCACCAGGGAGCCGTTGATGAGTTCCACCGCCCGGCCGATGTTCTTCGTGCGGTACTCGGCCGGTTCGAAGTGGACCGTGAAGGAGGACATCGTCTCGGTCAGCCCCAGCCGCGCGGCGTTCTCGCGGGTGATCCCGGGCCGGATCGTGCGTACGTCGACCGGGCCGGTGCGGGCCGTGCCCGTCCGGGTGAGCAGGGGCAGCACCGCCTTGCCGAGCGCCTTGTCGGTGATCTCCCGGCCGGGAACGGCGTCCTCGGCGACGGCGACTCCGGCGCCGTCGGGCCGCAGCGTGGCGTTCCGCGCGGTGGTGGTGATCTCGTTCAGCGGTCCGGCCACCGCGGGGTCGTCCCGCAGGGCCCCGGCGTCCAGCCGCGGTTCGAGCGTGCCGTCCTCGTCCGGCCTCAGGGACAGGTGCTCGCCCAGGACGTCGGGGCCGACCGTGATCCGCCGGCCGGCCGCGGTGAGGGTGACGGGGCCCGAGACGGCCGGTTCCGCGAAGGCGCGCACCGCGCGCCGCACCTCCTCGGCCGTCACCCTCGGCCGGGTCTCGCGCACCGGCAGGGCCGTCACCGCGGCGGCGTCGCCGCGCAGGAACGCGGCGCGCAGCGGATCGACCGCGGCCGGCACGTCCAGCGCGTAGCCGGTGCGCGGCGCGGCCTGCACGACGCGCCCGCCGTCGAAGCGGACGGCACCCTCCCGGACCTCGCGGTCCAGCCCCAGCTGCCCGAGGGCGGCCCGGGCCCGGCTCTCGTCGACGCGTACGACCGGCTCCAGGACACCGCCTGAGCGGAACAGCCCGCCGAACACGCTGAGCGGATCGACGCCGGTGCGGGTGGCGCGGTCGACGGTCGCCCCGATGTCGTAGGAGAGTCCGGCGCGCCCCGGGTCGACCGTGCCCGTGCGGTCGCCGACCTTCACCGGGAGCGCCCGCGTCCCGGACGCGTCCAGCCGCCCCTCCAGCTTCCGCACGGCCTCCGCGCGGCTCAGGCCCCCGATCTCCACCCCGCGCACGGTCGTCCCGGCGTCGATCTCCCCGCCCGTCAGCAGCAGACCGGCGAGGTACAGGCCGCCCACGCCCACGGCCAGCGCGCCGCCGGCCAGGGCGAGGGGCGGCGGGGACTTCCGGTGCGAGGTTATTCGGGGGCGCATGGCTCTCCTGGAGGTCGACGAGGACGGTGCACCCGTGACACGACGCTGCTGCGGGCAAACAGATCAAGCTACGCACACTCCGGCAGTCCGGCACTATGGCCCAGACCACTTATGCCCGAGATCATTACGGAATCGGCTGGTCCGGGTCGGCCCGCCACACAGGGCCACAGAGTGGTAACGGCGAACAACTGTCCGACGGCCGGCACCGTCTACGCCACCATGAAGATCTCTTTCCTGATTCACAACGCCTACGGAATCGGAGGCACGATCACCACCACGTTCAACCTGGCCGGAGCGCTCGCCGAACGGCACGACGTCGAGATCGTCTCCGTCTTACGCCACCGGGAACACCCCCATCTCACCCCCGACGCACGAGTGCGGCTGCGGGCGCTGGTGGACCTGCGCAAGGAGGCGGATCATCCCCTGCACCAGAGACCGGCGAAGATCTTCCCGGCCGCCGAATACCGCCACCACCAGTACAGCGAGCTGACCGACCAGCGCATCGGCGAGCACCTGGCGGCCCTCGACGCCGACGTCGTCATCGGCACCCGCCCCGGCCTCAACGTGCACATCGCCCGCCAGGCCCCGCAGCACGTCGTACGCGTCGGCCAGGAGCACCTCACCCTGGACAACCACTCGCCGCGGCTGCGCACCGTCCTGCGCCGCGCCTACCGCCGCCTGGACGTGATCACCACCGTCACGGAAGCGGACGCCACCGCCTACCGGCGCACGATGTGGCTGCCCGGCGTCCACGTCGAGGCGCTGCCGAACAGCGTCCCCGACCCGGTGCTGCCTCCCGCCGACGGCACCGCGAAGATCGTCGTCGCCGCCGGGCGCCTGGTCCGCGTGAAGCGCTACGACCTGCTGATCGAGGCCTTCGCCCAGGTCGCGGCCGCCTACCCCGACTGGCAGCTGCGCATCTACGGCAAGGGCGAGGAGCAGCCCGCGCTGCGCGCGCTCATCGAGCGGCTCGGCCTGTGGAACAACGTGTTCCTGATGGGCGCCGCCACACCCATGGAGGCCGAGTGGGTCAAGGCCTCGATCGGCGCGGCCGCGTCGGACTTCGAGCCGTTCGGCATGACGATCGTCGAGGCGATGCGCTGCGGCCTGCCCGTCGTCAGCACCGACTGCCCCTACGGCCCCGGCGAGATCATCCAGGACGGGACCGACGGCCGGCTGGTCCCGGTCGGGGACGGGGACGCCCTCGCCGCGGCCCTGCTGCACCTCGTCGGCGACGACGAACTGCGCCGCGGTATGGGCGCCGCCGCCCTGCGGAACGCGCACCGCTTCGCCCCGGGGCCGGTCGTCGCCCAGGCCGAGCGCATTCTCGACGAGGCGGTCGCGGCGCGCACGGGCCGGTGCCCCGCTCCCGGGACCTCCCGGACCGGCAGCCCGCTGACCGGGCGGGTCCACGCCGCCCGCGACACGGCCCACGCCGCTGCCGCCGGCGCTCTGCGCGCGATACGGAAGGGCCGACGATGAGCACCCGCCAGGACACCGCCCCCCGCACCGACTGCGCGGTCGACACGAACGGCCGGATCACCTTCCGGCTCCCGGCGCTCACGGCCGCCGCCCGCCCTCGCCTGCTGCTGCGCCTGCGCCCCGCGAAAGGCGGCCCCGAGCGGACCCTGCACCACCTCGACCTGGAACCCGGCGCGGCCGACGGCCGTCCGCATGCCGTGCTGGAACCGCACCCGGCACTGGCGGAGGGCCGCTGGGACCTGTACCTGCTGCCGGAACCGAAAGCGGCACGGCAGCGGCTGCGCCCCGGCCTGCGGGACCTGCGCGCGCTCGTCGACGGGCACCTGCGCGACCGCACCTCGCCGGTCGCCGTCCGGGTCCCGTACGTCACCAAGGACGGCTTCCTCGCCCTGCGGACGTGGCTGCGCGCCACCCACGCCGAGGCCCTCGCCCTCGACCTCGCGGACCGGGGGATCACGGTGGCCGCCCGGCTGCACGGCGCCGGCCTCCACGAGACCGCCATGGTGTGGCTGCGCCTGCGGGGCACCGGCACCGTCCACGAGGTGCGCCCCCGGATCGACGGCGACGGACGCGGCTTCTCCTTCACGGTCGGCGCCGGCGACCTGGCGGGGACCGCCGCGCACACCGGCCGCGTCTGGGACGCCTTCGTCCGGCCGGCCGCCGACGCGCCGCCGGTCAGGATCGGCCGTCTCCTCGACGACGTGGCGGACCGCAAGCACGTCCACGTCTTTCCGGCGCTCAGCGCAGAGCATTCCGTCCTGCGCCCCTACTACACCGTCGACAACGACCTGGCGATCGAGCAGACGCCGGCCGATTCCCCGACATGACCGAAATGAAAAAACCCGGTGTTTCGGATGGATATGGATATTCAGGTGGTGTGCCGCGAACCTCGTGTGTGGATTCTGTGTGAAGCGGCGGCGAAATGACCCGAAGGCTCGTCTCCGCCACCGGCAAAACGGAAGGGGACTTGCGGCCATAACCAAACTCAAGTACCTAGATGAATCATGAACCTGTTCAACCGTGTCGTGCCGTCCCGGCGGCAGGCGCCCGCCGTCCCCCCACAGCGCCGCGCCGGCGCTTCCCCCACCGGCGTCCTGCCCGATCCCGGCCTGGCGAATCTGACCGGTGAATGGGTCGTCGACCCCGCGCACAGCAGGATCGGCTTCTCGGTCCGGCACGCGATGGTGACCACCGTGCGCGGTTGTTTCCTGGAGTACGAGAGCCGGCTCTACTTCGACGCCCACGACCCGACCCGGTCGCGGGCCGACATCACCCTGTTCACCGCCAGTGTCGACACCGGTGTGGAACAGCGCGACGCCCACCTGGTGGGGCGTGACTTCCTCGACGTCGCGACCTATCCGCGGATGCACTTCACGAGCACCGGCGTGGAACAGGCGGGCCCTGATCTCTATCGCATGTCGGGTGAGCTCACCATCAAGGGAATTTCCCGGCCCGTCGTACTCGAGATGACCTACATCGGGCATGTCACCGACCCGTTCGGCTACGAGCGGGTCGGGTTCGACGGCACCACGACCATCAACCGCTCGGACTGGGGCCTGACGTACAACAGCAGGCTCGCCGAGGGCGGCGCGATGGTGAGCGAGAAGGTGCGCCTGCAGTTCGACATCGCCGCCATCCGCACGGCACCGGGGGCCGGCTGACCGCCCGGATCCTCAGGGCGCGGTGCCGGGCCCGGCCACGACCCGGAAGGCCGCCGGACCGACCGCGAGCAGGCCGTCGCTCAGGGGCGTGCACCGTACCCCGCCCCGGCCGCGCAGGGCGCGCTGTGCGCCGGGGCCGACGGTGACGTCCATCCAGGCGCAGGGCCGGGCCGGACGCTTCACCGCGAACAGCACCGGCCCGGTGCCGCAGTCGAGGGAGATCGTCGCGCCGAGGTAGGCGTCGATGTCGACGCCCCGGAGCAGGATGTTCCGGCGGGTGTGCCGGAGGTCGGCACCGGCCGGGAGGTTCTCCGCGGCCATCATGGTCACCGCCGCGTTCCGGTGCGCGGGCCGCGCGTAGTAGCGGTCGCCGACCAGTCCGAGTCCGTCGCGTACCTCCACCCGGCCGACCCGCTCGTCGTCCGGCCCGGGAGCTGGCCCGTCCGCGGGCCGGCCGGCCAGCCGGTGCGCGGGCGACACGAGCAGTTCCAGCACCTCCACCCCGGTCATGCGCCCACCCTAGGCCGCCGGGTCCGCTCAGGCCGATGGTTCGGCGATGACTCGTGAGCCATGGCCACCGCCTGCCGCAGCAGTTCGGACAGCCGCTGATCGGCGTCGGGCGCGGCGCCCAGCACCCGCACGGCGCGGTCGAGACACCGGCTCCCCGGGCCGCGCCACCACAGCAGATCGGCGAGACGGCCCGCGGGACCGGCCGTGGGGGAGAGGGTCAGGCGCTCCGCTCTGCGGCGGCACGCACGGCCGTGCCGTGACAGGGCCCGGGAGGAGGGGCGGACCCGCCGGGCCGCGTCCACCGCCATCGCGACCAGCAGCGGCGCGTACGCCCGCTCCCCGGGCCGGGCGTCGGCGAGCTCGGCGGCCAGCGGCCACAGGGCGAGCCGGGCGGGGTCGCCCACGCTGTCGTTGACCGCGCGGGCCAGAGCCGCCAGCACCGGATGCGTGCCGGCGGGACTGTCGGTGAACCGGTCACCGGCCAGCAGGGCGGCGGCCTCCATCAGACAGGCCCCGTCGTCCGGATGCAGATGGGCGAAGCGACCGGGCGGCGGGAGGCCACCGGGCACTTGGCCGCCCGACGGCGCGGACGAAGGAGGAACGGGGGAAGGGCTCATGACGGCCTCCGGCCGGCATCACACGCCGGTGACGGCGTGCAGGAAGAGATAGAGCGCGGCGGCGGGAATCCCGGCGCCGGGGAAGGTGAGCACCCAGGCGGTGCCGATGGAACGGGCCACCTGCCAGCGTACGGCCGAGGCCCGCCGGGTGGCACCGGCACCGAGGATGGCCGCGGTGATCGTCTGTGTCGTGGAGATCGGCGCCTTCACGAGGAACGCCGTGGTGTAGAGAACGGCCGCCGCGGCGGTCTCCGCGGCGAAACCGCGCGGCGGGTCGAGGTGCACGATCCGCCGCCCCAGGGTGGTGATGATGCGCCGCCCACCGCTGTAGGTACCGGCCGCCATGGCGAGCGCGACGGCGACGATCACCCACACCGGCACGGAGAAGTCGTCCTGCCAGCCCGCCGTGACCAGGGCCAGCACGATGACGCCCATGGTCTTCTGCGCGTCCTGCAGCCCGTGCCCCAGCCCCATCGCGGCGGCCGAGACGGTCTGCGCCATGCGGAAGCGCCGCGTGGTGCGCCGGGGTGCGGCACGGCGGAAGACCCACAGGATGGCGGTGTGGAGCAGGTACCCGAGTGCCACACCGACCAGCGGGGACAGCAGCATCGGGAGGACGACCTTGTCCAGGATGCCCGACCAGTGCACCGTCGCCGACGCGGCCAGCGCGGCGCCGACCAGCCCGCCGATGAGGGCGTGCGAGGACGACGTGGGAAGCCCCCGCCACCAGGTGAAGACGTTCCAGCCGATGGCGCCGAGCAGTGCGCACAGGACGAGCAGCAGGCCCGAGACGTCCTCGGGTGCCCCGATGATCCCCTTGCCCACGGTCTGGGCGACCTCCGTGCCCAGGAAGGCGCCGAGGAAGTTCATCACCGCCGCCATCGCCAGCGCCACCCGCGGCGTCAGGGCCCGGGTGGAGATCGAGGTGGCGATCGCGTTGGCGGCGTCGTGGAAGCCGTTGGTGAAGTCGAACGTCAGTCCCACGACGATGATCAGCACCACCAGCGTGAGCTCCATGACCGGTCACCTTTCGCCGCGAGGGGCCGGGGCGGCACCGCCGGGAGGGGGCCGGTGCGGCCGGCGGCATCCGCACGCTTCCATCCTGCGCCCCCCACCGGCGCGGCGGACCGCGCGACTACGCCACGCGAGGCGCGGCCGTCCCGCGAGAACACGGCGACGCCGCTTTACGGTGCCCTGGTGCCGCATGTGCGATCTGTGCCGAAATGGGCCCTTCTTGCGTCGGGATGCGCCCCGGTCGCCCTGACCCTGGGCTGGCTGGTGGGGGCATCGCTCCAGAGCTCCCCGTACGACCCGGCCGCCCAGACCATCAGCGTGCTGGCGGCACCCGGAGACTCGGGCTACTGGGTGATGACGGCCGCGTTCGTCGTCCTCGGCGCCTGCCACCTGCTCACCGCCTGGGGACTGCGCCCGGCCGCGGCCCCCGGACGCGTCGCGCTCGCGGCCGGGGGAGTGTCGGCGCTGGCGGTGGCCGCGGTCCCGGCACCGAGCAGCGGCGGCTCCCTCGGCCATGGCTCGGTGCAGATCAGGACCCGGCCCCTGCCCCGGTCCCCTCGACGGCGACCACGACACCCGAGCCGGAGCCTTCCCCTGCCGCCACGGCCCCGGCAGCGCACTCCGCAGACGAGCCGCACTCCACGTCGGCCGCCCCGTCCGCCCCCCGAGAGCCCGAGGCCGTAGCGCCCGCGGCCCCAGCGTCCGCCCCCCGAGAGCCCGAGGCCGTAGCGCCCGCGGCCCCAGCGTCCGCTCTCCGAGAACCCGACGCCGCAGCGCCCGCCGCCGCGGCACCCGCCCCCGCCGCGCCGACGCGGACGCGGACGCGCCCCGAACGGCGGACTCCCCGCGAACCGGCACCGACCGCCGGTTCGAGGACGGCCCCTTGCTGGTCCTCGACGCGGACGCCGAAGGCCGCGTCACCGGCCACGGCGTCGGCGGCTTGATCCTGGACGTACCCGCCAAGTCGCTCCCCGCCCTCGTCGAATGGACGCTGCGGGAAGCACACCTCGGGGCCCCCAGACTGCACGGCTGCGGCTGGGGCGCCGACCCGCTGCTCGTCCTCACCGAGGCGGCGGCCCGGCGGTACGGCCTCCCGCTGCGGCTGTCGGACGCCGAGCGGCTCGACCTCTCGCACGTCCTGCTCGGGGGCCGGTGGCAGCGTCTGCGCGGCGAGTTGCTGCCCAGCCCGTTCACCCCCACCGGTGAGCGCCCCACGGGCCCTGCCTGGTACGCCACGCCGACGGTGGCCTACGCGGTGGAGCTCGGCTACGCCGTGGCCCCGCTGGAGGCCTGGATCCGCGAGGAGAAGGGCAGGTATCTGGACGGCTGGTACAAGCGCCTGCGCGACGCCTACGTCACCACCATGGGTGACCTGGGCGTGGCCGAGAAGCTGCCGCCGCAGCGGTTCCTGGAGGCGATGGACGGCCACCGGCAGCGCGATCCGGAGATGGCGATGGTCCTGGACGCCGTCAAGTCCACCGTCAAGGGCGGCATCGGCAAGCTCAGGGAACGCGCGCGGGGCGGCGGCTGGAAGCCCGGCCAGGCCTGGCCGGCCCTGTCCCGTCCGACGTGGCGGCCCGACATCCGCGCGGCCGTCATCTCCCGGGCCCGCGTCAACATGCACCGCAAGATGCTCCACCTCGCCGCCGCGACCGGCCGCTACCCGGCGGCGGTCCTGTCGGACTGCGCGGTCTACGCCGCCGACGGCCCGTCGCCGCTGGACGTCCTGCCCTACGATGCCGACGGCAGGACGGTCCCCGGCTCCTTCCGCCTGGGGGTCTCACCCGGCATGGTCAAGCATGAGGGCACGCAGACCACACTGTGGGCCGAGGAGATGCGCGAGAAGCACGGCGAGGACCTGAACCTCGCCCGCTACATCAAGACCGGCGAGGTCACCGCCGGTGACGACGAGTAGGTGGGGCAGGCCGATGGACAGGGTCGGGGACAGCCTCGATGCCGCACTGCAGAAGGCGTTCACCCGCCCGATCCCGCGCAGCGCGGGTGCGAGGATGCGGTTCCTGGTAAGGCAGTTGAAGGGGACGGGCCCGGTCGCCCGGTTGCTCGGCGTCTCCCGCCGCACGGTGGAGCGGTATGTCAGGGACCAATTGCGGCACCCCCGCCCGGAGCTGGCCCGGCGCCTGGAGCGCGAGGTCACCCGGCGCTGGCAGCCGAGGGTGCGGGCCAAGGCCAGGAGGACCGCGACCACGGAGGCCGGCCTCGTCCTCGACACCCGCGCCAGGTTCGGCTACACGGCGGCCCCGGGCACGACCGACGACGCACGCCTGCGCCACCTGACGGTTGCCCTGCCCCCCGAGTACGCGGCCCGGCTGTTCGAGGCGAGGGAGGCGGGCCGCAGCGAGCGGCAGTTGCGGGACATCGCGGCGGAGGGACTGCAGGAGATCTACTTCCGGGACCGCGGCCGCCGGGCCCAGGGGCTGCTGGTGGAGTTCACGGACGTGGAACACCTGGAGTTCGACCTGTGAGCCGCTGAGCGGCCCGCTCCGCCGCCCGCTGGGCCGCCCCGAAGTAGTCGCCGCCCTTGCGCCGGACGTCGTCCGTGCCCCAGGCCTGCTCCTCGCCGGTGCTGCGCCGCCGCTGGGCCGGGACGAGCCGGGGTATGTGTTTCGAGCAGTGGACGTACGCCTCCTCGACCTCCACCCGGACCCAGACCTGGGGGCGGCGCCCGGGCACGGGGTCGACTGCGAGACGGCCGGGGTGGCTGCGGCGCATGGCCTCGTCGGGGACGAGTTCGGCCCGGCCGTTGACGTGCAGCCCGATCCGGTCCGTGGCGAAGTCGATCATCAACAGGCCCACGTGCGGGTTCTCCCGGATGTTGCCGAGGGAGGCCATGACGCCGTTCCCGCGGTACTCGGGGTAGGCCAGCGTGGTGTCGTCGAGGACGTGGAGAAAACCGGCCGGGCCGGCCCGGAAGGTGTTGTCGCACTCTCCGTTGGCGTCCGCGGTGGCGAGGAAGAACATCTCCTGGCGGGCCACGAACTGCTGCATCCGCGGGTTGAGCCGGTCCAGCACCTGCTGGTCGTAGAACCGGTCGGCGCGGTCGGTGGTGCCCAGCTCCCGCTGGATTTGGTGTTCTCCGCGGCTTCCGGGGCGGTCGGCCCGCTCATTGTCGTACAACGGTCCTCCTGGGGAGCTTGTCGCCCATGAGCCTAGAGCAGCCGGGTGAGAGCCATGTCGGCGGGCGGGGCACGGAAGCCGCACGCCACGCGGGAGGCTCCTCACCACCCCGCCGGGGGCGGGAAGCCGGCGGCGGGCGGACCGGTGTGTCAGGTGCTCGGCTCCCGCAGCGCCTGGCACACCGACCAGACCACGGCCACCAGCGGTACGGCCACCACGGCGCCGATGACGCCGGCCGCGACCGCCCCGCCGACGACCGCGAGGGCGACCACCACCGGGTGCAGCCGGACGGCCCGGCTCATCACGAGGGGATGCAGCACGTGCCCCTCGATCTGTCCGATGACCACGATCAGCGCCACGACCACCAGGGCGATCAGCGGTCCCTTCGAGGCCGGGGCCACCACGGCCGCCGCCGCCAGGGCGATCGGCGAGCCGATCAGCGGGATGAAGGCGGCCAGGAACCGCGTCACCTTGCGGACCGAAGTGATTACCTGTCAGTAGCTCGTGCGTTCCGGCGTATTGACTCGTGCAGCGGGAGGGGTGATCCTCGTCACACCTTGGGCGAGGTCATGACAAACAGGTGGCGCTGTGCTCCGACGCGGCCTCGCCTCCCGCTGACCGAGGGACATGGGCTGTGACCAGAGCCGAACGCCCGTACCGCACCCGCAAGAACCTGACCGTCGTGTCGCTCCTGCTGCTCGTGCTGGCCGTCGCACTGGGCCCGACGCCGAGCTCGGCGGCCGGGACCGACTGGTGGAATCCCACCGCGCGGCCCGCGCCGGACTCGCGGATCAACGTCACGGGGGAGCCGTTCACCGGTACCGACGCCCGCGGCGAGGTGCGCGGCTTCGTCGACGCGCACGACCACATCTTCGCAAACGAGGCCTTCGGCGGGCGCCTGATCTGCGGAAAGCCTTTCTCCGAGCAGGGCGTCGCGGACGCGCTCAAGGACTGTCCCGAGCACTACCCGGACGGCTCCCTCGCGATCTTCGACTTCATCACGCGCGGGGGAGACGGCAAGCACGACCCGGTCGGCTGGCCCGCCTTCAAGGACTGGCCGGCCCACGACTCCCTGACCCACCAGCAGAACTACTACGCCTGGGTGGAGCGGGCCTGGCGCGGCGGGCAACGCGTGCTGGTCAACGACCTCGTCACCAACGGCGTGATCTGTTCCGTGTACTTCTTCAAGGACCGCGGCTGCGACGAGATGACGTCCATCCGGCTCCAGGCCAGGCTGACGTACGACATGCAGGCCTACATCGACAAGATCTACGGCGGACCCGGGAAGGGCTTCTTCCGGATCGTCACCGACAGCGCCCGGGCCCGTGAGGTCATCGAGCAGGGCAAGCTGGCGGTGGTCCTGGGCGTCGAGACCTCCGAGCCGTTCGGCTGCAAGCAGATCCTCGACGTCGCGCAGTGCAGCAGGGCCGACATCGACAAGGGGCTGGACGAGCTGTACGCGCTGGGCGTGCGGAGCATGTTCCTGTGCCACAAGTTCGACAACGCGCTGTGCGGTGTGCGCTTCGACTCCGGCAGTCTCGGAACGGCCGTCAACGTCGGCCAGTTCCTGTCGACCGGCACCTTCTGGAAGACGGAGAAGTGCACCGGGCCCCAGGCCGACAACCCCATCGGCAACGCGGCGGCGGCCGGGGCCGAGGCGAAGCTCCCGGCGGGCGTGGAGGTCCCCGGCTACGGCGCGGACGCCCGGTGCAACGTCCGCGGCCTGACCGAACTCGGCGAGTACGCCGTACGCGGCATGATGCGGCGCGGGATGATGCTGGAGATCGACCACATGAGCGTCAAGGCCACCGGCCGGGTGCTCGACCTCTTCGAGGGCGCCTCCTATCCCGGCGTCCTCTCCTCGCACAGCTGGATGGACGCGGAGTGGACCGAACGCGTCTACGGGCTGGGCGGTTTCATCGCCCAGTACATGCACGGCTCCGAGGGCTTCGTCGCCGAGGCCAGGCGTACCGAGGCCCTGCGCGACAAGTACGGGGTGGGCTACGGCTACGGCACCGACATGAACGGCGTCGGCGGCTGGCCCGCGCCGCGCGGAGCGGACGCTCCCGACAAGGTCGTCTACCCCTTCCCGAGCGCCGACGGCGGCTCCGTCGTCGACCGGCAGACCACGGGCGAGCGCACCTGGGACCTGAACACCGACGGGGCCGCCCACTACGGCCTGGTCCCGGACTGGATCGAGGACATCCGCCGGGTCGGCGGCCAGGACGTGGTGGACGACCTGATGCGCGGCGCGGAGTCCTACCTCGACACGTGGGGCGCCTCCGAGAGCCATGAGCCCGCGGCCGATCTCGCCGCCGGCGCCGCCGCGTCGGCCAGTTCCTCCGAAGGGAGCCCGTTCACGAGCTACCAGCCGCACCGGGCCGTCGACGGCGACCGCCGCACCCGCTGGGCGAGCGACTGGAGCGACGACCAGTGGTACCGGCTCGACCTCGGTTCGCCGCAGACCGTCGGGCGGGTCACCCTCGACTGGGAGCGCGCGTACGCGAAGGCGTACCGCGTCGAGCTGTCCACCGACGGCACCACCTGGCGCGCCGCCTGGTCCACGACGGCGGGCGACGGCGGGCTGGACACCGCGCGGTTCACCGCCGCACCGGCCAGATACGTCCGCGTCCAGGGGCTCGCCCGCGGCACCGGCTGGGGCTACTCGCTCCACGAGGTCGGCGTGCACGGCCGCTGACGACCACGCCTCGCCGGGGGCCCTGAAAAATCACTCCGCAAGAAGTGGACGCCACGTCCATATATTGCTTATATGGACGCAGCGTCCACTTATCGCGGAGGAGAAAGCCATGACCAGCACGCCCAGCGCCTCCGGCACCTCGCCCCGAGTCGCGCTCGTCACCGGCGGCTCCGGCGGCATCGGCAGGGCCGTCGTCGAGCGGCTCGCCGCCGACGGCTTCGCCGTCGCCGTGCACTACGCCGGAAACAAGGCCAGGGCCGAGGCCCTCGTCGAGGAGATCACCGCCTCCGGCGGCCGGGCCGTCGCCGTCCGTGGCGACGTGGCCGACGAGCACGAGATGCAAGCCGCGTTCGACACCGCCGAGACGGCCTTCGGCGGGATCGACGTGGTGATCAACACCGCCGGGATCATGGTGCTCGCGCCCATCGCCGAGCTGGACCTGGACGACCTGGACCGGATGCACCGCACCAACATCCGCGGCACCTTCGTCGTCGCCCAGCAGGCCGCCCGCCGGGTGCGCAGCGGTGGCGCGATCATCAACGTGTCCACGTCGGTCACCCGCACGCAGCTGCCCGCCTACGGGGCGTACGTCGCCAGCAAGGCCGCCGCGCAGAGCATCACGCTGATCCTCGCCCGCGAGCTGCGCGGCAAGGACATCACCGTCAACACCGTCGCACCCGGCCCGGTCGCCACCCCGCTCTTCCTCGAGGGCAAGGACGAGGCCGCCGTCGCCGCCTTCGCCAAGGCCACGCCGCTGGAGCGGCTGGGCGAACCGCGCGACATCGCCGAGTCGGTCGCCTTCCTCGCCGGACCCGCCCGCTGGGTGAACGGCCAGGTCCTCTACGTCAACGGCGGCCTGGTCTGACCCGGGCACCGCTCGGCAGGCCCATCTCGGCGCTTGCGCCAGCACGAGGACCCGCTTCGGCTTCGGCGAGCTTCTCCACGTCGAGGAGCCGGAGCCCCTGCCCGGCGACGTGAACCGGAGCCCGGACCGCGCGATCACCGCGCGGCTTCCTAGACTGATCGCCCCGGAACGAGCGATCGATCCCGGAACGGGCGACCGGTCCGGGAACGAGCGAGGGAGAGACGACGTGACGAAGCAGGCCGCGGGCGCCGCCGAGCGCCCGGCCCGCGGGCGCGGGCGCCGCCCGGCCGACGAGGTCCGCGCGGACGTCTTCCGCGTGGTCGGCGAGGTGCTCTTCGAGGAGGGAATCGCCGATCTGACCTTCGAGCGGGTGGCCCGCCTGTCCGGGGTCAGCAAGACGACCCTGTACAAGTGGTGGCCCTCCAAGGGAGCCCTCGCCCTGGACGGCTACTTCCACGCCGTCGAGGAGACCCTCGCCTTCGAGGACACCGGTGACATCCGCGCCGACCTCACACGTCAACTCCGGTCGTTCGCGCACCTGATGACCCACACCCCGGCCGGCCGGGTGCTGACCGAGCTCATCGGCCAGTCCCAGACCGACGAGGACCTGGCCACCGCCTTCCGCTCCCTGTACTCCTCCGGGCGGCGACGGCTCGCGGGGGAGCGGCTGCTGCGCGCGCGGGAGCAGGGACAGATCCGCGACGACGTCGACGTCCAGGTCCTCGTCGACCAGCTCTGGGGCGCCGTCTACCACCGGCTGCTGATTCCGGACGAGCCCGTCACGGACGACTTCGTCGTCGCCCTGGTCTCCAACCTGATCGACGGCATCGCTCCCCGGCCCGCGAGCGCCTGAGCCGCACCTTCCTCGTTCACCGGCGCGTACGGCACCGACTGCGGCTGACTCGGTCCTCGCGCCGCCACGGCACGGCCGGCTCAGGTGGTGGCGCGCACCGCGTCGCGGATCAGTTCGGCCACGTCCTTCGGCCGGGAGACAGCGACGGCGTGCGAGGCACCGTCGATCTCGACGACCGTCGCACCGGCCCGCTTGGCGCCGAAGCGCTCCACCTCCGGGTTGATCGCCTCGTCCGCCCCGGCCACGAGCGCCCAGGACGGCTTGTCCTGCCACGCCGCGGCCGACGCCGTCTCCGTGAACGTCGAGGCGGCCAGCGGGCGCTGGGCCACCGCCAGGACCTTGGTGACGGACGGCGGCACATCGGCGGCGAAGATCGCCGGGAACGCCTCGGCCTCGATCGTGACCTCGACCGCGTCCTCTCCGCCCTCGACGGGATACGTCTTCTCCTTCAGGCTGCCGGCCAGGGGCGAGAGCGGGAAACGGCCCTGCAGCTCACCCAGGCTCTCGCCCTGCTCCGGTATGTAGGCGGCGACGTAGACCAGGCCCACGACGTTCTCCGTCGTGCCGGCGACGGAGATGACGGCACCCCCGTAGGAGTGGCCGACCAGGACGACCGGGCCGTCGATCTGGGCGGCCTGCGAGGCGATGTAGGCGGCGTCGGACGCCAGGCCGCGCAGCGGGTTGGGCGGTGCCACCACGGGGATGCCGTGGTTCTGCAGCTCGGCGATGACGCCGGACCAGCTGCCGGCGTCCGCGAAGGCGCCGTGGACGAGCAGGGCGGTCGGGGTGGTGACCATGTCGGTGCTCCTTGGAACGGTCGGGTCAGGGGACCGGGTCAGCGGGTGTGCAGCGCCGCGTGGAGCACGGCGGAGGCCTGGCGGATGGCCGCGTCGGCGGCGTGGGTGCCGCGCAGGGCGTTCAGCATCACGAAGTCGTGGATGACGCCCTGATAGCGCACGGCCGTCACGGGCACGCCCGCCTCGCGGAGCCTGGCGGCGTAGGCCTCGCCCTCGTCGCGCAGCACGTCGGCCTCGGCGGTGATGACCAGGGCCGGGGGCAGGCCGGTGAGCTGCTCGGTGGTGGCGCGCAGCGGCGACACGGTGATCCGCGCCCGCTCGGCCTCGTCGGTCGTGTACTGGTCCCAGAACCACTGCATGCCGTCGCGGCGCAGGAAGTAGCCGGTCGCGAACTGGTGGTAGGAGCCGGTGTCGAAGCTCGCGTCGGTCACCGGGTAGAAGAGCACCTGCTGGACCGGCGCGACATCACCGCGCTCCTTGGCCATCAGGGTCAGGGCCGCGGCCATGTTGCCGCCGACGGAGTCGCCGCCCACGGCCAGCCGCGCACCGTCCAGGTCCTTGGACGCGCCCTGGGCCACGACCCACTGGGCGACGGCGTAGTTCTGCTCGACGGCGACCGGGTAACGGGCCTCGGGGGAGAGGTCGTACTCGGGGAAGACCACGGCCGCGTTCGCGCCGACGGCGAGTTCGCGGACCAGCCGGTCGTGGGTGTGGGCGTTGCCGAACACCCAGCCGGCACCGTGGATGTAGAGGACGACGGGCAGGGTGCCCTCGGCGCCGGCCGGCCTGACGATCCGGGCGCGGACACTGCCGGTCGGACCGCCGGAGACGGTGATCCACTCCTCGTCGACGGCGGGCTTGGCGATGTCGCCCGACTGCACCTCGTCGACGGCCTTGCGGCCCTCGGCCGGGGCCAGGTCGAACAGGTAGGGCGGGTTGGCGGTCGCCTTGGCGAACTCCGCCGCGGCCGGCTCCAGAACCGGCTCGACCGGCTCAAAGGTGTGGGACATACGAGCTCCTGAGACTCTCCGCTCGCCGGTGTCTCCGGCGAGGCGGCCCGTACCGGCATCGAAGATCCGCCGGGCCACCTGCGGCCACGCTAGGCCCGGAAGGCCGAGGGGCCTTGCCCACCCGTGCACGGTCTCTGCTCTCACCGTGCACGGCCCTTGCCTCCGGGGGGCAACGGCCTCCGTCCCTGGTGCGCGGCCCTTGCCTCCGCGTGCGTGGCCCCCGGTTCACGGCCCGGCCGTCGAGGCGCCGGGCGTCCGCGCGAGGGTCTCGCGGCAGGGCCTTCCGCGTGCCGGTCGCACAAGACCGGTGACATTGCCGGTCCGCGAGCGGTGCCCGGTCCCCGAGAGTGGCACAGCCAGCCCAACGGCGGTGCCCGGTCCGCGGGCACGCGACAGACGCCCCAGGTCACGCGTGCCCGCGGCACGGGCCGAGCCGCACCGACAGAGAGGACGACTCGTCGTGCACCTCCACCCCCACACCGGTCCCCGTACCGGATCCCGTGGCTCCCTCGGGCGCCGTGCCGGACGCCGGACCGGTCGACTGGCCGCGGCCGCGGCGACGCTCGCGTTCGTCGTCGGCCTGGGCCCCCTGACCACGCCGGGTGCCCACGCCGCCGACAACCCCTACGAGCGTGGCCCGGCCCCCACCACGTCCAGCATCGAGGCGAGCCGCGGCCCCTACGCCGTGTCGCAGACGTCCGTCTCCTCGCTGTCCGTCACCGGATTCGGCGGCGGCACCATCTACTACCCGACCAGCACCAGTGACGGCACCTTCGGCGCGGTGGCCATCTCGCCCGGCTACACCGCCTACGAGTCGTCCATCGCCTGGCTCGGACCGCGCCTGGCCTCGCAGGGCTTCGTGGTCTTCACGATCGACACGCTCAGCACGCTCGACCAGCCCGACTCGCGCGGCCGGCAACTGCTGGCCGCCCTGGACTACCTCACCCAGCGCAGCTCGGTGCGCGGGCGCGTCGACGCCTCCCGCCTCGGCGTCATGGGCCACTCGATGGGCGGCGGCGGCAGTCTGGAGGCGGCCAAGTCGCGTCCGGCCCTGCAGGCGGCGATCCCGCTGACGCCGTGGAACCTCGACAAGAGCTGGCCCGAGCTGACCACGCCGACGCTGATCTTCGGAGCCGACGGCGACACCATCGCCCCGGTCTCCTCCCACGCCGAGCCCTTCTACTCCAGCCTGTCCTCCTCGCTGGACCGGGCCTACCTGGAGCTGAACTCGGCGACGCACTTCACGCCGAACTCGTCGAACACGACGATCGCGAAGTACAGCATTTCCTGGCTCAAGCGGTTCATCGACAACGACACCCGCTACGAGCAGTTCCTGTGCCCGCTGCCCCGGCCGAGCCTGACCATCGAGGAGTACCGGGGCAACTGCCCGCACGGTTCCTGACCGTCCCTCGCCCGGGCGGCGGAGCCGCGGCGGCGACGGGAACCGGCGGCGGACGCGGTCGACGCGTCCGCCGCCGGTGCCGTGCCGTGTCGTGCCGTTCCACTGCCGGGCGGTGCCGGGGCACGGCCGGGGCGGCCGGTGGTTGGGCCGGGGCACAGTCCGTGCACCGGGCGTCATCCGGCGGTCACCCGGCCGTCCGCGGCAAACCCCCAGGTGCCGGAGGGGCCGTGGGCGTCTCGCTGCGCGGACGTAAGCCTTCCGGTCTTCCTTACGCGCAAGTAACCTCCTTGGGGTGACGGGAGACAGAAGCTGGGTGCGCACGGCTCTCCGTGCGGGGAGCCCACTCGGACGGGACGCCGCCCGCCCGGCCGCCGAGACCCGCGGCCATGCCGAACTCGCCCGCGGCCGACGGCAGTTGTACGACGGGCCGGTGGGGGACGCCCGCGAGTCCCTGCTGCTGGCCGCGTCCCTGCTGGCCGCCGACGCCCCGGAGGGGGCGGAGGCCGCACGCCTCTTCGCCGCGGACGCGGCGTGGGCGTCGGGCGACGTCCTGGCCTGCCTGGCCACCCTCGACGGCACGGACACAGCGGGCCGGGCCTCCGGCCACGCCGCCACGGACACCGTCCCGACGGAACCCTCCGCAGGCCGGGACGACGCCTCGCCACTGACACGAGCCACCACGAACCCGCCCCCACGACCCGGCGCCGCGAACCTCGACGCCGCCCGCGGGGAGAACGACGGAGCAGGTCCGTACGGTGGCGGGCAAGGGCCTGCCGGCATGGGGCTCGGGCCTGTCGTCGGCGGGCCCGGTCCCGGATGGCCCCGGGATCCGGTCGTCCGGGACTACCGGGACGGGATGCGCGCCCTGCTCGCCCGGCGGCCCGAGGAGGCCGTCGGGCCGTTGCGGCGGGTGCTGGAGCGGGCGTGGGCCGACGGCCGGCCGGAGCGGCTGCTGCGTGCCGCCGCGGCTGCCCTGCTGCTCGGGGACGTCCACGCGGCCCGTTCCGCCGGGGCCCGCGCCCTCGCGGCCGCCCGCAACGCGGAGTGCGCCGCGTCCGAGGCGCGGGCCCTGGAGTACCTGGCCTACGGCGAACTGCGGGCCGGCCGCCACGCGCAGGCGCGCGGTCACGCGGAGGAGGGCGTGCGGGCGGCGCTGGCGGCCGGCCAGCGCAACACCGCCGCGAACCATCACGCGATGCTCGCCCTGGCCGCTTCGATCGAGGGCGACACCGCCGCCGTCTCCGGATACGCCGCTGCCGCCCTGCGCACCGCCCGCCGCCATGGCCTGGCCCAGGCGGCGACCCTGGCCGAGTGGGCCATCGCCCGCGCGGACCTGGCCCGCGGCCGCCCCCTGGACGCCGCCGACCGGCTCGGCCCGCTCGTCGGACCGGGCCCCCGGCGCGGGCACTTCGCCGTCTGGATGCTCGCCGTGCCCTGCTTCGTGGAGGCCGCGGTGCTGGCCGGGCAGCCGGAGGACGCCCGGGAGGTCGTCGCGGACCTCGCCCAGTGGGCGGCCTTCGGCGCCGACCCGCACGCGCCCGCCCAGCTCGCCCGCTGCCGCGCCCTGCTGGCCGCGGACGACGGCGAGGCCGACGACCTCTACCTGCGCGCCCTCGCCCTGCACGACGACTCGGGCGGCGACTTCGAGCGCGCCCGCACGGAGCTGCTGTACGGCAGGTGGCTGCGGCGGCGCCGCCGGCTGCGGGAGGCCCGTGCCCGGCTCGGGGCCGCCCTGGTCGGCTTCGAGCGCTGCGGCGCCGGCGCCTGGGCCGACCAGACGCGCGGCGAGCTGCGCGCCAACGGGGCCGCGTCCGCGACGGACCAGGCCGGCGGGCTTGCCCGGCTGACACCCCAGCAACTGCGCATCGCCCGCCACGTGGCCGAGGGCGCCACCAACCGGGAGGTGGCCCAGCGGCTGGCCGTCAGCACCCGCACGGTCGACTACCACCTGCGCAACGTCTTCGCCGTGCTCGGCGTGCGCTCCCGCGTGGAACTGGCCCGCCTGGTCGACCAGGAGAGCCGCTGAGCCCCCGCTGATCACCCCGGCCCCGTCGAGAAGAGTGCCGCACACCTCTGGGGACCGACCGGACGGTATGCCATTCTTCGGAGCAGGACCGTAGGGGTGACGAGGGCCGTCCGCGCAGCGCACCCACCGGACGCCCCCGTGCCCGGGCGGCGCCGGGCGCCGCCGGGAGGCCGAAGTTGGGGGAGGACCGCGATGCATCCTGCCGCACGCACACGCACGACGTTCCGCACCGGGCCGGCGCCCGTTCCGCAGCCGCGGACACGGCGGATCCGGTCGCTGATCGACGCCGACGCGCTGCGCGTCCTGCACCGGGCGGCCCGCGTCCTGCTCGACGAGCTGCCGGAGCTGACGGACCGGCTGCTGGTGATCCTGCGCGAGCAGGAACCGGCGTACCGGACCGTGCTGGACAACGACCACGCCGCCACCTGGCAGGAGACCCACCGTTCCCTGCGGCACAGCGTGACCTCGCTGCTCGACCCGCGCGGCACCCGCGAGGCCGCCCACCGCTGCACCTGGCGGATCGGTGCCACCCGGGCCGAGCAGGGGCTGCCGCTGGACGCTCTGCTGCACGCGTTCCGGCTGGGCGGGTCCCTGGTGTGGCAGCGGCTGGTCGAGGAGACCGCCCGCGCGGAACCCGATGACATCCGCCTGCTGGTGCACGTGGCCACCGACGTCTGGAACTTCGTCGACGAGCACTGCACCCTGGTGGCCGACGCCTACCGGCAGACCGAACGGCAGCTCGCCTGGCGGCGCGAGAACCGGGTGCGCCTGCTGGCGGCGGCCCTCCTGGACGGCACCAGCCGGATCGCCGACCTGCCTGAGACCGCCGACGGACTGGGCCTGCCGGAGCACGGCCGGTACGTCGTCGTCGCGGTCGCCGGCGTCCGGCCGCAGGGGCCCACCGGACTGCGGACCCACGTCCGCGCCACCGGCACGAGCGCGTACTGGCACCCGGGCGCGGAGGCGGACTACGGCATCGTCCTGGTCGGGGAGGCGGTGGACGGGCAGGACGACCGGGACCCCGCGGCGGTACTCGAACTGCCCGGCGACGGCGCGACCGCCGGATGCCGCATCGGCGTCGGCGGCGCCGTGACGGGACTGGCCTCGGTCGGCGAGGCCCGGCGCCTGGCCGACCTGGCGCTGGGCCTCTGTCCGCCCGAGGGCGGCACGGTCAGGCTCGCCGAGCACCTGCCCCAGGCCCTGGTGATCTCCTGCCCGGAGCTCGGCGCGGCCCTCACCGAGCGGGTGCTCGGGCCGCTGCTGCGGCTGGAACCCGCCGACCGGGACGTCCTGCTGGACACCCTGGTCGCCTGGTTCGACTCCGAGGGGTCCGCCCAGCGCGCCGGTGAACGGCTGTACTGCCACCGCAACACCGTCCTGAACCGGCTGCGCCGCTGCGAGCAGCTCATCGGCCGCTCCCTGGCCCGCCCGCTCGACGTGGTCGACATCAGCCTCGCGCTGACGGCACGCCGCCTCCTGCGTGACTGACGACCCGCACGGCACCCGACCGCACCCGCGCCGCCGACTCCCGCGCGGGTGCCGCGAAGCCGTGCCCGGCGCCGGACACGGCAGTGGCGCGCCCGGACCGGCGCCGCCACCGGCCGGACGGGGGCGGTCGTAGGCCGGACGGGGGCCGCGTCCGGCCCTGGGCAGCCGCACAGTCCGCGCCGACCCGCGTTGGGACCGCGCAGCCACCCGGCCCGAACACCTGTACCGCGCGTCCGCGCCCGTGCTGTCGTGGGCTGCCCTTCCCCCGAAGCAGCCGTGCCCGACGGCACGGACCCGAGGAGCCGTGATGCCCGAAGCACCACCGGACGAAGAGCCCGCCCTGTGTGTCGAGGGCCTCGACGTGACCTACGGCCGCGCCGTGTCCGCCCTTCGCTCCGTGACCCTGACCGTCCCGCACGGAACGGTCGTCGCCCTCCTCGGCGCCAACGGCGCGGGCAAGACGACCCTGCTGCGGGCGGTGTCGGGCACCCTGCGCCTGCACCGCGGCGCGATCACGGCCGGGCGTATCCGCTACGGCGGCACGGAACTCGACGGACGCGACCCGGTCGCCGCGGTGCGCGCCGGAGTCGTCCAGGTGCCCGAGGGGCGCCGGGTCTTCGCCGGCCTCACCGTCGACGAGAACCTGCGCACCGGCGGCCTCGGCCTCGGACGGCGCCGCCCGGACCAGGTCGCGCAGGCCCGCGACCGGGTCTTCACGCTCTTCCCGCGCCTCGGCGAACGCACCCGGCAGGCCGCCGGACTGCTCTCCGGCGGTGAGCAGCAGATGCTCGCCATCGGCCGGGCCCTGATGGCCGCGCCGCGCCTGCTGCTGCTCGACGAACCCTCCCTGGGCCTCGCCCCGCAGATGGTCCACCGGATCGCCGAGGTCGTCCGCGAGATCAACGCCCAGGGCACCGCGGTCCTGCTCGTCGAGCAGAACGCCGGCATGGCGCTGTCCCTCGCCGACACCGCCCACGTCCTGGAGGTCGGTGAGGTCCGGCTCTCCGGTCCGGCCGGCGAACTCGCCCGCACGGACGCCGTGAAGCGGCTGTACCTGGGCGAGACCACCGAAGGCACCGCGACCACCACCACCGATACACCCGTGACCACCGAAGGCACCGACACCGCGCGGACCGCCGGAAGAACCGAGGGGCAGGGAGCCGCGTGACCGTCCGCGCCACCGCACCACCCGAACTCACCGTGACGGACGTGACCGTCCGGTTCGCCGGGCTCACCGCCCTGGACACGGTGTCCTTCACCGTCGCCCCGGGCTCCGTCCACGCGCTCATCGGGCCCAACGGGGCGGGCAAGTCCACCTGCTTCAACGTCCTGTCGGGGCTGTGCCGCCCGGCCGCCGGCACCGTACGCCTCGGCGACGCCGACCTCACCCGTCTCGCCCCGCACCGCATCGCCGCCCTCGGCGTCGCCCGCACCTTCCAGAACATCGTCACCACGCAGGGCACGGTCGCCGACAACCTGATGCTCGGCCGCCACGCCCTGTCCCGGGCCGGCTTCACCGCCAGCGCCCTGCGCCTGCCGCACGCGCGGCGCGAACAGCGCGCCCACCTCGACCGGGCCCGCGAGATCGCCGAACTCACCGGCCTAAGCGCGCACTTCGACCACCCCGTGGCCCTCCTCTCCTACGGCGACCGCAAGCGCGTGGAGTTCGCCCGCGCCCTCTGCCTGGAGCCCAGCGTCCTGCTGCTCGACGAGCCGGTCGCCGGGATGAACGCGGCCGAACGCGCCCGCACGGTGGAGGTCGTGCACGCCGTACGCGCCGAACTCGGCCTGTCCGTCGTGCTGGTGGAGCACGACATGGGCCTGGTGATGCGGCTCGCCGACGAGGTCACCGTCCTCGACTTCGGCCGCGCCATCGCCCACGGCACGCCGGACCAGGTCCGCCGCGACCCGGAGGTGCTCCGCGCCTACCTCGGCACCGGCGCGGCAACGGAGGACGCGGCATGACGACCTTCCTGGACAACGTCTTCAACGGACTCGCCCTCGGCGCGGTCTACGCCCTGGTCGCCCTCGGCTTCGTCATCATCTTCAAGGCCTCCGGCGTGATGAACTTCGCCCACGGTTCGCTGCTCCTGCTCGGCGGCTACCTCACCGCCGTCCTCCACGACGACCTCGGCTTCGCCGGCGCCCTGGCCCTGTCCGTCCTGGTGACCGCGGCCGTGGCCGGCGCCATGGACCGCTTCCTGCTCCAGGCCGGCGGCCGGGCGGACCCGCACACCGCCCACGTGCAGACCATCGTCACCATCGGCGTCGACATCCTCATCCTCACCGACCTGTCACGGCGCATCGGCGGCGACCTGCTCTCCCTCGGCGACCCCTGGGGCGACTCGGTCAGCGGGCTGGGGCCGGTGACCGTCGCGGACAGCCGCATCGCCGCGATCGTCGTCTCCGCCCTGGTCATCGCCGGTGTCTTCGCCCTCTTCCGGTACACCTCATGGGGCCTGTCCCTGCGCGCCTCGGCCGAGGACGTCGAGGCGGCCGCCCTGATGGGCGTACGGCTGGTGCGCATCCGCATGCTCGCCTGGTGCCTGGCCGGAGCGCTCGCGGCCCTGGCGGCGGTCTTCCTCGCCGCGTTCCCCGCGCCCGGCCTGGAACGCACCACCGGCCAGATCGCCCTCAAGGCGTTCCCGGCGGCGATCCTCGGCGGCATGGCCTCGCCGCCCGGCGCCCTCGCGGGCAGCCTGCTGATCGGCATGACGGAGGCGCTCGTCGCCGGCTACCAGTCCGATCTGCACGTCCTCGGGGAGGGCTTCGGCGACGTCGCCCCCTACGCGGTGATGGTGCTGGTGCTGCTGGTGCGGCCCACGGGCCTGTTCGGCGGGAAGGCGGCGGTCCGTGTCTGACCGGCTCCCCGGAACCCGTACCGGTGCCGCACGCCTCGGCTGGACCGTCGCGGCCGTCGTCGTCCTGTGTGCGCTGCCCTTCTACCTGGACGCGTTCTGGCTGCGCATCGGCCTGTTCTCGATGGCGGCCGCCGTCGGCGCGGTCGGCCTCGGCCTGCTGTCCGGCACGGCGGGCCAGCTCTCCCTCGGCCACGCCTTCTTCCTCGCCGTCGGCGCCTACGGCTACGTCTGGCTGGCCGGTGAGCCCGGGCCGGGGCTGCCGACCGCCGTGGCCGCCGTGCTCGCCGTCCTGCTCGCCGGAGCGGCCGGCGGACTGTTCAGTCCCGTCGCCGGCCGGGTGCGCGGTGTCTACCTCGGCGTCGCCACCCTGGCCCTGGTCTTCATCGGCCACCACGTGCTGCTCACGGCGGACTCCGTCACCGGCGGATTCAACGGCCGCTCCGTGCCGCCGCTGGAACTGGGCGGCTTCTCCTTCTCCGCCGACTCCGAACTGACCCTGCTGGGCGTGCCGTTCGGCGCCGAGGAGCGGCTGTGGTACCTGGGGCTCGCCCTGTTCGCGGTCACCTGGTTCACCGCCCGCGGGCTGCTCCGGGGCCGTCCCGGACGCGCGCTGGTGGCCCTGCGCGACAGCGAGACCGCCGCCGCCGTCATGGGCGTGGACGTCTCCCGCTACCGCTCGGCCGCCTTCGTCGTCTCGTCGATGTACGCCGGCCTCGCCGGGGTGATGATCGCCCTCTCGTTCCGCCGCGTGGTGCCCGACTACTTCGGCCTCGTGCTGTCGGTCGACTATCTCGCCATGATTGTCATCGGCGGCCTGGGTTCGGTCGCCGGAGCCACCGCCGGCGCCGTCTTCGTCACCGCGCTGCCCCTGCTGATGACCCGCTACGCCGACCAGCTCCCCCTCGTGACCGCCCCCGGCACCACCGGCGGCACGGTCGGCCCCACCGAGGCCGCCCGCTACCTGTACGGAGCGGCCATCGTCCTGATCCTGCTGTTCGCCCCCGACGGGCTGCACGGCCTGGTCCGCCGTCTGCGCGCCCGCGTGAGCCGCCGGCCCGCCCCACCCCCCACGGCCGGCACCTCGCCGACACCTTCACCCGCGCCGTCCGCACGAGCCAAGGAGCCCACCCCGTGACCTCCACGCACCACCACACGCCCCGCGTACGCCCCAGGACGCTCCTGGCCGCGGCCCTCGCGGCCCTGCTGCTCGCCGCGACCGGATGCAGCTCCAAGGCGGACTCCGCCAAGAGCACCGGCGACGGCGCCGACGGCGTCAAGGCCGGGCCAGGCGTGACCGACAAGGTCATCAGGCTCGGCGCCCTCACGGACCTCACCGGCCCCTACGCCACCCTCGGCAAGAGCATCGTGCAGGCCCAGCAGATGTGGGCGGACGAGGTCAACGCCCGCGGCGGGATCTGCGACCGGCGCGTCGAGATCGTCGTCAAGGACCACGGCTACGACGTCCAGAAGGCCGTCACCGCCTACGCCGACCTGTCCACGGATGTCGTGGCGCTGCCCCAGGTCATCGGCTCGCCCGTGATGGCCGCGCTGCTCGACGACATCGAGCGGGACAAGGTGCTCACCTTCCCGCAGGCCTGGGCCGCCTCCCTGCTCGGCCGGGACGCCGTCCAGGTCCTGGGCACCACCTACGACATCGACATGATCGCCGCGGTCGACTTCCTCACCCGCGCCAAGGGTCTGAAGAAGGGCGACACGATCGGTCACGTCTACTTCGAGGGCGACTACGGCGCGAACGCGCTCGAAGGCGCGCAGTGGGCCGGGAAGAAGGCCGGCCTGAAGGTCGTGGGACAGAAGATCAAGGCAACGGACACCGATCTGTCCGCGCAGGTCTCCGCGCTGCGCAAGGAGGGCGTGAAGGCGATCCTGATCAGCGCCGGACCGGCCCAGACCGCGTCCCTGGTCGGAGTCGCGGCCTCACGCGGCCTGAAGGTGCCCGTCGTCAGCAGCGCCCCCGGCTACGCCCCGCAGCTGATGAAGACGCCGGCCGCCCCCGCCCTCACCGCCCTGCTCAACGTGGTCAGTGCCGCGCCCGCGGTCAGCTCCGACCTGCCCGGGGTGCGCAAGATGGTCGCCTCCTACCAGAAGAAGTACCCGGGCTCCCTCGTCGACTCCGGCGTGCTGTCCGGCTACAACGCGGCGCAGCTGACCGGCAACGACCTGAAGAAGGCCTGCGAGAACGGCAGCCTCGCCCGCGAGGACGTGGTCAAGGCCCACCGCTCCCAGTCCGCGGTCGACGTCGGCCTCGGCACCGCGCAGAACTTCTCCGACAAGGCGCAGCCGGCGAGCACCTCGACGTACGTGCACAAGCCGGACGCCAAGGCGGTCGGCGCGGCGGTGAACGTGGAGGACGCGCACACCGCGCCGGGCGTCAAGGAGTACCTCGCCTCCCGGACCTCATGACCGGAAGGCCCCCCGCACGGCGGCCGCGGGAAGACCCCCGCGGCCGCCGGAGCCAAGCCCGCACCGGGACGGCCCGGTGGCCACGGCCCGCGGCCCACAGCCCCGCGATGGCGTTCCACCGTTTCCCGGCCTCGTCGTCCGTGTCGACGCACAGCGGCCGTTCGCCCACGTCTACTGCCGCCCGGTGGCCGAGAGATCGAGGACCGCATGTACGCGGCCGCACACCGCACCCGGCAAGCCCGCCGAGCACGGCACCGAGCACGGCACCGAGCACGGCACCGAGCGCTGCGGAACAGCGTTCCGACGTCGGTCGGGGTGCCGGGCACCCGCTCGATCCGCTGCACCCGCGGGCTGAACTGCGGAGCGTTGCGGCCGTCGGCGAGGTACTCGAACGCCGTAGCGACGTGGCGACCTACGTGACCGCCGGGCGGCACGCGAGGCGGCAGTGTGCCGGGTGCCGCGATCCGGGCGGCTGCGCGAGCGGGGCGTAGGGTGGTCGGAGAGGCCTGGCCCACGGCACGACGCCTACGAGGGGGCCGCCGGCCACCTGGAGGAGCACGCTGTGACCTCTGACAACGCACACGACAACGCCTCCGCGAGCGCTTCCGTCATGGAGTGGCTCCTGGAGACGGATTCGCTGGAGGACTTCCTGCAGTCCCTGGCCGAGGCAGCGCTAAAGCTCTCCCCGGCCGAGGGAACCGGCGTGACGGTCGAGCGCGATCACCGGCCCGTCACCGTGGCCAGCGCGGGACCGCCGGCCCCCAAACTGGACGAGAGGCAGTACGGCCAGGACGACGGCCCATGTCTCCAGGCCGCCCGTACCGGCGAGGAAATCTTCGTCCGGGACATGCTCACGGAGAAGCGCTGGGGCGACTACCCGGCCTACGCGGCGGCCTGCGGGATCCGCTCCTCCGTCTCCCTGCCGATCGCCGCCCGGACGCATACCGTCGGGGCGCTGAACCTCTACGGCGGCCCGGCCCACGCGTTCGACGACGCGGATCTGGGCGCACTGCGTTCCCTGGCCGCGCAGGCCACCGGGGCGATCGCCCTGGCGCAGCGCATCGCCGACGCGGAGGCGTTCGCCGAGCAGATGCAGCGGGCCATGCAGTCCCGCGGCGTCATCGACCAGGCCATGGGAGTGGTCATGGGTCAGCGCGGCTGCACCGCGGACGAGGCCTTCGCCATCCTGCGCTCCGCCTCGCAGCACCGGAACATCAAACTCCGTGACCTGTGCACCGAGTTGATCACCAACCTCACCGGCCGCTCCCCGGGCAACCCCGACCTGCGCCACCGTCCCTGACGCGCCGCGAGCGCGGCGGCCGCCCGCGCGCTGTGCGCGAGACAGCCGGTGGAACGCACCCTGTGCACCGCCGCCGCCCAGCGCGTCCCGGTCACGGCGGTGGGCGGTCCGTACGACCTCCATGGCGCCGGCACGCCCACCACCGCGCTCAGCCGGTCGGATCCCGGCGCGCCCGGCCAGGTCTCACGTCCTCGATCCCACACCCCGAGCCGGCGTCGCGCTCGCCGTTCTCCGGCCGGTCGCCGGGCCGGGCCGGCCGCGCGCGGGGCGGGCCGGCCGCGCGCGGGGCGGTAATCCGGTCGCGGGCGCCGCTCCACCTTTGCTACCTGTGGGACGTGGAGAGATTGACGGAGATCGCGCGACGGCTGACCGGGGTCGCCGGTGTCGTCGCGGTGTGCCTGGGCGGCAGTCGGGCGAGCGGAACGCACCGGCCCGATTCCGACTTCGACCTGGGCCTGTACTACCGGCCACCCCTGGACACGGCCGCCCTGCGCGCGCTCGCCGCCGAGCTGACCGGCGAACCGACGGAGGTGACCGAACCGGGCGGCTGGGGCCCCTGGGTGGACGGCGGCGGCTGGCTGACCGTCGACGGCCGTCGCGTCGACTGGATCTACCGGGACCTCGACCGCGTCCACCGCGTCTGGCGTGAGTGCCGCGCCGGGCACTTCGAGATCGGTGCCCAGCCCGGCCACCCCCTGGGGGTGTACTCCCACGCCTACGCCGGCGAGGTGGCCCTCGGGCGGATCCTCGCCGACCCCCGCGGCGAGCTGCGGGCCCTGCAGGAGCAGACCCGGCTCTACCCCGAGCCGCTGCGCGACGCGCTCATCGGCAACGCGCGCTGGGAGGCGCCGTTCATCCTGGCCGCCGCCCGCAAGGGAGCGGCCCGCGGCGACGTCTTCTACGTGACCGGCTGCCTCTTCCGGGCGGTCGGACTGCTCGTCCACGCCCTGCACGCCCATGCCGGGCGCTGGGTGCTCAACGAGAAGGGGGCGGTCGGCGCCGCGGGAGGACTCGCCGCCGCCCCTGCCGACTTCGCCGGGCGCGCGCATGCCCTGTTCGCGTCGCCCGGCACCACACCGGACACACTCGTCGCCGTGCTCGACGACGCCGACGTCCTGGTGGCGGAGGTGTGCCGTGCGATCGGCCGGTGACCAGGGCCTGCGGAGTTCCGCGGATCCGGGTTCAGCCGAACCGGAGGATGCGTTGCCGTGACCGTGTTCCGGGGAGTCGCCCTCTCCGGGGACGAGCGGCGGTGTGCTGCCCGGCCGGCGGTGACTCGGGTCACATGCGCGACTCGATGGGCCCCGCAGTGCGGGGGCCCGAGCCGCCCGTGCCGGCGAGTGCATAAGATTCGATCCCATGTCGAAGCCTGACGAGCTGATCGTTGCCATCGCCTCCCTCGTGGAGTCCGGGCAGAGCAATCAGATGTCCCTGACGGTGGTCACCGGCGGTGCCGTCATCACCGGTCGCCTGGCCCCCGAAGCCGTGTGGAGGCAGCGGGTGTCGGAGGTGCTGACGGACTCCGCCCATCTGGGCGAGTTCTCCGCTGCTTTCGAGGTCTCCGAGAAGAAGGACGGGCCGCCCACACATCTGCACTTCCATGTCGCCCGGATCCTTCAGGGCGCCGTGGGCATCCCGGAAACGGGCGGAATGTACCGCGTCGCGATCGACGACGTCAGCGCATGGACGGTGGGTGACTTCAGCTACTCCGACCAATTGACCCGCTGACCCACTGAGCCGCCGCCGCGCGAGGAGCGGCACGGCACACGATGGGCGCCCGGCCGGCACGCACCGGCCGGGCGCTCGCCATGCGGTGTGAACGCCCTACCGGGGCAGGTCCACCTCGATGTGCCGGGACAGCGCGCGCAGGAAGTCGGGCGCGTCGAAGACCTCCCCGGCACAGACGACACCGACCGCACGGGTCCGTCCAGTGAGCACACGGTCGAGGGCCTCCACGACGAGGGGCGCGGTGACGGCGTAGATGTCCCGGCCACGGGCCACGGCACGCCGTTCGGCACCGCCCGCGCGGACGACGACGTCGACCAGGAAGGTCTGAGCGGACCGCCCGTGCTCGTCGGCCGGGGCCGGCGCCGGGGTGTCCGGGGCCGCGATGTCGCGGGCCGCCTCGACCGTCATGTAGGTGCTCACGGCGGGGATCGCCAGATGGCTGGGGATGGTGACGACGTCGGCCATCGTGAACTCCCCGATGACGGCACGCGGGCCCATCGGCCGCGGGAAGGCCCACTCCAGGGTCGGCGGGGCGTCCTCGCGGTACTCCAGGCGTCCGCCGCTGTAGCGGATCCGCCGGCCGTCGCGGCGCCGTCGGGAGACCGCCCCCGACGTGCGGGTGCCCTCGGTGGGGTGCCAGCTGTTCAGCCCGTAGGCGATGTGCGCCTCGTCCGCCGAGGCCCAGTCGCCCATCGCGGCGGTGGCCAGCAGGTCGCCGAGGCCGCCGAAGAAGGCCATCGCCGGGACGACGACCGCCTTCGCGTCCCGGGCCCGCTCCGCGAAGTGCGCGAACGTGTCGAGGTTGGCCTCGATCTCGGCGGCCACGTCCAGGTAGGGGATCCCGGCGCGCAGGGCCGCCTCGATCACCGGGGCGGCCGTCGCGGCGAAGGGCCCCGCGCAGTTGATCACGGCGGCGGTGCCGGCCAGCGCCCGGTCGAGCGAGGCCGCGTCGTCGGCGGAGGCAGCGCGGGCCTCCAGCCCGGTCTCGTGCGCCAGCGCCCCGAGCCGCCCGGCGTCGCGGCCGGAGAGAACCGGGACGAACCCCCGCTCGCGCAACTCCGCGACCACGAAACGCCCGGTGTGCCCGTACGCGCCGAACACCGCCACCATCTGGCCCGATCCCATGACTTCCCCCTGCACTCGACTGATCCGCCGGTCTTCGGCACCCCCCATCCTGGCCAAGCCCGGTCGCCCACCAGGAGTGTCCGGAACGCCACACCCCATACACTTCCGGACATGACCACTGTCGCGCTGGCCGTCACCGACGGCATGCTGCACTTCGAACTGGCCCTCGCCTGCGAGGTCTTCGGAGCCGGTGTGACCGGCGCGGACGGTTCCTGGTACCGCCTGTCGATCTGCGGGCCGGGCGCCGTGCGGGCCGGGCGTTTCCGCCTGGAGCCCGACCACGGGCTGGACCGTCTCGTCCACGCCGACACTGTCATCGTCCCCGGCTGGGCCGACATCGACCACGACCCGCCCGCCGAACTGGTCGAGGCGGTGCGGGCGGCCCACGAGGCGGGCGCCCGCGTGGCCTCCCTGTGCACGGGCGCCTTCGTGCTGGCCGCCGCGGGACTGCTGGACGGCAGGCGCGCGACCACGCATTGGGCACACACCGGGGAACTGGTCCGGCGCCACCCCCGGGTGAAGGTGGACCCGGACGTCCTGTACGTGGACGAGGGCAGCGTGCTCACCTCGGCCGGCAAGGCCGCTGCCATGGACCTGTGCCTGCACCTGGTCCGCCTCGACCACGGCTCGTCGGTCGCCAACACGCTGGCCCGGCGTCTGGTCGTACCGCCTCACCGGGACGGCGGCCAGGCCCAGTTCGTGACCACCCCCGTCCCGGCCCCGGACAACCACCCGCTCGCCGAACTCCTCCCCTGGGTGATCCAGCGGCTGGACCGCCCGCTCACCGTGGAGGACCTGGCGCGCCGGGCCGGGATGAGCTCGCGCCATCTGGGCCGCCACTTCAAGGCGGTGACGGGCACCAGTCCGCTGAAGTGGCTGCTGACCCAGCGCATCCGGCACGCGCAGGTGTTGCTGGAGACGACGGACGACACCGTCGACACCATCGCGACGGCCACCGGCATGGGCACCGCCACCACCCTGCGCCGGCACTTCAACCGCACGGTCGGCGTGCCACCCGACACCTACCGCCGTACGTTCCGCTCCCGTGGCCGTGACGAAGCCCCCGGCGCGCGAGGCGGGCCGTCGGCTCCGGGGCGGGGTCTCCCGCCGTCGCGCGAGGCTCAGGGCGACCGGGAGTAGCGGGAGTAGCGGGAGACGATCGCGCGGGAGAGCAGGGCGGTCTCCGGGTCGATGAGCGTGCGCCGGGTGGCATCGCTCGCGACGGCCCGATGACTTTCGGGCAGGGCGTCCCTCACCTCGCGCATGGCCGGGACGCGTCAGGCGCTTTCCGACTCGGCCGCGAGCCGCCGGCCGGGGGAGTGGGTCCCCGCCCTGAGCCGCCGGGCACGGGTGACGGCTTCCCCGAGTGCCGGCGTGATGGTCAGGACGGTGTCCAGGCCGAGCACGTCCATCCGCCGGCGCAGGCCTTCGTCGGGCACGGCAAGGACCAGAGCGCCGTCCGCGGTGTGCAGCCGCTGCCACAAGGCCAGCAGGACGGTGATGCCGCTGGAGTCGATGAAGCTGAGCGGTGAGGTGTCCAGGACGAGGTAGCGGCAGCCGTCGTCCAGCAGTCGATGGCCGGCGGTGCGCAGGTCGGAGCTGGTGAAGAAGTCGACGTCGTCCACGAGAGCGGCCACCGCCAGATCCCCGTCGCGTTCGATGAGCTGGAGCACGGTGTGTCTCCTAACGCGTGGGGCGGGGGTCGACGGACCCGACGGCAAGGGGACGGTGTTCATCGGCCGCCTGATTCCTAAGCGGGATGATCATTGTTGTTCCTAGGACAGGTGAGGGAATTTCCGGCTACTGATCGTTTCTGTCTCGTAATTTTCGCTTACCCATGGTGGCCGCCCTTGAGTGGCGATCGTCGTCACGCCCCGTCGCCGCAGGGGGGCCGCATGCCTCGGGCCATCCTGGCACGGAACGGGAGCCGGTCGCCGTGAATGGGGTCACGGCGCGGGCGGGCGCGGGCGCGGGCGATCAGGGCGGGCCGGTGCGGGGCGTGTCGTGCGGTGCGGCGACGCATCCGCGGCGGAGGTCCGCAGCCGGGAGGACGGCTGCCGCGTCGCCGGGGGGCGTGCGCGGCGAGGCCCCCTTGCGCACCGGGTACGGCGAGATGCCGGTCGGTACCGTCCACGGCGTCCCTCGGACGTCTCCGTCACGCCCGGCCGAGTCCGGGCGGCCGATGGCGCCGCCGACCTGACCGGCCGTGCCCGCGGGCACCCGCCGTCTCCGAACGCGCGCGAGCCGGGCCTGAACGCGCGCGAGCCGGTGTCTGATCGCACGCGAGCCGGTGTCTGATCGCTCACGAGCCGGGGCGGGACGCCCGGTGTGGCGTCCCGCCCCGACGCCGGCGGTCTCAGGGAGCTTCCGCGTCCCCGGCGGCCTCCGGCGGGGCGTCTTCCGTTCGGCCGTCGTCGCTCTCGGCGGCGCGGTCGCCGGGCTGTGTCCCTTCTTCCTCGGGGTGGACGTCCTTCTCTCCGGTGACTTGTTCCAGCGGAGAGGACAGATCACGGTCTGGGCTGCTCATCTCGGCTCCTTCCCTCTGACGGCCCGGGTGCCCCGCTGAGCGCATTCGACGAGTCGCGGCCCGGCCCGGCCTGCGGGAGAGGCGCTTGACCTCAAGGGTGAACCGGCCCTCCGCCTCCCTGGTACCCGCTCACCGGTCACCGCCGATCGCGGGGCGGGCGTCGGCGGCCGTCGCCGCGCTCAGGCGGGTGCGCACGGCGGAGAGCCGGCGCCGCGACCGCTGCAGCGGAGTGGGCGGCAGGGCGTGGGAGTCGCCCCGCGCGTAGTACCGCTCGACGTGGTACTGACCCACGCTGAGCACACTGGTGACCGCGATGTACCAGAGTGTGGCGACCATGAGCAACGGGATGACCTGGTACGTCTGGTTGTAGATCAGCTGCGTGGAGTACAGCAGGTCGTGCACGGCCAGCACGCTGACGATGCTGGTGCCCTTCAGGGTGCCGATCAGCATGTTCCCAGCGGTGGGCACGATGGAGCGCATCGCCTGGGGGATGACGACGCGGCGCAGCGTGCGGCGCCTGCTCAGGCCCAGCGCCTGCGCGGCCTCGGTCTGGCCGGAGTCGACGGAGAGGATGCCGCCCCGCACCACTTCGGCGGCGTAGGCGCTCTCGTGCAGGGTCAGGCCGATGACGGCGGTCAGGGTCGGACCGAGCAGGTCGACCGTCTTGACGGTGACGAACTCCGGGCCGAACGGGATGCCGAGCCCCAGCGTCGGGTAGAGGGCGCCGATGTTGAACCAGAACAGCAGCTGCACCAGCAGGGGAGTGGAACGGAAGATCCACACGTAACCCCAGCTCAGCGTGCGCAGCACCGGGTTGCCCGACAGGCGCAGCACCGCCAGCAGGGTGCCCAGCAGGAAGCCCAGCACCATGACCGCGCCGGTCAGCCACAAAGTCAGCAGCAGCCCGTCGAGCACCGCAGGGGTCGTGAAGTACCGCCCCACCACGGCCCATTGGAACGCCTCGTTGCGGACGACGGAGTGGAGCACCATGGCGGACACGAGCAGCGCGGCCGCAGCGGTGACCCAGCGGCCGGGGTGCCGGCGCGGCACGATCCGCGGAAGGCCGGAGGCGGAGACGCCGGTGCGCTGCGGCGGTGTCGTGGCGGGGGCGGACGTGACGTCGGACGGTGTGACCATGAGGAGGCTCTTCCGGGGGAGGGAGTCGCAGGCGTGGGTGACCACCCGGTGGGCGCGTGGTGCGGCGCAGCGGCACCACCGCTGCGCGGGCACGGCGCGCGGCCGGGAATCCGCGTCGTCACGAGCGCCGCGTCCCTCAACGCGGCCGGAGCGACCGCCGCGCGAGGCGGAGCCGTCCGCCGACGATCGTACGGTTCCGCGGCACGGATGTGTCAACAGCGCGTGGCCGGACCGGATCAGGCGGTCCGGCATCCGGGCGCTGCTTGACGGGAAGCACGTTGTACTGCTCAATTAATCGCATGAATGCCCAGCAGCGCTTGGTCTCGCGCGACCACATCGACTTCGGTCGGGTGTGGTCCGCGGCGTGTTGCGCCTGACTCGGCAGCGGGCCGTCTGACCGGCCCTTCCCTCCCTCGGTGACCCCGTCGCGGGCCGAGTTCCGCTCCTTGCGCGCGCTGCCGCACCCCAGCTTCTCCCGACGCACGGCGTCGTCACACCCACACCCTTTTCTGACGGTCAGTCATCTCTGCACTCACGCAGGGCGGTTCCGCCATGCCCGCGTGCGGTCGCTCCCGAAAGGGTCACTGTCATGCCCGTGGAATTCCTCGGCATCGCCGCCACCAACGACGGCTCCGAGACCACCCCGCGCTCCGGCGCCGCCTTCGACAAGGAGTACACGCTCCGGCTCGCCCGGGCCCATGAGGACCACGGCTGGGACCGGGTGCTGTTCGCCTACGGCTCCGGCTCGCCCGACCCGGCACCCGCCGCCGCGTACGTCGCGAGCAGGCTGGACCGGCTGCAGATCCTCCTCGCCCACCGGCCCAACGTCTCGTACCCGACCTTCGCCGCGAAGACCTTCGCCACCCTCGACCAGATCAGCGAGGGCCGGCTGACCGTCCACTTCATCACCGGCGGCAACGACCACGAACAGGCCCGCGAGGGCGACACCCTCACCAAGGACGAGCGCTACGCCCGCACCCGTGAGTACATCCGGATCGTCAAGAAGATCTGGACCACGCGCGAACCCTTCGACCACGAGGGCGAGCACTACCGCTTCCACGACTTCGTCAGCGATGTCCTCCCTGTCCAACAGCCGCGCCCGAAGGTCTCGTTCGGCGGTTCGTCGCCCGCCGCGTACGCCGCCGGCGGTGCCGAGGCCGACATCTACTGCCTGTGGGGCGAGCCGCTGGAGAGGACCGCCGAGCAGATCGAGGCCGTCAAGGCCGCGGCGCGGGCCGCCGGCCGCACCGACGTGCCGCGCATCCAGGTGGCGTTCCGCCCAATCATCGCCCCCACCGAGGAACTGGCCTGGGAGAAGGCACACCGCACCCTCGGCGCCATCCGGGAGCAGGGCGCGGCCGGGCTCAAGCGCCGCCACCGCACCGGCGCCCCGCAGAACACCGGCTCGCAACGGCTGGTCGCAATCGCCGAGGCGGGGGAGCGCTACGACCGTGCCCTGTGGACCCCCACGGCCGCCGCGACCGGCGGCGCGGGCAACTCCAACGCCCTGGTCGGCACCCCGGAGACGGTCGCGCAGGCCCTCCTCGACTACTACGACCTCGGCGTCGACATCCTCTCCGCCCGCGGCTACGACCTGCTGGACGACGCCGTCGACTTCGGCCGGTACGTGATCCCGATCGTGCGCGAGGAGGTCGCCAAGCGCGACGCCGGGCGGGCCGCGGGCGCGGAGCGGAGCCGGGCGGGGGTGGTGGGCGCGTGACCTCCGTGGCCCCCACACCGTCCCGTGCGGCGGACCTGGCCGTCGTGCACGTCCCGGTCTCCGACCGCCGGGTCAGACCCCTGCTGCGCGAACTCGGCCACGAGTACGCGACGCGCTACGGCAGGGACGCGCACACCGAGATCTCCCGATACCCCGACGAGGAGTTCACCCCGCCGCACGGCGGTCTCCTCCTGCTGCTGCTGGAACACGGCAACCCCGTCGCGGGCGGTGCCTTCCGCCGCTACGACGCCACCACCGCCGAGCTGAAACGGATCTGGACCCACTCCGCGCACCGCCGGCGCGGGCTCGCCCGGCGCGTGCTCGACGAGCTGGAACACGAGGCCGCCGCCCGCGGCTACCGGCGCCTCTACCTGACCACCGGGCCCCGCCAGCCCGAGGCGCGAGGTCTGTACCTCGCCACCGGCTACACACCGCTGTTCGACACCGCCGCCGACCCGGAGACCATCGGCCCGCTGCCGTTCGAGAAGCACCTGCCCGTCACCGCACCCACCGGAAAGGCCACCGACCTGTGAACGTCCCCGCTCTGAGCGGCCGGCTGCGCGGCATCGCCGCCCTCGCGCTGCTGCCGCTGCTCGCGCTCACCGCGTGCGGCTCCGGTGACGGCGGCACCGCGGCCGTCGGCGCCCAGGTCTCTCCGGCACCCACCGGCGACCCGGTCGCCTCCGTGCGCAAGGTGGACGCCGTCGCCGCCCTGCTGCCCGCCGACGTCCGCCGGTCGGGCACGCTGCGGGTGGGCAGTTCCATCGGCTTCCCGCCCGGGGCGTACTACCCGAACGGGCCGGACGAGGCGCCCGCGGGCCAGGACATCGACCTCACCGACGCCGTCGCCAAGGTCCTCGGCGTGCGCCTGCAGCGCCAGGACGCCTCCTTCGAGACGATCCTGCCCGCCCTCGGCAGTGGCAAGTACGACGTCGGCACCGGCAACTTCGGTGTCACCACCGAGCGGCTGAGAACCATCGACTTCGTCACCTACGTCAACGACGGCCAGGGCTTCGCCGTGAGGAAGGGCGACACCGCGCTGAAGAAGGTCACCGACCTCACCCAGCTGTGCGGACTGACCGTCGGCACCGGCGCCGGCACCACCTTCGAGACGACCCTCACCGCACACAAGGGGGTGTGCGCCAAGGCCGGGAAGAAGCCCTACGACGTGAAGGTGTACTCGGAGAACGCGGCGACCCTCACCGCACTCCAGCAGGGCCGCATCGACGTGATCATGTCGACCATCAACGGCCTGCGGTACCAGGCCTCGCAGCCCGCCGCGCGGACCACGTTCCTCGGCGAGTACCACCGCCTCGACGTCGGTTTCGCCTTCAAGAAGGGCTCCCCGCTCACCAAGGCCTTCCGGGCCGCCGTCAACGAGCTGATCAAGGACGGCACGTACGCCCGGATCCTGAAGAAGTGGGGCACCTCCGACTCCGCGATCGAGACGTCGCGGATCAACCCGCCCGAGCACGCATAAGAGTCGATCAGGAACACCACGATGGCATCCACCACAGGCGCCGCACCCCCCGGCGCGGCCACCGCGGGCGTCCGCCCCGACGCCCCGCCCGCCCCTGACGATCCGGCTTCCCTGCACGTCGTCCCCGCCCGCCACTACGCCCGCTGGGCCGCGGCTGCCGCCGTGGCGGTGCTGGTCGCCCAGTTCGTGCACGGACTGGCCACCAACCCCGTATGGGAATGGAGCGTCTTCCGCGACTACGTCCTGTCCGAGACCATCGTGCAGGCGGTCTGGGTCACCCTCCAGCTCACCGCCTACGCCACCGTCCTCGGCTTCCTCCTGGGCACCGTGCTGGCCTTCATGCGGCTGTCCCGCAGCCCGGTGCTGCAGACCGTCGCCTGGACGTACATCTGGATCTTCCGCTCGATCCCGATGATCGTGCAGCTGGTCTTCTGGTTCAACCTGAGCGCCCTGTACGAGGAGTTGGGCGTCGGGATCCCCTTCGGGCCGGTGTTCTGGTCGGTCGACAGCAACAGCCTCATCGGCACCATCGGCGCCGCCGTCATCGGGCTGACGCTGCATCAGGCCGCGTACGCCGCCGAGATCGTCCGCGGCGGGGTCATCTCCGTCGACCACGGCCAGCTGGAGGCCGCCGCCGCGCTGGGCATCCCCCGGCTGCGGCAGATCCGGCGCATCGTGCTGCCCCAGGCCATGCGCGCCATCCTGCCCACGGCCGGCAACGAGATCATCGGCCTGCTCAAGGGCACCTCGGTGGTCTACGTGATGTCCATCGGCGAGCTGTTCTATCAGGTGCAGGTCATCTACGGCCGCAACGGCCGGGTGATCCCGCTGCTGCTGGTCGCCACCGCCTGGTACGTGGTGCTGACCTCCCTGCTGTCGGTCGCCCAGTACTACGTGGAACGCCGCTACGCCAGGGGCGCCGACCGCACCCCGCCCCCGACACCGCTCCAGCGCGCCCGGCGCTTCGTGCGCACCCTGCGGGCGGCCGCCGCCCGGCGCGACCGGCCCGTCGTCCCGCTGAAAGCCCTCGGACCCCTGGGAGAGAGCCGATGAGCCAGGTCATGGTGGACGTCCACGGCGTCCACAAGAGCTTCGGCCCGCTGGAGGTGCTGCGCGGCGTCGACCTGCGGGTCCGGGCCGGCGAGGTCACCGTCATCCTCGGCCCGTCGGGCTCCGGCAAGTCCACGCTGCTGCGCACCATCAACCACCTGGAGAAGGTCAACCGCGGCTGGATCAGCATCGACGGCGAACTCATCGGCTACCGCCGCTCGGGGAACAAGCTGCACGAGCTGAAGGAGAAGGACGTCCTCAGGCAGCGCACCCACATCGGGTTCGTCTTCCAGAACTTCAACCTCTTCCCTCATCTGACCGTGCTGGACAATCTCGTCGAGGCGCCGGTCTCCGCCCTGCGCCGCCCCCGCAAGGAGGCCGAGGAGACGGCCCGCCGGCTGCTGGACCGGGTCGGGCTCGCGGACAAGGCAGGTGCCTACCCGCGGCAGCTCTCCGGCGGCCAGCAGCAGCGCGTGGCGATCGCCCGCGCGCTCGCCCTCGAACCGAAGGTGCTGCTCTTCGACGAGCCCACCTCGGCGCTCGACCCGGAGCTGGTCGGCGAAGTCCTCGACGTCATCAAGGACCTGGCCCGTACCGGCACCACCATGCTCGTCGTCACCCACGAGATCGGCTTCGCCCGCGAGGTCGCCGACACCGTGGTCTTCATGGACGACGGCGTCGTCGTCGAACAGGGCCCGCCCTCGGCCGTCCTCGACACCCCGCGGCACGAACGCACCCGCGCCTTCCTCTCCAAGGTCCTCTGACCCCCTTCCCGTCCCGCACGCAAGGAGCACCACCGTGGCCCTCACCCTCACCGTCCGCCGCACCACCACCGCGGCAGCCGCCGGACTCGCCACCGCCCTCGTCCTCGCCGGCTGCGCCAACCCCTCGGAAGGCGGCACGACCGAGGTCGCGGCCACACCCGGCGGCAAGAGCACGGTCAGGATCAACACCAGCCCGGACCAGAAGCGCATCAGGACCGGCAAGGTCGACTCCATCGCCGCCGAGGTCCCGCAGCGGATCCGCGACAGAGGCACGCTGGAACTCGTCGCCTCCGCCGGCTCCGCCGCCCCGCTCACCTTCCACGCCACCGACAACAAGACCGTCATCGGCGTGGAACCCGACCTCGCCCACCTCGTCGCCGACGTCCTCGGCCTGAAGCCGCACATCTCCACCGTCTCCTGGGAGAACATCTTCGTCGGCCTCGACAGCGGCAAGTACGACGCCGGCCTGAGCAACATCACCGTCACCGAGGAGCGCAAGGAGAAGTACGACTTCGCCACCTACCGCGAGGACAACCTGGGCTTCGAGGCGAGGAAGGGCAGCGGCCTGAAGGTCACCGGCCCCGAGGACCTGGCGGGCCGGACGGTCGCCGTCGGCAGCGGCACCAACCAGGAGAAGCTCCTGGTGGAGTGGAGCAAGGAGAACGAGAAGGCCGGCCGCGAAGCGGTGGACATCAAGTACTACCAGAACGACAGCGACACCTACCTCGCCCTCCAGTCCGGCCGCATCGACCTCTACCTCGGCCCCAACCCGACCGCCGCCTATCACGCGGCCACCACCGGCAGGACCGAGGTCGTCGGCACCTACTCCGGCGCCGGCGCCACCCTCCAGGGGCTCATCGCCGCCACCACGAGGAAGGACAGCGGCCTGGTCGAGCCGCTCGCGGACGCCCTCAACCACCTCATCGAAAACGGCACGTACGCGAAGGTGCTCCAGCGCTGGGGCCTGTCCGACGAGGCCGTCACCGAGTCCGAGATCAACCCGCCGGGCCTGCCCAGGACCAACCAGTAGGCGACCCCCGCAGGAAGGCTCCTCATGTCCTCGACCCCTCCCTCCCCGCTGCACCTCGCCGTCGCCCTGGACGGCACCGGCCGGCACCCCGCCTCCTGGCGCGAGCCGGGCGCCCGGCCGGGGGAGCTGTTCACCGCCGCCTACTGGGCCGACCTCGTGACCGAGGCGGAACACGGACTGCTCGACTTCGTCACCATCGAGGACGGACTCGGCCCCCAGTCCTCCCACCCCTTCGACCCGGACGAGCGCACCGACCAGGTGCGCGGCCGCCTCGACGCCGTCCTCATCGCCTCCCGCGTCGCGCCGCTGACCCGGCACATCGGCCTCGTGCCGACCGTCGTCGCCACGCACACCGAGCCCTTCCACATCTCCAAGGCGATCGCCACCCTCGACTACGTCAGCACCGGCCGGGCCGGCCTCAGGGTGCAGATCACCGCACGCCCGAACGAGGCCGCCCACTTCGGCCGCCGCACCGTCCCTCGCATCGAGGCGTACGACAGCCCGGACGCCCGGGCCACGGTGACCGACCTGTTCGACGAGGCCGCCGACTACGTCGAGGTCGTCCGCCGCCTCTGGGACAGCTGGGAGGACGACGCCGAGATCCGGGACGTCACCACGGGCCGCTTCATCGACCGCGACAAGCTGCACTACATCGACTTCGAGGGCCGGCACTTCAGCGTCCGGGGACCTTCCATCACGCCCCGGCCGCCGCAGGGCCAGCCGATCGTCAGCGCCCTCGCCCACGACACCGTCCCGTACCGGTTCGTGGGCCGTGCCGCCGACGTCGGTTACGTCACCCCGCGCGACGCCGGCGAGGCCCGCGACATCGTCGACCGGATCCGCGCCGAGCAGGACGCCGCCGGGCGGACGTCCGAGCCCCTGCACGTCTTCGGCGACCTCGTCGTCTTCCTCGACGACGACCCGGCCACCGCGCGGGCGCGCCGGGAACGGCTGGACGCGCTCGCGGGAGAGCTGTTCACCGGCGACGCGCTCGTCTTCACCGGCACCCCCTCCCAACTGGCTGACCTACTGCAGGAGTTGAGCGGCGGCGGGCTGTCCGGGTTCCGGCTGTGGCCCGCCGTGGCCGGACACGACCTGCCGGCGATCACCCGCGGTCTCGTCCCCGAGCTGCAGCGCCGCGGCGCCTTCCGCCGCGCCTACGAGGCCGGCACCCTGCGCGGCCTGCTGGGCCTGGCCCGCCCCGCCAACCGCTACGCCGCCGTCTGAGCCGGAAGGACCCGGACCGATGACCAAACCCCTGAAGCAGATCCACCTGGCCGCGCACTTCCCCGGCGTCAACAACACCACCGTCTGGAGCGACCCGCGGGCCGGAAGCCACATCGAGTTCGGCTCCTTCGCGCACTTCGCGCGCACCGCCGAACGCGCCAGATTCGACTTCCTCTTCCTCGCCGAGGGACTCCGGCTGCGCGAACAGGGCGGAAAGATCTACGACCTGGACGTCGTCGGCCGCCCCGACACGTTCACCGTCCTCGCCGCGCTCGCCGCCGTCACCGAGCACCTCGGCCTGACCGGCACCATCAACTCCACCTTCAACGAGCCCTACGAGGTCGCCCGCCAGTTCGCCAGCCTCGACCACCTCTCCGGCGGCCGCGCGGCCTGGAACGTCGTCACCTCCTGGGACGCCTTCACCGGCGAGAACTTCCGCCGCGGCGGATTCCTGCCGCAGCAGGAGCGCTACTCCCGCGCCAAGGAGTTCCTGGCGACGGCCAACGAGCTCTTCGACTCCTGGCGCGGTGACGAGATCCTCGCCGACCAGGAGGCCGGGCGGTTCCTGTCGGACGCCAAAGCCGGTGCCTTCGCGCACACCGGCCGGCACTTCGGCATCCACGGCCGGTTCAACGTCCCCCGCTCACCCCAGGGCCGCCCCGTCATCTTCCAGGCCGGGGACTCGGAGGAGGGCCGCGAGTTCGCCGCCGCCGAGGCCGACGCCATCTTCAGCCGGCACGGCACCCTCGAAGCGGGCCGCGCCTTCTACACCGACGTCAAGAACCGCCTGGCCAAGTACGGCCGCACCCGCGACCAGCTGCTCATCCTGCCCGCCGCGACCTTCGCCCTCGCCGACACCGACGCCGAGGCCGAGGAGCTCGCCCGCGAGGTGCGCCGGCAGCAGGTCAGCGGAGCCACCGCCCTCCGGCACCTGGAGTTCGTCTGGAACCGGGACCTGTCGGCGTACGACCCCGACGGCCCGCTCCCCGACATCGACCCGGACGTCGGCGAGGAGCACATCTCCCAGGGCCGCGCCCAGGTCCGGATGTACCGGGACCCGCTGGCCACCGCCCGCGAATGGCGCGAACTGGCCGCGGCCAACAAGTGGTCCATCCGCGACCTGGTCATCCACACCGGCAACCGGCAGAACTTCGTCGGCTCCCCGGCCACCCTCGCCCGGACCATCGACCACTTCGTCCAGACCGACGCGAGCGACGGCTTCATCCTCGTGCCGCACCTCACCCCGACCGGCCTGGACGAGTTCGCCGACAAGGTCGTCCCGCTGCTGCAGGAGAGGGGCGTGTTCCGCACGGAGTACGAGGGCACGACCCTGCGCGACCACCTCGGCCTGGCCCACCCGGACGGCATCCGCGCCGAGCGGGTGGCGTCGTGAAGTTCATCGCCATCACCCTGATCGTGCACCGCCCGGACCCGGTCACCGAAGTCCTCGAACCCACCCACGACCGCTTCCGGGAGGTCCTCGGCAACGCCCTGCTCGCCGAGGAGCTGGGCTTCGACGGCTTCGGTGTGGGGGAGCGGCACGAGCGGCCGTTCCTGTCCTCCTCCCCGACCGTCGTCCTCAGCCACGTCGCGGCGCTCACCCGGCGCATCCGCCTCTTCACCGCCGTGACCACCCTGAGCCTGCTCGACCCGGTGCGCGCCTACGAGGACTACGCCACCCTCGACCACCTCTCCGAGGGCCGGCTGGACCTGATCATCGGCAAGGGCAACGGCACCGCCCAGCGCGAGCTGTTCCACGTCACACCGGAGGACCAGTGGGACCGCAACGCCGAGAGCTACGAGGTCTTCCGGCGCCTGTGGCGCGAGGACAGGGTGACCGCGGCGACCCGTTTCCGCCCGCCGCTGACGGACGCCGAGGTCCGGCCCCGCCCCTACCAGCAGCCCGTACGCGTCTGGCACGGCAGCGCCACCAGCAAGGAGTCCGTCGACCTGGCCGCCCGCCACGGTGACCCGCTGTTCTCCGCGAACGTCACCCACCCCATCGAGCCGTACGCGGAGCTGATCCGCCACTACCGCGAACGCTGGGCGCACTACGGCCACGACCCGGCCCGCATCGCCATCGGCGCCGGCACCGCCGGCATCCACGTGGCCCCGACCTCCCAGCAGGCCCTCGCCGCCTACCGGCCGGTCTTCGAGGCCAACCTGGCCTTCGCCCGGCAGGCCGGACTGCCCGTGGTGTTCGAGACCCTGGAGGACTTCGCCGAGCGCAGCTCCGCGCTGATCGGCAGCCCCGAGCAGGTCATCGACAAGGTGCACCGCTACCACGAGCGGTTCGGGCACACGGTGCTCCACGTCCACGCGGACGCCGGCGGCCTCACCGACGCGCAGCACCGCCACTCGCTGGAGCTGTTCCAGTCGGCGGTGGCGCCGGTGCTGCGCGAGAACATCCCGGACCCGCCGTTCGCGTGGGCCCCGGTCCTGCCGGCATCACCGACCGCTCGTACCGAAGAAGGGCTGGCCCATGCCTGACATCCCCCTCGGCGTCCTCGACCTGGTTCCCGTCTCCTCCGGATCCACGGCGGCGGACGCCCTGCACCACTCCATCGACCTCGCCCGGCACGCCGAACGGCTCGGCTACGCCCGCTACTGGTTCGCCGAACACCACCTCAACCCGGGTGTCGCGGGCACGTCCCCGGCGGTCGTCCTGGCCCTGACCGCCGCGGCCACCTCCACGATCCGGCTCGGCTCAGGCGCCGTGCAGCTCGGTCACCGCACCGCCCTGTCCACCGTCGAGGAGTTCGGCCTGATCGACGCCCTCCACCCCGGCCGCCTCGACCTGGGCCTGGGCCGCTCCGGCGGCCGCCCGCCGGGGGAGAGCGCGACCGTCCCGGAGGAACCGCCGGCCGCCGGCCGCGCCCCGAACGGCCTGCTCATCCCGCCCCGCTTCTCCTTCACGCACCTGCTCGGTTCGCCCCGCGTCGCCCTGCAGCGCAAACTGCTCCTGCTGCCGAACGCCGAGCCGCAGGACTACGCCGAGCAGATCGACGACGTCCTCGCCCTGCTGGCCGGCACCTACCGCTCCCCGGAGGGCGTCGAGGCGCACGTCGTGCCGGGGGAGGGAGCCGATGTCGACGTGTGGATCCTGGGCAGCAGCGGCGGCACGAGCGCCGAGGTCGCGGGCGCCCGCGGCCTGCGGTTCACCGCGAACTACCACGTCAGCCCCGCCACGGTCCTGGAAGCGGTGGACGGCTACCGCTCCTTCTTCAAGCCCTCCGAGTTCCTCGACCGGCCGTACGTCAGCGTCTCCGCCGACGTGGTCGTCGCCGGGGACGACGCGACCGCCCAGGAGCTGGCCACCGGTTACGGCCTGTGGGTCCGCAGCATCCGCACCGCCGAGGGCGCCATCCCCTACCCGACGCCCGCCGAGGCGCGCGCCCACGCGTGGAGCGACGAGGACCGCGCGCTCGTACAGGACCGCGTCGACACCCGGTTCGTGGGCTCACCGAGCCGGGTCGCGGACCAGTTGGAGCAACTCCAGGAGGCCACCGGAGCCGACGAGTTGCTGATCACGACGATCACGCACGGGCACGCGGACCGGGTCCGCTCCTACGAGCTGCTCGCCCAGGAGTGGCGCCGCCGGGGTCACCTCTCCGGGGCGTCCGGCAACGACCCCGCAACCTCCGACGCCAGGCAGGCGCACGCGCGGTGACCGCCGCGGGCCCCGGCCCGCGGCACGGCACCGGCATGCCGGCGCTGCGGTACCGGCAGCACCTCGGTGGCACCCGCCCGAACGGGCCCTCCAGCAGCCCGTGGTGGATCCCGGCCTGCTGCGCGCCCACCGACCTCACCTGCGTCCAGCGGGTGCGGGGAGCGGCACTCCCGCACGGTCGGGATGACCAGGGGCAGCAACTCCCGCCCCTCATCCCAGCCGGGTGACGGCGGCGATGTATTCGAGCTCCAAGGGAATCTCTGTCACAACCTCGTGAATACCTGCGCCCAGCATGTGAAATCAGGCCGGGCATTCTTGACCGGCCGCCCGTCGCGCTGCTTTGATCGAGGACATGAAGCGACAGGATCTCACGCGGCGACGCCACGTCGACCTCGCGCGTGTCTGCAGTTCCCGCTGTCGCTGTCGGGCCTGAGCGCACCGAGGGAAACCCTCGCATCCGCGCCTCCCGTCCCTCCCTTCCGTGAATTCCCGTGCCGGCCGCATTCCCCTGTGACGGCGGCTTTCCCGCCGACTCCGCCTCCCCGCGCCTGAATTCCGGAAGTCCCTCATCACGCTTTCGCGCAGCATTCGCCGGCCAGGAGTTTTCCCATGCCCGAATTCCCCGCAACCGACCCCGTCCGCTTCGCCTACTGGGTGCCGAACGTCAGCGGTGGCCTGGTCACCAGCACCGTCGAGCAGCGCACCGACTGGGGCTACGACTACAACCGCGAACTGGCCGTGCTCGCCGAGAACAACGGCTTCGACTACGCCCTCAGCCAGGTCCGCTACATGGCCAGCTACGGCGCCGAGTACCAGCACGAGTCGACCAGCTTCAGCCTCGCCCTGCTGCTCGCCACCCAGCGGCTCAAGGTCATCGCCGCCGTCCACCCGGGGCTGTGGCACCCGGGCGTCCTCGCCAAGCTCGGCGCCACCGCCGACCACCTGTCGGGCGGACGCTTCGCCGTCAACGTCGTCAGCGGCTGGTTCAAGGGCGAGTTCACGGCCCTCGGCGAGCCCTGGCTGGAGCACGACGAGCGCTACCGCCGCGCCGAGGAGTTCATCACCGCCCTGCGTCGCATCTGGACCGAGGACCACGCCGAACTCTCCGGCGACTTCTACCGGTTGCGTGACTTCTCCCTCAAGCCCAAGCCGCTCAACACCCCCCAGCGTCCGCACCCGGAGATCTTCCAGGGCGGCAACTCCACCGCCGCCCGCGCCATGGCCGGCCGCGTCTCCGACTGGTACTTCAGCAACGGCAAGGACTTCGACGGCGTCACCGAGCAGATCACCGACGTCCGTGCCTCCGCCGCACAAGCGGGCCGCACGGCACCGAAGTTCGGCCTCAACGGCTTCCTCATCGCCCGTGACACCGAGGCCGAGGCCCGCGAGACGCTCCGCGAGATCGTCGCCAAGGCCGACACCCCCGCCGTCCACGGCTTCCGCGACGCCGTCCGCCAGGCCGGGCAGTCCACCGCCGACGGCAAGGGCATGTGGCAGGACTCCACCTTCGAGGACCTCGTCCAGTACAACGACGGCTTCCGGACCGGCCTGATCGGCACGCCCGAGCAGATCGCCGAGCGGATCGTCGCCTACAAGCGGCTCGGCGTCGACCTCTTCCTCCTCGGCTTCCTGCACTACCTGGAGGAGGTCGAGTACTTCGGCAAGCGGGTGCTGCCCCTGGTGCGCGAACTGGAGGCGCAGCGAACCGAGTTCGAGCCGACCGCCGCCGCACACGCCTGACCGCCCCCCCACGAGAGGACACCGCCCCATGAGCACCGTCGCCCGCACCGACTGGCAGAGCGCACCCCTCCCCAAGGACGCCGAGGGCTGGATCGCCCGCGCCGCGGAGGTCGCCGCCGTCCTGGCCACCGACGCGGCAGCCCGCGACAAGGCCGCCGCCACCCCCTACGAGGAGGTCCGCCTGCTGAAGGACTCCGGCCTGGTCACCCTGCTCGGCCCCGTCGAGCACGGGGGAGGGGGCCAGGACTGGCCCACCGCCTACCGTGTCGTCCGCGAGGTCGCCAGGGCGGACGGCTCCATCGGCCAGCTGCTCGGCTACCACTACCTGTGGAACTGGGCCGCCCGCCTGGTCGGCACCCGCGAGCAGTGGGAGCACGTGGAGGCCGAAGCCGCCCGCAACCGCTGGTTCTTCGGCGGCGCCGTCAACCCGCGCGACGCCGACGTGGTCGTCCGCGACGAGGGCGACACCCTCACCTTCACCGGCCGCAAGACCTTCTCCACCGGCAGCAAGGTCTCCGACGTCACCGTGCTCGAAGGTGTCCTGGAGGGCACCGACGACCACGTCTTCGCCATCGTCCCCTCCGACAGCGAGGGCCTCACCTTCCATGACGACTGGGACAACATCGGTCAGCGTCTCACCGAGAGCGGCGGCGTCACCCTCGACGCCGTCCGCGTTCCCTGGTCGGCCGCCGCCGGCTACGTGGACAAGCAGTTCCGGCCCCGCGTGTACAACACGCTCAACGTGCCGACCATCCAGCTCGTCTTCGTCAGCTTCTACCTCGGCATCGCGGCCGGCGCCCTGGAGACCGCCGCCACCTACACCCGCGCCAAGTCCCGCCCCTGGCTGCACGGCGGCCACGACCGCGCCGTCGACGAGCCCTACGTCATCGACACCTACGGCGACCTCACCGCCAAGCTGTGGGCCGTCGAGGCACTGGCCGACGCCGTGGCCGCCGAGGGTCAGAAGCTGCACGACGACCCCGACGCGGTCACCGAGCAGGCCCGCGGCGAGTTCGAGGTGCGGGTGGCCGCGGTCAAGGCCCGCGCCACCGACGTCGCCCTGGAGATCACCAGCCGCATCTTCGAGGTCACCGGCGCCCGCGCCACCGCCTCCGCGGAAGGCCTCGACCGCTTCTGGCGGAACGTGCGCACGCACACCCTGCACGACCCCGTCGCGTACAAGCGCCGCGAGGTCGGCCGCCACGTCCTGACCGGCGAACTGCCGCAGCCCACCTGGTACTCCTGAAAGGTCCCCCCCATGGCCACGATCCTGTCCGTCTCCGGCAGCCCCTCCGCCACCTCCCGCACCGCACGCCTCCTGCGCCACCTGGACCAGCGGCTCACCGCGCAGGGACACGAGGTGATCCCCTTCGACGTCCGCGACCTGCCCGCCGAGGCCCTGCTCGGGGCGGACTTCCGGCACCCGGCCATCGTCCAGGCCACGGCGCTGGTCGAGCGGGCGGACGGGGTCGTGGTCGGCACCCCCGTCTACAAGGCCGCCTACTCCGGGCTGCTGAAGTCCCTGCTCGACCTGCTCCCGCAGTACGCGCTGGCCGGCAAGACGATCCTCCCGCTGGCCACCGGCGGCTCCGTCGCGCACGTCCTGGCCATCGACTACGCGCTGCGCCCCGTGCTCAGCTCCATGGGCGCCACGCACATCGTCCCGGGCTGGTTCACCCTCGACAAGGACATCACGGCCGGTGACGACGGCACCCTGACCGTCGCGCCCGGCTCGGCGGAGGCCCTGGCCCAGGTCACGGACCAGTTCTCCGCCGCCCTGGGCGGACGCACGACACACCTGGCGGCCACCGGATGAGCACCGCACACGTGATCGCCGACGACGGGGAGGCCCTCGCGGTCGCCGCCGCCCTCGCCGCCGAGTTCCGCAAGGGCGCCGCCGAGCGGGACGCCCACCGCCGGCTGCCGCACGCGGAGGTGGCGCGCCTGTCGGCCTCCGGGCTGCTCGCCGTGTCGGTCCCGGCCGGGTTCGGCGGCGCGGACGTCGGCGCGGGCACACTCGCCGAGATCTTCCGGCTGCTGGCCACCGCCGACGCCAGCCTCGCCCAGATCCCACAGAGCCACTTCGTGTACGTCAACGTGCTGCGCCGGCAGGGGACGCCCGCGCAGCAGAGGTTCTTCTTCGGCGAGGTGCTGGCGGGCAAGCGGTTCGGCAACGCCCAGTCCGAGGCGGGCACCCGGCACGTGCAGGACCTGCGCACCCGGCTCGCGCCGCGGCCGGACGGCTCGTACGTCCTCGACGGCGTCAAGCACTACTCCACCGGTGCCCTGTTCGCCGACTGGATTCCCGTCCTCGCCCGCGCCGGGGACGACACCCTGCACGTGGCGTACGTGCCGCGGGACGCCCCGGGGCTCACGGTGATCGACGACTGGGACGGCATGGGGCAGCGCACCACCGCCAGCGGCACCGTCCGCCTGGAGTCGGTGCCCGTCCCCGCCGACCGGGTCGTCCCGCACCACCTCACCTTCCATGGGCCCCAACTGCATGGCGCTGTCGCCCAGTTGCTGCACGCGGCCATCGACACCGGGATCGCCGCCGGGGCGCTGGCCGAGGCGGTGGAGTTCGTCCGTGCCAAGAGCCGCCCCTGGTTCGAGGGCGTCGACGAGGGGCACGCCACCGCGGCGGAGGACCCCCTGCTGATCCAGCGGTTCGGTGAACTGGCCATCCGGGTCCGGGCAGCCGAGGCGTTGCTCCGCGAGGCGGCCCGCGCGGTCGACGCCGCGCGCGCCGACCTGACCGACGACTCGGCCGCCGCGGCCTCCGTCGCCGTGGCCACCGCCAAGGTGGCCGGCGCGGAGGCGGCCGTGGAGCTCGGCAGCGCGCTCTTCGAGGTCGCCGGGACCCGCTCGGCACTCGACTCCCTGCGCCTGCACCGCCATTGGCGGGACGCTCGCACCCACTCCCTGCACGACCCGGCCCGCTGGAAGGTCCAGCACATCGGCCGCTACGTGCTGAACGGCACCAGGCCGCCCCGGCACGGACTTCTGTGACGAACACCCCTCCCAGCGCACCCGATCGGAGCCCCGCGTGTCCCTCACCTTCCACTGGTTCCTGCCCACCAACGGCGACAGCCGCCATGTCGTCGGCGGCGGCCACGGCACCCCGGCGACTGAGACCGGCCGCGACCGGCCGCCGACGGTCGGCTACTTGAGCCAGATCGCCCGCGCCGCCGAGGATCTCGGCTTCGTCGGCGCCCTCACCCCGACCGGCGCCTGGTGCGAGGACGCGTGGCTGACCACGGCCATGGTCAGCCAGCGGACCGAGCGGCTGAAGTTCCTCGTCGCCTTCCGGCCCGGTTTCGTCTCGCCGACGCTCGCCGCGCAGATGGCCTCCACCTTCCAGCGCCAGACGGGCGGACGCCTGCTGCTCAACGTCGTCACCGGCGGCGAGAGCCAAGAGCAGCGCGCCTACGGCGACTTCCTCGACAAGGACGCCCGCTACCGCCGCACCGGCGAGTTCCTCCAGGTCGTCCGCGAGTTGTGGGCCGGCAAGAGCGTGGACCTGCACGGCGAGCACCTGCAGGTCGAGGACGCGCGCCTGGCGCGGGTGCCCGACCCCGTGCCCCAGGTGTACTTCGGCGGCTCCTCACCGATCGCCGGAGAGGTCGCCGCGCGCCACGCCGACGTGTACCTCACCTGGGGCGAGCCGCCCGCGCAGGTCGCCGAGAAGATCGCCTGGATACGGACGCTGGCAGCCCGGGAGGGCCGCACCCTCCGCTTCGGCATCCGGCTGCACGTCATCACCCGGGACACCTCGAAGCAGGCCTGGGCGGAGGCGGACCGGCTCCTGGCCGGCTTCGACGCGGAGACCGTGGCGGCGGTCCAGGCGGGCCTCGCCCGCAGCGAGTCCGAGGGGCAGCGGCGCATGCTCGCCCTGCACGGCTGCGGCAGCCGCGAGGGCCTGGAGATCCACCCCAACCTGTGGGCCGGCATCGGCCTGGTGCGCGGCGGCGCGGGCACGGCCCTGGTCGGCAGCCACGACGAGGTCGCCGAAAGGATCCAGGAGTACGCCGCCCTGGGCATCGAGGAGTTCGTGCTCTCCGGCTACCCGCATCTGGAGGAGGCGTACTGGTTCGGCGAGGGCGTCCTGCCCAGGCTGCAGGCCCGGGGGCTGTGGCAGCACCCCTCCGGCCGGCCGGCGGCCCCCGCCGCGCAGGTGCCGTTCACCGGCGCGGGACGTCCGTGAACGCCTCACCCCCCACGGCATCACCCGAACCGAAGGAGAACGCGTGAGCCCGTACAGAACCCGCCCCGCCGCCGTCGCCCTGGGCGCGGCGGTACTGCTGGCCGCGTCCGTCGCCGTGCCGAGGGCCGCCGCGGCCGACCGCAACACCACCGTGCTCACGTGGTACGACGCGGCAGCCGAGACCATCGCGGCCGCCGGGGCGCCCACCCAGGTCACCAACAGCCGTACCTGGGCGATCGGTTGGCTTGCCGCTGCCCGGGCGGCCCGAAGCGTGCCCACGGGCGTGGAGCGTGGTCCCTACCAGGAGGCGGCACTGGCCGCGGCCGTGCACCGGGCGCTGGTCACCCTCGTACCGAGTCGGACCCAACAGCTCGACGCGACGTACGAGAAGACACTCGACGCCGTGCCCGACGGTCCTGCGGAGCGGCGCGGCGTCGCGGCGGGCGAGCGGCAGGCGGACCTCCTCCTGGCGTCGCGGCAGGGCGACGGCCTCGACCCCGGCTCGGTCAACGCTCCCTATCCCGTACGGCCGGCGGCGCCCGGCGTGTGGCAGCCGACGCCACCCGCCCACGCTGCGGCGGCGCAGTACGGCAACCGCCTCGCCGACCCGTTCGTCCTCACCTCCCAGGACCAGTTCCGGCTCGGCCCGCCCCCCGCGCTGGCCTCCGCGCGCTACGCCGCCGACCTCGCGGAGGTACGGGCGTACGGCGGCGTGGACAGCACCGCACGCAGCGCCCACCAGACCGAGACGGCCACCTTCTGGCTCGGCTCCTCCCTCACCCTGTACACCGAGCCGCTGCGCGTGGCCCTCGCCCGCAGCGGCCAGGGGCCGGCCGGACAGGCGCGGCTGGTGGCGCTCTTCCACGTGGCCCTGGTGGACACGCAGATCGCCACCGCCGACAGCAAGTACGCCTATGAGCGCTGGCGTCCCGTGACGGCCATCCGCACCGGCGCCATCGATCCCGACCCGGACTGGACGCCGCTGCACGCCACCCCGGCGCATCCGGACCACCCGAGCGGCCACAACACCTACTCGGGCGCGGCGGAGACCGTGCTGTCGGCGCTCGTGGGCCCGCGGACCGCCCCGTTCGACCTGACGAGCCCCACCGCTCCCGGGGTGATCAGGACGTACACGGCGTGGCGGCAGCTGTCGGACGAGAACGTGGACGCCCGTGTCCTTGCGGGCATCCACACCCGCTCGGCGGACGAGGCCGGCATCACGCTCGGCAAGGACGTCGCCCGGTACGTCCTGCGCCACGCGGGACGCCTCCTGGCACCGTCAGGGGACGCGGCCGGCCGCAGCCACTGACGCAGGGAGGAAAAATCCCGTTCACGACCGTTTTGGCGTGATGTGTGTGGTTAACCGAGGAGGGTGCGTTGCGGAACGGACGCCGGAGCAGATCCACGGGCGGTGCCTGAGGGAGAGGACCCATGAGCGAAATGGCGAAGGTGAGCACCGAGCGGGCTCAGCAGGCGGGGCAGACGGCGAAACAGGAGGCGTCGGCCACGGCCGGTCAGGCCCGGCAGGGCGCGAGCGAGGTCGCCGGAACGGCCGCCGAGCAGGTCAGAGCTGTCACCGGCGAGGCCAGGGCCCAGGCCGGAGCCATGGCCGGCGACCTGCGGACGCGGGTCGGCGAGGAGGCGGAGAACCAGGCGCGGCGGGGAGCACAGGTGATGCGGCAGTGGGCGGACGACCTGTCCGGCCTCGCGGACGGAGCCGCATCGGACTCACCAGCCAAGAGCCTCGTGGCCCAGGCGGCGGACCGTGGGCATCGCGCCGCCGACTACCTGGACTCGCACGGAGTCGGCGGCCTGGTCGGTGACCTGGAGGACTTCGCCCGCCGGCGCCCCGGAGTTTTCCTCGGCGGCGCGGTACTGGCCGGGTTCGCCGTCGGGCGGCTTGCCAAGGCCGGCGGCAAGGCGAGCGGGGCGAGTGGTTCCGGCCCGGACCCGTCCGCGCGGACGGACCCGCCCGGACCGGGGAGCGTGCCCGAGGACGCGGCGCCGCCGGTGCCGCCGCCGGTGCCGCCGACGCCGCCGGCACCGGCGGTACCGCCGGGATACCGGGAGGCATGAGATGTCGTCGCTCACGCCCCATACCTCGCAAACACAAGCCGCCAAGCACCGCGGGCAGGAGGACGCCTCGATGGGGGAGCTGCTGGCGACCGTGACGTCGGACGTGCAGCAGTTGCTCCACCAGGAGGCGGAACTGGCCAAGGCCGAGATCCGCGAAGAGGCCGCGAAGGCGGGCAAGGCCGCCGGGATGTTCGGCGGGGCCGGTTTCGCCGGTTACATGGTGGCCCTCCTGCTGACGCTGGCGGCGATGTTCGGCCTGGCCAACGTGATGGACCTGGCCTGGGCCGCGCTGATCGTCACCGCGCTGTGGGCGGTGATCGGCGTGATCCTCTACAGCCGGGGCCGTGCGCGCATGCGCACGGTGTCGCCCAAGCCGGAACAGACCATGGAAACGCTGAAGGAGGACATGCGATGGGCACGGCACCCGACCGGATAAGGGCCGACATCGAGTCCACACGGGAGAGGCTGTCCGAGGACGTCTCCCGGCTGGCCGACCGCGCGCGCCCGCGCCAGATCGTACGGCGCCGCACCCGGCGCGCCCGCGGCGCGCTGCACGGCGTCAGGGAGCGGGTCATGGGCAGCGCCTCGGAGTTCACCGGACAGACCGCCGACCGCACCCAGCAGGCCGCCCGGTCGGTGCAGGACACCGCCGGCCAGGCCGCCGGAAAGGTCACCGACACCGCTCGGGAGGCCGCGGGACAGGCGGGTGAGGCCGTGCGGCAGGCCCCGGAGCAGGCGATGCGGCAGACCCAGGGCAACCCGCTCGCGGCGGGCCTGATCGCCTTCGGCGCGGGACTGCTGACCGCCTCGCTGCTGCCCACCTCGCGGGCCGAGGAGCAGGCGGCGGGCCGGGCCGGCCAGGCCGTCGAGCCCGTGAAGCAGGCCGCGCTGGAGTCGGCGCAGCAGCTGAAGGAGGACGCCACCCAGGCCGGCCGCCAGGCCGTCCAGGAGGTCAAGGACACCGCCTCCGAAGCCGCCCGCGCCACCAAGGACCAGGCCGCCGAGCAAGCCGGCCAGGTCACCGACCAGGCCCGCCGGTCCGCACAGACCACGGCGGAGGAAGCACGCGGCCAGAGCGGCGGTCCGCAACGGTAGGCGCGCACGCGGCACGGGCGGACAGCCCGCCCGTGCCGCGTGACGTCACCCGGGCGACACCTGACCCGCGCCCTGCCGGCGCCCGGTCAGCGGGCCGGACCCGCGGGACCCACCGGAGTGTCCCCGCGCAGCGTGATGCGGTGCATGACGCGATGCTGGTCGCCGTAGTCGCGGTTGGCGTAGTGGGCCGTGCTGCGGTTGTCCCACAGAGCGACATCACCCGGCCGCCAGCGGTGCCGCACCACGTGCTCGGGCTTGGTGAGGTGGGCGTACAGGATGTCGAGGATGCCCCGGCTCTCGTGTTCCGAGACACCGACGATGTGCGAGGTGAACCCGGGGTTCACGAACAGGCCCTTGCGGCCGCTCTCCGGGTGCACCCGCACCACCGGGTGCTCCACCGGCTCCAGAGCGGTGAACACCTCGCCCTCCCACAGGTTGCCCCGGCCCTGACGGCGCTGGGCGAGGTAGTAGCCGAACTCGCGACTGCCGTCGTGGACGGCGGTCAGCGTGTCGACGTAGTCCCGCAGGCCCGGTGACAGCGACTCGTAGGCGAGCTGGCTGTCGGCCCAGTTGGTGTCGCCGCCGTAGGGCGGCAGCACCACCGCCCGCAGGACGGAGATCGCCGGCGGCCGCCGGACGAACGTCACGTCCGTGTGCCACACGTCGGCGAATCCGTTGTCCTGGCTGTCCAGGGAGTACACCTCGGGCGCCACGTCACCGGAGTCGTGCACCGGGTGCCCGACGGTGACCTCGCCCAGGCGCCTGCCGAACTCGATCTGGGCGGCGTCGTCGAGGCCCTGCTGGCCCCGCACGAAGAGCACCTTGTACGCCACCAGGGCCTCGCGCAGCGCCAGCACCTGGTCGTCGTCGAGGCGGCCGAGCTCGATGCCGTCGATCTCGGCGCCGAAACCGGGCCCGAGCCGGGTCAGGGGCAGCCGGGCCACGGCGGGCCGCTCGCTGATAACGCTCACTTGCAGGTCCTTTCCTGAGGAGTGATACGGGATTCAGGCCGCCGCGGCGGCCTTGACGGCGTGGGACACCTGCGCGCGCAGCTCGGTGAACTCCTTCGAGTCGCGCAGCTCCTCGCCGTCGACGTCGCCGCGCGGCAGGGCGATCGGCAGGTCCAGGGCCACGGTCCCGGGGCTCCTGGTCAGCACCACGATGCGGGTGCCGAGGAACACCGCCTCGTCCGCCGAGTGCGTCACGAACACCGCGGTCCGCCCGGTCCGTTCGGTCACCCGGCGGACGTCCTCCTGGAGCCGCTCCCGGGTCAGCGCGTCCAGCGCCGCGAACGGCTCGTCCAGCAGCAGGAGCGGGTTCTCGGCGGCGAGCGCCCGGGCGATGGCGACGCGTTGCTGCTGGCCGCCGGAGATCTCCCAGACGCGCCTGTTCTCGGTGCCCTCCAGGCCGACCCGGGCCAGCAACTCCGCGCGCCACTCCGGCCATCGGGCGCGGTCCACACCCGCGTACCGCAGCGCGAGGTCGATGTTGCCCCGGACGGTCCGCCACGGGAACAGCCGCGGGGTCTGGAACACCACACCCGCCGCCTCGCCGGGCCGCGGCTCGGCGCCGGAGACCCGCACGGAGCCGTGCGTGGGCCGCTCGAAACCGGCCATCAGCCGCAGCAGCGTGCTCTTGCCGCAGCCGGAGGCGCCCACCAGAACCAGGAACTCCCCGGCCGGTACGGTCAGATCGACCGGTCCCACGGCGGTGAAGGTCTCGCCGCCCCTGCCGTACCGGTGGGTGACGTGGTCGAGGCGGACGGACCCGGCGCCGGAGGTGTCCGTCCCGACGGCGGCCCCCGTCGTCTCACTTGAGGACATCGGGCAGCCCCTTGAGGTAGAACGCCTTGCGGACGACGTCCTCGGACGGCGCGGCGGCGATCTGCTTCTGGCCGGCCAGGAAGGCGGCGGTGTCGGCGACGTAGGTGAGCAACCTGCCCGGGCTGCCGTCCGCGCCCAGCCAGTCGGCGGAGACCACCTGCTCCGGGGTGAGGAACACGCCCTGGGCGAGCTGCGCCCTGGCATCCGGCGCGGGAATGCCGAGTTCGGCGGCGACCGCCTCGACCGTGCCGTCCGGGTCGGACTTGATCAGGCGCAGGGCCTCGGCCTGCGCCTTGCGCCAGGCGTCGATCGCCTGGGGGTCCCGGGCGATCAGGTCGTCCGACACGACGGCCAGGTCGAGGGTCGGCTTGCCCGCGGCGCCGATCTCCTCGCTGCTGGTGAGCTGGGTGCCACTCTCGCGCAGCTCGTCCAGGGTCGGCAGCCAGACGTAGGCGGCGTCGATGTCGCCCCGTTGCCAGGCGGCGAGGATGGGCTGCGGCTGCAGGTCGATGAGTTCGACGTCCGACGGCTCCAGGCCGGCCGACTCCAGCGCCGCCAGCAGGCTGTAGTGCGAGGTGGAGGCGAAGGGAGTGGCTATCTTCTTCCCCTTCAGCCCGGCGACCTCCGTGATGCCGGTGGCCTTGCGCGCCACCAGCGCCTCGTTCTCGCCCGCGACGTCGAGGATCCACGCGACCTTGTACGGGATGGGTGAACTGCCGGACACCCCGCGGGCGAACGGGCTGGAGCCCAGCGCGGCGATGTCGAGGGACTTGCCGATGAAGGCCTGGTTGACCCCGGCGCCGGAGTCGAACTTGATCCAGGTGATCTCGTGGTCCGGCAGCGCCTTCTCCAGCAGCTTTCTGTGTTTCACGAGCAGGTCGCCGCTGGGGAAGGCGAAGTAGCCGATGCGCAGTCGTTTCGAGCCGCCGGACGGCGCGTCCGCACCGTCGGAGGAGCAGCCGGCGACGGCCGCGGACACCGCGGCCAGGGCTCCGGCGAGGAGGAGCCGGCGGGAGGGGCCGTGCGGGGCAGGGGACATGGTGGAGCCGTTTCTGTGCGGAGGGACAGACAGGAAGGAGGCGGGCGGGGGACTACGCGTGGCCGCGCCAGGGGACGGCCACGCGTTCGAGCCGCAGCAGCAAGCCGTCGATGATCAGGCCGGAGACACCGATGGCGATGATGCCGACGAGCACCACCGGCGTGTTGTTGTAGTTGGCGGCGTCCTTGACCATGCCGCCGATCCCGGGCAGGCCGTTGACCAACTCGGCGGCCACCAGGGAGGAGTAGGCCACCCCCACGGCGAGCCGGACTCCGGTGAGGGTCTCCGGCAGGGCGGACGGGACGACGACGTCCCGCACCACGTCCCAGCGGGAGGCGCCGAGCGCACGGGCGGCCTCCACCAGGTTCTTCGGTACGGCGGCGACGGCCGTGGTGGTGGACACCGCGACGGGCGGGAAGGCGGCCACGGCGAGCAGCGTGACCTTCGGCTCCTCGTTGATGCCCAGCCAGATGATGAGCAGGGAGAAGTAGGCCAGCGGCGGCAGGGTGCGCAGGAACGTGATCCAGGGTTCGAACAGCGAGCGCGTCCAGCCGACGGTGCCCATCAGCAGCCCGAAGACCACGCCGGCGATCACGCCGATGCCGGCGCCCAGCGCGATGCGCCGCAGGCTGATGCCCAGGTGCTCGACGAGTGTGGTGCCGTTGTAGCCCCGGGTGCCGTCGTGGGTGGTCGAGACGTCGACGAACGCGTCCCACACGCTGACCGGTCGGGGAACGAGCGTCTCGCTCCACGTCCCGCTCGCCGCGAGCAGTTGCCACAGGGCGAGGAAGAGCAGGAGCGAGCCCAGCGGCAGGGCGGCAGGGCGCACCCGCAGCCATACGCCCCGCGCCGGTGGGCGGGGTCCGGGTGGCGCTTCGGGCGGGTCGACGGGGCTGCGAAGAACGGGAGTTGTGGACACCAGGAGTCCTCCAGGGGCGCCGGGGCGTGAGCGGCCGCCCCCTGCGCGCGGGCAGGGGGTGACCGGCCCCGGGCGGGAGTCATGCCGAACGGCAAGGAACGAACGCGCAGGTGGGAGAAGAGCGCGGGAACCGCGGTGCGGGTGGCGTCACCACACGGCGGGATGCGTCAGAGCAGCGGGTTCAGCGACAACACGAGCCCGGGCGTCGGCACAGGTCGATGACCAGGCGTCGCACCAAGAGCTCGGAATTCATGAGGCATATTTCTACAGCAGTCGCGGCCCGGCGCCAACCTGCGTCCACTCCTCGGAACGGGAGATCGCCGCGTCGGCACGTGCGGTCGCACCGGCCCGGCGGGAGATCGTCCGCAGCCGTGGGGGTGATGCTGCCGCCGGGTCGGCGCGCGGGGCGGTGCGCCCCCGTCACGCCGAACCGCGCCGGCGTACCGGTGGGTTCCGTCCAGGCGGCCTCGTCCTGGTCCCCCGTCCGGGCGGGACCCGAGGTGTGAGACCGGCGGAACGGGGTAACCGCTTGCCGCTGGACGGGGAGGGCCGCGACACCTGGGGAGGTCGAGGCGGCCCTTCCCCTTCCCGGGCCCGCAGGTCACCGCCCGGGGCGGCCGGCGGCTGACGCCGGCGTCGGTCAGCCGGCGGCCATGGCGCGCCGGACGCTCTCGCGGAGCAGTGCGCGGCGCTGCTCGTGCACCTCGGCGGGTTCCTGTGCGCTGGCGGCGTAGACGTTGCTGACCGGGGACCAGGCCATGGACATGGCGATGACCATGGCCATCAGGTCGAACGGATCGCCCTGGCGCACCAGTCCGGCGGCCTGGGCCTCGGCGATGGCGCGCAGTTTGCCGTCGTCGAGACGGTCGGAGTCCTCCACCAGGTGCCCGGTCGGGCGTCGCTCCAAGCGCGCCCAGGTGGCCAGCCGGATCAGGTCGGGCCGGCGCAGGTACTCGTCGTAGAGGCGGACGGCCCAGTCCGCGAGGTCGCCGGCGTCGATCGGCACGACGTTCACGATCCGTTCCAGCGAGCCGAGGAAGATGGCGTCGAAGAGGCCGTCCTTGCTGCCGAAGTAGGCGTACAGCTGCGCCTTGTTGGTGCGCGCGGCGGCCACGATCCGCTCGATGCGCGCTCCGGCGATCCCGTGTTCGGCGAATTCCCGGGTCGCCTCGTCGAGGATGCGCTGGTAGGTCGCGGCTCCGCGGGAGGTCAGGGGCTGCTCGGGCATGGATGCACCCTACCAGACAGAACAGTTGGTTTGCCTTGCGGCCGCTTGCGTTCTACGCTGAATAGACCAACCAGTCTACCATCTCCTCACCGCACGACCTCGGCCCCTATCTGCGCCTGGTCGCCCTGGACGGGACGCTCAGCCAGCTCGGATACCTCGGACCCGTCACCGTCGAGACCGTCGACCTGCTGGTGGGACGCAAGAAGCTCAGCTCAGCGGGCAGCGGCGGTACGCCCGCCACCAGGGCCATGCTCGACTTCTGCGGCGAGCACGGCATCACCGCCGACGTCGAGGTACTCCCGTCGGCACGCGTGAACGAGGCCCTCGACCGCCTGCGGCGCAACGACGTCCGCTACCGCTTCGTCCTCGACATGTCCGACCTGGACCGGATCGCATGACACCACGGACCCCTTGACCCTCTCCCCGAGGGAGAGTCCACGGTCGCGTCCATGAACAGCACAGAACTCGAAGGTCGCAGCGCGGTGGTGGCGGGCGGCAGCAAGGGAACCGGCCTGGCGACGGTACGCCGGCTGCACACGGCAGGAGCCCGGGTCGTGGCCCTGGCCCGCACGCCCGTGGACGTGCCGGGCGTCCGGTCGGTCCAGGCCGATCTCAGTACCCCCGAAGGCGTCTCCTCGGCCGCCCGGACGGTGGCCCGGCTCGTCGGCGCGCCGGACGTGCTGGTGCACCTGGTGGGCGGATCCCGCGCCCCGGCCGGCGGCTACGCGGCGCTCGACGACGAGACCTGGGCGGAGGAGCTCGCGCTCAACCTGCTGTCCGCGGTCCGGCTGGACCGCGCACTGATCCCGGCCATGGCGCGGCGCGGGACGGGCGCGGTCGTGCACGTGACGTCCATCCAGCGCCGTATGCCGCTGCACGAATCGACCCTGGCGTACGCCGCGGCCAAGAGCGCCCTGGCCACGTACAGCAAAGGGCTGGCAGGCGAGCTGGCGCCCGCCGGTCTCCGGGTCAACACCGTCGCCCCCGGCTTCATCCGTACCGACGGGGCCGAGCGCCTGCTGAGCCGCCGGATGAGTGAGGCCGGCATCACCCGGGAGACGGCGCTCGCGGACCTCATGCGCGTCCTCGGCGGCATCCCGCTGGGGCGGCCCGCCGAGCCGGAGGAGGTGGCCGAGGCCATCGCCTTCCTGGTCTGCGACCGGGCCGGTTCCGTCACCGGCACCGAACTCGTGGTCGACGGCGGCACCGTCCGCACCCTCTGAGCAGAAGGAGTGAGAGATGACGAACGCACAGGACTTCGCCGCGGACTACTTCGCTGCGGCGGCGGACGCCGATCACGAGCGCTACGCCGCCCTCTTCGCCGATGACGCCGTCGTCCACGACGACGGCCGGAGCCACCGGGGCATCGCGGCCGTGCGCCGCTGGCGCGACGGGGTCCCGGAGGTGGCGTACGGCGTGCGCGAGGTCGCCGGCACAGCCGGAGCCTGCCGGGCCGTGGCCGATGTCTCCGGGGACTTCCCCGGCAGCCCGATCACCCTGCGCTTCACCTTCGAACGCGATGCCCGGGGGAAGATCACTCTGCTCGACATCGAACCCGCGACCTGAAAGACGTGTCCGGATCCGGCCCTCGACCGGATCCGGACACCGGCGACGAGGAGGACGGCGTGGACCGGCGACTGACCATCGGGGAGTTCTCCCGCATCACCCACCTCAGCATCCGGGCACTGAGGCGCTACCACGAGCAGGACCTCCTCGTACCCGCCGAGGTGGACCCGGTCACGGGCTACCGCTACTACTCGCTCGACCAGGTCGGACCGGCGCTGACCATCCGGCGGTTCCGGGAACTCGACCTCCCGCTGGCGGATCTGCGGAGTTACCTCCGGGCCGAGTCCACCGGTGGGGAGGCCGCAGGCCGCAGCGTGCAGGAGATCGTCGCCGCTCACCTGCGCCGGCTGGAGGACCGGCTCGGCCGCACCCAGCGGGCGGCGCAGGCGCTGCGCGAACTGCTCGACCCTCAGGCCGCGCGGACCGTGAGCCTGGAAGTCCTGCCGGCCCAGCGGGTCCTCGCCGTGTCCCTCGACGTCCCGCGCGGAGCGGATCTGAGCTGGTACGACACGGCGATGCGAGAGCTGGAGGCGGTGGCCGGCCCGCGCCCCGTGCTTCCGCCGGGAGGCCGCTACGCGCACACCCTCTTCACGGAGGGCCACGGCCACGCGACCGTCTATCTCCCCGCGGACACGCCGCTGTCACCAGGAGGGCGGGGGACCGTGCGGGAGCTGTACCTGCCCGAGCGGAGGGCCGCCGTCACCACCCACACCGGCCCGCACGACGACCTGGACCTCGCGTACGCCGCCGCCGGTTCGTACGCCCGCCGCAAGGGCATGGCCTCGCACGATCTCGTCGAGGAGGTGTACCTCATCGGCCCACGCGACACCGACCGGCCCGATCAGTGGCGCACGCTCGTGGCCTGGCTGGTGGCCCCCGGTGCGGCGGACCGGGCACCGGAGTGAGCAACCGCGAGCGGTGCCTGCCCGCTCCGCAGCCTCCCCAGCGGGGCCGGGTCCTCCTGCAGCGCCGTCGCCGCCGCCTTCCAGGCGGAGTCCGTCCGCGCGTCGACAGGGGGGACCGGTCGTTGTCCGCGGCGACGATCAGGGCTGGTGTGACCATGGTGTCGAACGACGGTCTCATGAAGGGGAAGTGCTCGGCGGCGAAGGGGGTCAGGTCGTCGCCGAGGCCGGTCAGCGCGAGCAGCACGCCGGCCTTGACGCGGGCGTCGGACATGTCCTCGCCGGGAAGTGCCGCACTCCTCATCGCGGGACTGCGCCGGCCGGACTGAGCGACGGGCCGGGCTACTTGGGGGCCGCTCAGGCGGTGCGGCAGAGCGCCGCCGCGCCGACCGCCGCCGGACCGCCGGACTGGCGCGGACGCGGGAGGGCGGTGAGGCGGTCGGCGGCGGCGTGGTCGGCGGGCGCGGCCCTGGCGTGCTGCCGCGCGAAGACGACGAGGCGCAGTACGGCGAACCGCGCGACACCGGCGAGTGCGGAGGCGGAGAGGTAGACGGCCTGTTCGAGCGTCGCGCCGGGTGCCGCCACCAGTTGGTGCAGGGCGAGCATCGCCGCGCAGGTCACCGCGTAGGCGGCCACCGCCGACCCGGCCGACTGCGTGTGCTGACGCAGGTTGGCGTGCCGGCCCGCGCCGAAGGTGAAGCGGGCGTGCAACTCGGTGGCGAGGAGTGTGGACGCCGCGGTGATCAGGGCGTTGGCCAGGATCCAGGGCATCCAGGAGGCGGTGACCGGCACGGCGAAGCTGGAGGCGAGTCCCACCCCGCCGCCGCAGAGCACGAAGCGGGCGAAGGCGGTGAGGGTGCCGGGCCCTCTCCGCCGCTGCCCCTGTGCCGTGTCCATGGTCCCCCCTGATCCCCGTCGTTTCGCCAATTGGAAACGCTACGTTGCGTTCAGAGGTTCGGCAACGTATTTATTGCATGGAAAGTCGGTATGGGCAGCTCAAGGCGGCTAAATCATTGCAATGAACGTGACTAACGCAACAGCATCAACACCCGTGCATTGCAATGAGGACGGGTGAAGGCAATGCGCCGGCTCACGCGAGGGCTGTCACGCGTGGGACAGGGCGAACGAGACCAGGAAACCGCCGACGGTCACCAGCCCGATCGCCAGGTGGGCCTCCTGGAACGCCTCGGGGATCATCGTGTCGGCGATCATCGCCAGGATCGCGCCCGCGGCCACCGCCGTCACCGCCGCGATCACCGCCGTGGAGAAGCCCCCGACCACGGCGTAACCCAGGACGGCGGAGAGCGCGCTCGCGGCGGCGATCGCTCCCCATACGCCGAAGACATAGCCCTTGCCGCGTCCGGCCTTCCTCATGCCGGCCGAACTGGACAGCCCTTCGGGGATGTTGCTGATGAACACGGCCGCCACGGTGACCGCGCTGACGGCACCGCCGTTGAGCAGGCCCACCCCGATGACCGCGGATTCGGGGACCCCGTCGAGCAACGCGCCCAGCGCGAGGGCCAGCCCCGAGCCCTTGTCCTCCTCCTCGGAGGGCTGCGCCTGCCCGGGAAGGTGACCGGATCGCTTGCGATGCCGGGCGCCGCGGCGGGCCAGCCACAGGTTGCCGGCCGTGTAGGCCAGGGCCCCGGCCAGCGTGCCGAGGGCCGCCGGGGCGAGGCCGGCCTCCTCGTACGCTTCACCGACCAGTTCGAACGAGACGGCCGAGAGCAGCACGCCCGCGCCGAACGCCATCACCAGGGCGATGACCTTCTGCGGGACGCGCAGCCGGTAGCCGAGCACCGCCCCCAGCAGCAGGGCGGAGCCGGCCACGATTCCCCAGCCGCCGGCTTGGATCACTTCAGGCATGCTGCCCCGTCTACCCCGGCAGCAAGGTCCCACCCACGGGGCCGGGGGCGGGCGCGAGCGCGCGGAGCAGCAACCGGACAGCTCGGTGAAGTTGAACGTGGAGCGAACACTGGTGTCACCCTCGTGACGGGCCGTTCGGACAGACATACCGTGACCCCACCATCTGAGCTCGGGGAGTGGCGGGGGACCACCAGTGGAGTGGCTGAGCCTTGAGAACGTCGTCGCCATCGGCACGTCCGTCCTCGGTCTCCTCGTGCCCATCGCGATGTTCCTGTACGACCGCCGGGTGCCGCGCCGCAAGCTGATCGGCTACCGCGTCCAGATGGACAGTCCCATAGGCGACGGATCGTTCAACCCCCGCCTCGGCGACTTCGACGTACCGAACATGGCCGACGCGTCGCTGGTGCTCCTGCGCATCGAGAACGACGGCTCGCAGAGCGTCGCCGACAACGACTACACCTCGTCCGAAGTCCACGGCCTGACCGCCGAGTTCACGGGCCGCACCGTCCAGGCCGTCTCGGTCACCCAGCCGTCCGGCATCGAGCACCTGAACAGCCACTTCACCAACGCCAACGGCTTCGAGCACATGGGCAGCACGGTGACCATCCCGCGCGTCCCGCTCAATCCGGGCGACCACTTCAAGCTGCTGGTCCTGCTCTCCGGAGGTCCGGCCGAAGGGGACGTCAGGCTGATCGGCGGCCTCCGGGACGGCCGGGTCCACCGCAACAGCGCTCCCAAGCCGGACGAGAAGCAGCGTACGTTCAGCCTCCCGGCCCGGCTGCTCAGCGGCGCCCTGGCCCTCGCGGTGCTCGCCCTCGCCGGCATCATCGTGCTGCGCGACGGCAGTCCCATCGAGTGCGAGGAGGGCGAGTTGACCCTGACGGGCTCGACCGCCTTCGAACCGGTCGTCCGCACGATCGCCGAGCAGTACGAGAGCAAGTGCCAGGGCGCCGACATCTCCGTCGAGGCGCGCGGCAGCGAGGACGGCGTGTCCCAGCTCGCCGAACTGGGCGGGCGGTCGCCGAGCGCCGCCCGGTCCGTGATCGCCTTCTCGGACGGACCGATGGGGAAGCGCTGGAACCTGACGGGCACCCGGGTCGCGCTGTCCTTCTTCACCCTCGTCGTCCACAAGGACGTCGACCTCGGCCCGCGCGGACTGACCCCGCAGCAGGTTCGGGACGTCTACGCGGGTGAGTACCGGCGCTGGGGCGAGGTCGTGCCCGGCCGGAAGGAGCTCGCCGACCTGCCGATCGTCCTGGTCAGCCGGGGGGACGAGTCCGGCACGCGGCAGATCTTCCAGGACCGGGTGCTCAGCGGGTGGGAGCGGGCGCCGAGCACGTCACTGGACTGCAGGCCGCCCGCGCGGGCCGGCGACACCGTCACGCGCTGCGAACTCGGTTCGACCCGGGCCGTGCTGGACAAGGTCGAGGAACAACCGGGCGCCATCGGCTACAGCGAGGTCGGCCTCGCCAGGGAGCGCGGCGGCAAGGTGAACACGGTGCCCCTGAACGGCGACTGGCCCGACGAGGCCCAGATCGACCTGGGAGCCGGTCATTACCCGTACAAGGACGTCGAGTACGCCTACACCTACGGCCCCGCTCCGGCCGGGTCCCTCGCCGCCGGATTCCTGGCCTACCTCGACGAGACCACCAGCCAGCAGGTCATCCGCGGCAAGGGCCACCTGCCGTGCCCGCGGGAGCCGGCCCAGTGCCGGTCATGACGGTGACGGGCGGGCGCCAGGCACCGTGACCGGACCGAGCACCGTCAGCGACTCCTCCCGGCGGGCCACCATCGCGAAGGGGACCTGCCGAGCTCCGACAGAGCCTGACGTCGTCCGGGTGGTCACCGCTGCGCATGCCGCCGGCGAGTTCCGCCGCGGCACGGGAAGTCCTGGCGCGGTGAGGCACGGGGCCGCCTCGACGTCGGCGCGGGATGGTCGCGCCGTAGTGGGCGCCGACGTTGGCCGGGCCGGTCCGGAGCAGGGTGTGGCGCCGGTCGCGGTGGCCAGGCTGCAGCCGGAGAAGCCGTACTTCAGGTCGGGCGCTGTGTGGTGAGCCAGGTCGGCTCGAGCGAGGCTAGGCAGGGGCCGGCGACGGCGTCTGCCCCACGGAACACCCGCCGTCCGCGGCCCGGCTGGACGGTCGAGCGGACCGCGCACCGGCGACCGCCTTCACGAGGCGCGGGGACGGCATTGGCGCGTATCGGATCGGACGGGCCCTCGTCGGGGTCTGCCGGAGCGCCCCGCCGTGGACGCACGCCGCTGCCGCGGGCTGTCGCGCCGGGCCCGGAAGGCGACCGGGGGACGGCGCGAGCCCCGGTCCGTCGCGCGTGCCGGGGCCCACGCGGGTCACCGGGCGGTCGCCCCGAGGAACACGACGGCGCCCGTGATCACGAGCAGGGCGGACGCGAACGTGTGCCGCCGGGCCTTGCGGAGCTTCTCCCGTACGAGCCAGGCGTGCGCGGTCGCCAGCAGCCACCGCAGATAGGGGTCGGTGCGGGCGATGTTGCGCCGGGCCGTGGCCAGGCCGCGTTCCAGCGCCACCCGCTCAGCGGGCTCGGCGGTCGCCAGCCGGCGGCTGATCTCCGCGGCGAGTTGACGGTGCCGCAGGAGGCCCTCGACGTCACCGGCCAGCGCGCCGAAGTAGTAGCCGGGGGAGGCGTCGAACTGCTCGCGCAGCTCACGCAGGGCGGGCGAGGTGAGGACGTCGGGCGTGGTCAGCGGCGGGACGAGTACCTCACTGGTCTGCCACACCGCCCAGGCCACCCCGAGCAGCGCGACGACCAGCCCGCCTCCGGCCCAGGCCGCGTGCGCCCAGTCGGTGATCTTCCCGACGGCGAGCAGGGGGCCGCCGCCGAGCAGCAGGGCCCCCACGGCTCCACTGGACGCGAGGGTCCACCGCGCGGCCTCCCGGCTGTCGGCGACCGAGTCCAGGGGTGAGGGCAGTGCCTCCAGCACAACCGTGTCGGGCGGCCCGGGCGGTGGGACGGGGCTCACCGGTCCTCTCCGCGGAAGACGACGCCCAGCGGGCCGGGGTCGTCGTCGGGCAGGTCCAGGTACGGTGCCCACCGCTCGCCGTCGAAGTACTCCAGCACGCCTGACTCGTTGACCCGCACCGCGTTCGTCCTCGGGTGCTCTTCCTGGGCGTCTGACATGAACTCAGTATGCCCGCCGCCCTTTTGGTGCCGTTGCCTCCGGGGCGGCGGTCCGTCGTCCTGACCGTGGGATCGGGGCACACGGGCGAGGAAGTCGTCCAGGCGCCGAAGCCGCAGGACCAGAGCACGCAGACCCGCCCCGGTGGCAGCCATCCCGTCCCGCCCGACCCTCAGCGCTTGCGGCCCCGCTCCCCAGGGCCCCGGCGATGACTAGAGGCGAGACGGTTCGTCTTGTTACAGTGGGGTCATGGCTTTCCTCTTCTTCGTCTGAGTCCGGGCACGGCCGACGCCGCCGTCTCCGCTGTCCGTGGACCCTTCGCACGCCCCGGGAAAGTCGTATGCGCGATCGCGCCCCCACCGCCCTGCCCACCGTCGTCCCCGCTGCCGTGGCACAGCTGGCCGTCAAGGACGTCACCAAGTCCTTCGGCACCCGGACCGTCCTCGACCAGGTCCGCTTCACCGTCCGGCCGGGCGAGAAGGCCGCCGTGGTCGGCGAGAACGGCTCGGGCAAGTCCACCCTGCTGCGCCTGCTCGCCGGGAGCGAGACGCCCGACGCCGGCGAGGTCACCGTCGAGTTCCCCGGCGGCACCGGACACCTCGCCCAGACGCTCGACCTGGACGCGGCGCTCACCGTGCAGGACGCCGTCGACCTCGCCCTGGCCGACCTGCGTGCCATGGAGCGAGGCCTGCGCACGGCGGAGGAGTCCCTCGCGGACGCCACGGACGAGCAACTCGCCGCGTACGGCGAACTGCTGACCGCCTACGAGGAACGCGGCGGCTACGAGGCGGACGCCCGAGTGGACGCCGCCCTGCACGGGCTCGGACTGGCCCGGATCACCCGCGACCGCACGCTCGGCTCGCTGTCCGGCGGTGAGCGGTCACGGCTCGCGCTCGCCTGCGTGCTGGCCGCCGCGCCCGAACTGCTGCTCCTGGACGAGCCGACGAACCACCTCGACGCGAGGGCCGTGCGCTGGCTGGAGGAACACCTGCGCGCCCACCGCGGCACCGTCGTCGCGGTCACCCACGACCGCGGCTTCCTGGAGAACATCGCCACCACGATCCTGGAGGTCGACCGGGAGGAGCGCACCGTGCGCCGGTACGGCGACGGCTGGGCCGGCTACCGCGCCGCGAAGGCGGCCGCCCGGCGCGGCGCGGAGCAGCGGTACGCGGAGTGGGCCGGGGAAGTGGCCCGCATGGAGGAACTGCTGGAGGCCGCCGGGCGGCGGCTCGCCACCACCGGCCGCGATCCGAGGCAGGGCTTCGGGAAGCACCGCCGCTCCAGCGAGGCGAAGCTCGGCGGCCAGGTGCGCGCGGTCCGGGAGCGGCTGGACCAGCTGCGGCGCCACCCGGTCCCCGAGCCACCGGCACCGCTGCGCTTCACGGCGGTGCCCGCACCGGCGGCCGACGGCCCGGCCCAGGGCCCCCTCGCCGCACTCGACGACATACGGGTCGGCCAACGGCTGTGCCTGGAGGGCCTGCTGACGATCGCACCCGGACAGCGACTGCTGGTCACGGGGGAGAACGGCGCGGGCAAGACGACGCTGCTGCGCGTCCTCGCGGGCGACCTGGCGCCGGACGCCGGCACGGTACGCCGCCCCGCCCGGATCGGCTACCTCGCACAGGAACTGCCCACGCACTCCACACACCTGCCGCTGCTCTCCGCGTTCGCCGCCGGGCGTCCCGGACCGCCGGACGAGCACGCCCAACAGCTGCTGGCGCTCGGCCTGTTCCGCGAGGAGGACCTGCACGTCCCGGTCGCCGGCCTGTCCGCCGGGCAGCGCCGGCGGCTGCAGCTCGCGATCCTCGTGACCCGCCCCGCCGACCTGCTCGTCCTCGACGAACCGACCAACCACATCGCACTCGACCTGGTCGAGGACCTCCAGGCCGCGCTCGCGGACTACCCGGGAGCGGTGGTAGCCGTCTCCCACGACCGAGGCTTCCGTGCACGGTTCGCCGGAGAGCGGCTCGAACTGCGCGCGGGGCGCCGGAGTTGACGCTCCGGCAGATAGCTGACGATCCGACAGGCCTCGCGACCGAACCGGCGGGGCCGCCTACCGAAAGCGATGGAGCATGACCACCTTCCTCACACCACGACAACTCGCCGACCGCACCTCCGCCGCGGTCGAGGCGGCCGTCGCGGCGGGACGCGCGCTCGGCCTGACCGTCACCGACCCGACGGTGCTCCACGACGTGTTCTCCGTCGTCGTCCACCTCGCGCCCTCGCCGGTCGTGGCACGGATCCCCACCGTGCTGCCCCAGCCCGGCGACCTCGACGCCCTCGCACGCCGCCAGCGGGACGAGCTGGACGTGACCCGCTGGCTCGACGAGCAGGGCATCCCGGTGATCGCGCCGAGCCCGCTCGTGCCCCGCGAACCCGTCCAGCGGAACGGGTTCTCGATGACGTTCTGGCCGTTCGTCGAGGAGGACCGCGACAAGGAACCCGACTACGTGGCGAACGCCGAGAGCGTCGCCGGCCTGCACGCGGCCCTGCGCGCCTACCCGGGCCGCCTGGAGTTCCTCTCCGCGGCCGATCCGCAGTTCATCGCGGACAGCCTCGAACGGCTCGGCCGGCACCCCGACCTGATCGGCGCGGCCGAACTGGACCGCGCCCGCCGCGAGTGGCAGGACCTCGAACCGCTCGTGCGCTCACGCGCCGCTTTCGAGGCCCGGTTCCCCGGCGTCGACCTCCAGCCCCTCCACGGCGACTCCCCGCCCGCGAACATCTTCCACGGGGTGGACGGTGACCGCTACGCCGACTTCGAACTGGTCACGCTCGGGCCCGTCGAATGGGACCTGGCCGCCCTCGGGCCCGAGCACGTAGCCGCCTACGACCGCGGCGCGCGGCGCAACGGCATGCGGCCGCTCGACGGGGAGGTCCTGCGCTTCGTCAACGCCCTGGGCATGCTGCGGATCGTCGCCGCCCTCACGCTGGTCCCGCAGCAGCCCCGGCTGATGGATTACCTCAAGCCCGCTGTCGAGCAGTGGAAAACGAATTGACTACCGAATTCCGCTCCCGGATCCATCCCTTCTCGATCCCCATTTCCTCCCTACATGAAAGGGTTGACCGGGTAAATAGCTCTCCCTAATTTTGCGGCATGAAAACCAGCCGCTGGAATCCGAACATCCATTACTACCCCGCAATTCTGGACTTCGTTCCGGGAAACTGCCGTGAGGCGCTGGACGTGGGATGCGGGGACGGAGAGCTCGCCCGCCTCCTCGCCGCCCGGTCAGGGCGGGTCACCGGGATCGATCTCTCCACGGAGATGGTCGAGTCGGCACGCAGCCGCAGCCAGGACGTGAGCAACGCCCGCTTCCTGGAGGCGGACTTCTTCGCAGCCAGTGGGACCCAGCTCCCCCTGGGCCGGTACGACCTGATCACCATGGTCGCCGTCGCACACCACCTCGGCACCGAACGCGCCCTGAGCCGGTCGGCGGAGCTGCTGGCGCCGGGCGGCCGGCTGGCCGTCATCGGTCTCGCCGACCCCGGATCCGCTCTCGACCTGCTGCACCTGGCCACGGCGGTGCCCGCGGTGAAGGTGACGGGCCGGGGCAGGGGCGGCAGTCACGCCCCGTCGAAGATGCCGGTCGCCGACCCGGACACCACCTTCCGCGAGACGCGGGACATCGCCCACCGCGTGCTGCCCGGCAGCCGGTTCCGGCGCCGTCTGCTGTGGCGCTACACCCTGCTGTGGGAGAAGCCGCGCGACGCTCCGGGCTGACGTCCGGGGTGCGCCCGGCACGGTCTGCGGGCCCTGGGCCGGGAGTTCCCTCCCGGCCCGGCGGACGCGGTATCGGATCGGGACCGGGCCGGGAAGCCGCTGCGGCACTCTCAAGTCATCGGAAGGCGGCCCCGCGAGGGGAACCGCCCGGACGACAGGGAGACCGGGGTGACCAGGATCGTACTGATGTCCGGCAGCCTGCGGCGCGGCTCGGTGAACACCACCGCCGTCGCGACCCTCGGCCGGCTGCTGGCCCAGCGGGACGCACGGGTGCACACGCCCCTGCTGGATCCGCGGGTTCTGCCGTACTACGACCAGGACCTGGACGTGGCGGACGGTCCCGCGGCGGTGGCCGAGGCGCGACGGCTGCTCGCGTCCGCGGACGCCCTGGTGATCAGCACCCCCTCCTACAACGGAGGCGCGCCCGGAGTCCTGAAGAACGCCCTGGACTGGCTCTCCCGCCCCTGGGGGGACAGCGCCCTGACCGGCCTGCCGACGGCGGTGCTGAGCGCTTCCCCCGGACCCCGTGGGGCGGCGGACGCACAGCCGGGACTGCGGGTGAACCTGGAGCGCTCCGGAGCGGTCCTCATCGACCACCGGCCCCTCGCCCTCGGAGACGCGGAAGCGCTGCCGCGCACCGGCCAGGGGTTCACCGACCCGGCGACCGTCGCCCTCCTCGACGAGGTGGCAGCCGCCGTATGGGCGGCCCGCCGCGCCGTCGCCGACGCGGACGTCGTGCGGCCCGCGGCCGGTGACGGCGCCCTGCGCCCCGCGACCGTCGTCTGACGTCCACCCGCCCGGCGCCGCGGCCTCGACCGCCGCGCCCCTCCCCAGACTTGCCCCGCGCGTGGTGCCCACGAGGTACGCGTCGGTGGCAGGAACGCCCGTCCGACCAGGGACGGTGCACCGGTCCGGCACCACGCGCGTCGTGGAGCCCGAGCCCTTGAAAGGGGGTGCCCCTCATGACGAAGCTCGTCCGCCGCGTGACCCGCGCCGCCATCTGAGGCGCCCTGTCAGTTCCCTCGTCACGAGCACAGCAGGAATGCGAAGGAGGTGCAGTCCCATGACCAAGCTCGTCCGTCGCGTGACCCGCGCCGCCATCTGAGGCGCCCCTCACCCTCCAGTGCAGTGAGGATTCGCCCCCTGGGGCAGGCTCGCCCCGCCCCGGGGGGCGCATCGCGTCTTCCTCTCGACCCCACGACAGAAGTGGAGTTCCGCCATGGGCATCCCCGAACGGATCACGCGGATCGTCAGCCTGCCCGGTCGCGGGCTCCTGGCCTGTGACGTCCGCGGTGGCCTGCACCTGCTCGACCACGACCTGACCCTGCGCCGCTCCTCCGGCGTGCCCGCCCTCGCGCAGGACACGGCCGGCCAGCCGGTGTACGGCGTCGCCCTCGCCGGCGACTGGATCATCACCCGCGACAAGACCGGCACCCTCTGCCGCTGGCACGCCGACACCCTGCACCTCGCCGACCGCCTCGACGCCCGCGCCACCGCCGACCGCTCCCTGCTCCTGGAGGGCGAACAGCCGTCCCCCACCATGCTGCGCGGCATCGGCCTGTGGAAGGGCAAGGCCTATGTCGACAACGGGTACTTCCAGGTCGTCGTCCTCGACGTGGAGACGTTCGCCGTCGAGCGGATCGTCCCCTGGCCGCACGGCTACGACATGCTCGAATGGTTCTGCACCGACGCCCCCGGCGTGCACGCCGTCTCCGACCGGCACGGGTGCGTCCACCTCGGCTCACTGGAGGAGTGGTCGTTCCCGACGACGGTGCGCATCGACACCTCCAACGTCCACCGCGTCGTCTACGACGCCCGGCACCGGCGCTTCTGGGCCATCGGCGACGCCGGCATCGGCGACACCCACAACATCTCCAACGGCGTGGTGACCATCGGCCTCGACGGCACCGTCGGCCAGCGCATGCACTTCGCCCGCAACGACGTCGAAGGGCTCGTGTTCTCCCCGGACTTCACCACCGCCTACATCGGCGGCTTCGACGGGGAACTGCTCCTGTTCGACAACACCACGCCCGAACTGTCCGTCCGCAAGCGGGTCACCGGCTTCAGCCACCAGATCATCGACGTCACCATCGACGAGGAGGGCCGCGTCTACACCCTCACCCAGGACGGCGAGATCACGGCACTGTCCCCGGAGGGCGAACTGCTGCACCGGCTGGCCTACGCCCGCCAGTGCGTGTGGGACCTGCGCCCGCTGCCCGGCGACACCACCACCGTCCTGGCCGCGACCGACGACGGCACCGCCCTGGTCCGCCTCGAGACCAGCGGCGACCACGCCCGCCTCGACCTGGTCGGCGAGTACCACGACGCCCCGGGCTTCGCCCGCCGCGCCGAGCCGTGCGGCGACGACCGGGTGGCGATCTTCTGGCCCGACACCGTGCGCCGCTTCACCCCCGACGGCACCACCGTGTGGGAGACCCGCCTGCCCGGTATCGTCCACACCGTCTCGGTCTCCCCGGACCACAGCCGCGTCCTGGTCGCCTGCAACGCCGGCGGCTTCGAGTTCGACGCCGCCAGCGGCCGGCAGCTGCTGCACATGGACCAACTGCCCGCGAGCGCCTGGGCGTCGGCGTATCTGCCCGACGGCCGCCGGGTGCTCGGCTGCCGCACCGGCCGGCTCGCCGCCTACGACGAACAGGGCGGTGTCACCTGGGAGACGGAGCTGGAGAGCTACCCCAAGCGGCTGCTCGTCGACGGCGACCGGCTGCGCGTCACCGGCGGCGGAGGCGTCAAGGAGGTCGTCGTCGGCGAGGACAAGCCGCGGCGCCAGTTCGTGGAACTCCTCGACAACACCGCCGAGAACTGCGCCCTGATCGACGGCACCCTGTGCGTGGTCACCTACGGCATGCAGATCGCCGCCTACGACCACGACAGCGGCGAACTGCTGGCCCTGCACGAGGACCTGCCCGACTTCCCCAAGGGCATGACCGCGCTGCGCGGCGCCGACGGCCGGGCCTACGTGGTGGTCGGCGGCCGGGGCGGCTACCTGCGCCTGTACCGCCTGGACCGCGGCGGCGAGGGACCCGTCCTCACCGTGCTGCGCGACCTGTGGCTGCCGCGCTCCTCCGGCGCCCGTCCCTTCCCCGCCGCGAACGGCGCGGCCCGGCCGTGACCACCGCCGACCGGGTGCGCGCCGCACACGGCGGCGACCGCGGCGACGAGGTCGTGGAGCCCTCACCGTTCACCGAGCGCTCCTTCCGGGTCTTCGCCGCCGGCAACACCGTCAACAACCTCGGCGAGGCCCTGTACGCGACCGCGCTGCCCCTGCTGGCCTACCGCCTGACCGGCTCGCTCGCCGTGATGACGTGGCTGGCGGCCACCGTGCCGATGAGCATGCTGCTCGCCCCCTGGTTCGGCTCGGTGGCCGACCGGCGCGGCACCGCCCGCCTCGTCCTGTACGGACTGCTGGCGCAGGCTTCGGCGGCCACGGTGATGAACCTGCTGCTGTGGCAGGGCGATCCCGAGCCGTGGGTGCTGTTCGTCTGCGCCCTGGTGGTGGCCGCCGGCGGCGTCGCCTACCGCGTCGGCTGGATGACCGACGTACCGGTGATGTTCCCGCGCTGCCCGGCCCGCGCCCGCGGCACCCTCAACAGCCTGTTCCTCGCCACCACGCTGGCCGGGCCGGTCCTGGTCGCGGCCACCCTGCCCCTGCTGGGCTACCTGGGCGTGCTGTGGCTGAACCTGCCCACGTTCTTCGCGCCGCTGGCGGTGTGGGCGGCCGGTGTCCGTCCGCCACGCCGCCCCGCGGCGGACCCCCGCCGGCGCGAACCGGCACGACTGCGCGGCGTCTGGCGCGACACCCTCGCCGACCGGCGCATCGCCGTCACGCTCGTCCTGCAGATGGTGCTGGAAGCCGTCTGCGGCACCGGCCTGACGTCCCTGGTCCTCTTCGAACTGCGCCACTCCTGGCAGCTGTCCGCACAGCAGGCCGGCTGGGTCGTCGCGGCCGTGAACCTGAGCCTGCTCACGGGCAACCTGCTGGTGTCCCAGCGCGAACGGCTGCGCCCCAGGAGGCTGCTGCCCGCGGCCGTCGTCGTCCGCGCGGTCTCCCTGGCCTTGCTGGCGGTGCCGGTGTGGCCGCTGTTCCTCGTGGCCCTGGCCCTCGGCGCCGTCGCCCAGGGCGCGCTGCTGGCGGCCGTGGTGATGCTGCGGGTGCGGTACCTGCCGCAGGAGGTCATGGGCCGGGCCTCGGGACTGATGTGGCTGCTGACGGGATCCGCCGCGCTGCTGTCCCCTGTTGTGATCCCCCCGCTCGAACACGCTGCGGGCCCGCACGCCACGTTCCTGGCGCTCGGCGTCGCCTCGTCGCTGGTGCTCGTCCACCTGCACCGCGCCCGCACCGCCTGGACCCCGACGAACCCGGCGACGACCGAGCCGGCCTAGGAGGAGGAAACATGCCCCACATATCCGGCGACACCCGCACCACCGACCTCCCGGCCGCCTCCGTGCCCGCGCTGCGCCACCCCGACGGCGCCGGTGACGCGCCACCCAGGGCCGAGGTGCGCCAGAGCGTCCGCATCCCCCTGTACCCGGCCACGGGCGACCCGATCACCGCCAGCGTCACGACCTTCCGCGGGCTGGTGGACGGACGCGAGCACCTCGCGCTGCGCCTGGGGACCGTCCAGGACGGCGTGCCGCTGGTGCGGGTGCACTCCGAGTGCCTGACCGGCGACGTGTTCGGCTCCGCGCGCTGCGACTGCGGCCCCCAGCTGCGCGAGGCGCTGCGCATGATCGACACCGCCGGCGGCCTGCTGCTGTACCTGCGCCAGGAGGGCCGCGGCATCGGCCTGTACAACAAGCTCGATGCGTACGGGCTGCAGGACCGGGGCCTGGACACCTACGAGGCCAACCGCGCCCTGGGCATGGGCGAGGACGAACGCGACTACGCGGCGGCCGCCCAGATGCTGCGGGCCCTCGGCCACGACGAGATCGACCTGCTCACCAACAACCCCAACAAGTGCGAGCAACTGCGCCGTTACGGCATCCGGGTGCGGCGCACCGTCGCCACGGGCGTCTTCGTCAACCCGCACAACACCGGCTACCTGACGGCGAAGGTCGCCCGCACCTCTCACACCATCCGACTGGAGGAGTCAGCGTGATACGCCATCACGGGCCGATCAGCGGCGTCGCGGCCTTCGGCGGCGCGTACGTGGCCACGGCCGGCTACGACAACCAGGTCATCCTGTGGGACGCGGCCCGCCGGGCGCCGCTCGCCCGCGCCGTCCACGACCACCTGGCCAACCAGGTCGCGTTCAGCCCGGACGGGAAGCTGCTGCTGACCTCGTCGAGCGACTACACCGCCCGGCTGTGGTCGGTGCCCGACCTGAAGCTCCGGGCCGTCCTGAGCGAGCAGAAGGACGACGTGGAGATGTCCGTCTTCCACCCCACCCGGGAACTGGTCGCCACCGCCTCACGCGACCACCTGCTGCGGGTCTACGACTTCAGCGGCGCGCTCGTGGCCCGCTTCGAGGGACACACCGCCGACGTCATCTCCGTCGCCTGGCTGGGGGAGAGCGATGAATTGCTCACCTCCAGCGACGACGGCACCGTCAAGCGCTGGTCCCTGGCCTCCGGCGGCATGGTCGGCGAGGTCGACCTCGGCGGCGTGGAGACGGACACCATCGCGATCACCCGGGCCGGCGTGGTCTACGCGGGCAACGACGACGGCGAGATCATCACCATCGCCGACGGCCGCACCGGCAAGGCCCCCGCCCACGAGGCCGGCATCAAGCGTCTGGTGTACAACGCGGCCACCGAGTCCCTGGTCAGCCTCAGCTACGACCGCACCCTGCGTGTGTGGGACGCCTCCGACGCCGGGGCCGGGCTGCGGCTCACCCACACCGCCGAGTTCCCCGCCGAGGTGTGGGCCCGCTCCTGCGCCTTCCTCGACGACTCCACCCTCGTCTTCGGCACCTTCGGCTCGTCCTACGCCCTCTACCGGGTCACCGACGGCACCTGGGACCTCGACGGCGTGGAGCCCACCGCGTGCGTCAACTCCGTCGTCACCACCGCCGACGGCGCCGTGTGGACGACCGGCGACGCCGGACTGGTGTGGGTGGACGGCACGCAGCGCGCCGACACCGGCAGCCTGTGCAACTTCCTGGTCGAGGCCGGGGACCGGGTGCTGACCGGCGGTCAGCTCGGCCGGGTCTTCGACGCCCGCGACGGACGCGTCCTGCACCAGCACCGCTCCCCGCTGAACTGCGCCGCGGCCTTCACCCGGGACGGCGTGCCGCACGTCGTGGTCGGCGCCTACACCGGTGAGGGCCTGGTCTTCGCCGTCCGCGAGGGCCAGGAGCCCGAGCACGTCGCCACGCTGCCGCTGCACACCAACGCGGTCAAGGGCGTCGCCGTCTCCGGCGACACGCTGTTCGCGGTGTGCGCGGACGCCTCGGTGTCCTGGTTCTCGCTGGAGACGTTCACCGAGACCGGCCGCGTCGACGAGGCCCACGCGCGCATCGCCAACGGCTGCGCCCCGCTGCCGGGCGGCCGCTTCGCCAGCGTCAGCCGCGACCTGACCCTGCGCATCTGGGACGGCCGCACCAGCCGTACCGTGCCCACGCCGCACGACCACTCCGTCAAGTGCGTCGCCGCCTCCCCGGACGGCCGCCTCGTGGCGACCGGCTCGTACGCGGGCACGGTCGCCGTGCACGACGTGACGACGGGGGAGTGGCCCGTCGTGGTGCGGCCCACCACCGCGGGCATCTCCAGCCTGCACTGGGACGCCGCCCGCGGCCGCTTCCTCGCCTCGTCCTACGACGGCCGGGTCTACCCGCTGGACCCGCCGGCGACGGCTCAGGCACCGGTGGAGCGGGCGGCATGACCACGGCCGAGGCCCCCGTGGTCAACCCCAACGAGCTGGACGACCGTACGGCGATGGGGCTGCCCGCGTCCTTCACCGACCGCGTGGACCAGGACCGGCTGCGGCAGCTGACCGGCACGCTCGCCGGACGGGACCCGCGCGAACTGGCCCTGCTCGTGTCGGACCCGGCGGCCGAACAGCTGCTGCGGCTGGCCGCGGGCAACCTGCTGGCCCTGCTGGGCGATCCCCGGATCGACCCGCTGGCGCCGGCGATGGCGGACGTCCCGGCCGCCCGGGTGCGGCTGGGACTGGCGGCGGACCGCGTCGACGCGGTCGCCGCCGCCTGGCGGCACGTGGGCGTGACCCGCGCGTGGATCGCGAAGGAGGCGCCCGAGTACGAAGCCGACATCGCCGCCTTCCGCATCGCCCGCTACCCCGTCACCAACGCGGAGTACCGCCTGTTCCTGACGGAGAACCCGGACGCCTCCCTGCCCACCTCCTGGCGGTTCGGCGTCTACCCGCCCCAGCTGGCCAACCACCCGGTGTGGAGCGTGTCGCCGCAGGACGCCGACGCCTACGCGGCCTGGCTCGCCCGCCGCACCGGCCGGGCCTTCCGGCTGCCCACCGAGGCGGAGTGGGAGTACGCGGCCTCCGGCGGCGACGGACGCGCCTACCCCTGGGGCGAGGAACCCGGCGAGGACCGCGCCAACACCGTCGAGTACGGCCCCCTGACCACCACCCCGGTCGGCATGTACCCGGCGGGACGCGGCCCGTTCGGCACGTACGACATGGGCGGCAACGTCGAGGAGTACGTCGCCGACGACTACCGGCCCTACCCGGGCGGCCACCTCGTCGACGACGACCTGCACGGGGACACCGGCACCCCCTACCGGGTGGCCCGCGGCGGCAGTTTCACCCGCTTCGCCGACCTGTCCCGCTGCCGCCGCCGCCACGGCTGGTACCGGCGGGACCTGTACGCCATGGGGTTCCGGCTCGCCGAGACCCCGACCGCCGACGGAGCGGGGTGGGGCCGGTGAACAGCCGTCCGGCTCCGGCGCCGGCCGGGATGGTGATCGGCAGGGTGCCGCCGTGACGGGCCGCCGGGACAGACCGGGCCCCGGGAGCGACCTGGAGTGGTTACGGCGCGCGGTGGACCTCTCCCGCCGGTGCCCGTCGTCGCCGACCGCGTTCTCCGTCGGGGCGATCCTGGTCGCCGCGGACGGCCGGGAACTGGCCCGCGGGTACTCCCGCCAGGACGGCGGCCGCGTCCACGCCGAGGAGGCCGCCCTGCGCTCCCTGGGCGACCCCGGGCCGGGCCTGCGCGACGCCACCCTCTACACCTCCCTCGAACCGTGCACCCGCCGGGCCTCGTCCCCGTCCCCCTGCGCCGGACTCGTCCTGGCCGCGGGCATCGGACGGGTCGTCGTGGCCTGGCGGGAACCGCCGCTGTTCGTGGCGGACTGCACCGGCGTGGAGACCCTCCGCGCGGCGGGCGTCGAGGTGGTGTGCCGGGACGAACTGGCGGCGGCGGCCCGGGCGGTGAACCGCCATCTGCTGCCCTCCGGCACGGCGGGAGGGTGAGGGGACATGCCTCTGCCGCCGCGCTGCGGACCGGCCCCACTGGTCGTCACCGGTGACCCGGTCGAACAGCTCACCGACCCGGCGCCCGCCGGGCTGACACAACGGCTCGTCGACGCGGTCAGCGCGTTCGACGGGGTCCGCACGGGTCCCTCGTACGTCTGCGTACGGGGGACTCGTGCGTTCCACCTCGCACCGGTCCTCGCCCATGGACCGGCCGAGGCGTTCCTCGCGGGCTCGGAGTTCGGGCACGTGCATCCGCCCTACGACGGCAGCCTGCACCTGATGCTGCCCGCCCCCTGGGGCGAGGCGGTGATCGCGGCCGGCTGGGGCACGGCCGCCGCCCCGCGCGGCTCGCTGCTCGTCTACGGCCCGCGCGACGAGGCCGAGACGGCCGTCGTCGCCCGTCTGGTGACCCGGGCGTACCTGTACGCACGCGGTACCTGGACACCCGGCCCCACCTGACCCGACCGCGGCCGGCCGTCCGGGGTATGCGGCCGGTATCGCACCGGGACGCCGTCGGGACCCGCCCGTCGCACTCTCGTGGCACACCGGAAACGGACGGCTCGAAAGGAACACGACATGCGGTGGTTGGGGCACGCGGCGCTGGCCGTGGTCATGACGGCGGTGCTCGCCTGGGCGGGCGCGACGACGGGAGCCGCCGGTGCGCACGGCGCGGACGGACACCACCGGGTCCTGGCGACCGATGTCGGCCCCACGCACTGACCTCCGTGTCACCCCGAACCGGGAGGAGACCGACATGACGGTGAGCGCGGCACGGTTCCCGCTGGTGCTCCTGCCGGGACCGGACACCCCGGCGGCGGACGTGACCCGACTGGTCCGCGCCCTGCCCGCCGCCCTCCGGCCGGTCGTCCTGCGGCCCGCCGCCGACGCGCCCCGCCCCTGCACGGCGGCGGGGCGCGCCCTGCCCGACCTGGCGGGCGGTCTCGTCCGCCAGGTCCGCGACGCGGGCGTGACCGGCCGGTTCGCGCTGCACGGCTGGGGGGCCGGTGCCTACCTCGGGCTCGCGCTGGCCGGGGCGTTCGAGAGGGCGGCCGGACACGCCGTCTGCACCACCCTGTTCGTGTCCGACGCGGTCGCGCCCGGCTGGGCCCCGGCGCCGCGCACGTCAGGGCCCGCGCACGCCGTACGCCGCACGGTCACCGAGAGCCGGCTGGTGGTCTGCGCGGGCCCGCTGCCCGGAGGGCCCAGCCTCGCACCATGGAGCCGGCACTCCACGTCGGGCACCGAGTTCGTCACCCTGCCGCCCGGGCCGCGGGCGGCAGCCCTGGCCGGACTGATCACCACGCGCCTGCTCCCCGCCGGCACCCGGGCGACCCCCGCACCGGCGGCACAGCCGCAGAGCGGGGAGAGGCTGGCCCGGGCAACACCCTGATCCCTGACCCGAGTTCACCGCGACCTCCGGCCGCCGGCTCCCGACGCCCACACCCCGGGATCCGGCGGCCGGCTCCATGACGCCTCGCGGGACGGGCTGCCTCCGCCTCGGTGAGCGGCCCGTTCGAGCAGGCGGGTCCCGCTTCCGCCGGCTCCGTGCCGTTTCCGCGACGGCCCCTTGCGGCTCCGCGGGCGCGCGCATCCCGCCATCATGCCGAGGCCACCCATCCCCCCCGGACCCAAGGCCACCCATCCCCCCGGACCCAAGGCCGTCCAGCCCTGCGGGACCCGGGGGCCGTTC